>CAYQMV010000024.1:0-32263 GCA_964418705.1 uncultured Sangeribacter sp.
AAATTGGTTCCGGAGAAAAAAGTAGGGGATAATTTCACTTAATCTCATATTTTTAGACCTATGGGTCAAAAAAGAGGAGGAGGGCGTGAAAGGAGCGCAGATTGATTTAGTCATTGAACGCGGCGACCGCTGTATCAATCTCTGTGAAATGAAGTTTTCAAGCATTCCATACACGATCACCGGGGAATATGCCAAGCGCATACGCGAACGCATGGGATTGTTTAAAGTAAAGACAAAGACCACCTATTCGCTGGTAAACACATTCGTCAGCACTTTCGGTGTGACAAAAGACATACATTCAGAGGTGGCCGACAACGAGGTCACAGCCAATGACCTGTTTGAATAGCACTTTGAATATTGGCAACAACATAAAAAAGGCGCGCCGTAATTCCGGCACGCCTCTTTTTTATTTATATGAATCCGAATGTTATTCGTTCACACCTGTCATGATAACAGTGATCGCATCCTTGCCGCTGTAGCATTTGCTGAGCCATGCGTTGAAGTCGGCGAGAGTGAGGGATTCGATGGCATCCTTATGGTTGGTGATCATATCACGACCAAGCTCGTAAGAAGTCAATCTGTTGTCCCAATATTGGTTCTTGCGTACATTGATATCATATTGGTTAAGCGCGGCGCCCTTCACCTTATTGAAATCCTCTTCGGAAGCACCGTTCTTCAAGAGGTTCTGAATTTCGCGGTTGGCGATTTCAAGCATCTTATCCTGTTGCTCGGCGTTTGTTTGGATTACAGAGATGATGGACCAACGTTTGGTGGTGGGGTTGACCATACCGTAAGCGTAGGGAGAATAAGCGCCACCCTCCTCTTCACGGATTGTGCGTGTGTAGATGTTGCCAAGGATTTCACCGGCGAGACTGATTTTCACATCATCGTAGATGGAATAAGGATCCGAAGTGTTGGAAATCACATTATAGATGATTGTGGAGGGTGTCGACATAGCCTTTGTGAACTCGCTCTTCACTTGACCCTCAGCCACTGTGATGGGGTAAACAGTGCCCAATTTGGTAGCTTTGGATTTTGAGGGAAGAGTTGCGATATATTGCTCCAACAAGGGGCGGAAAGTAGCCATATCGATGTTGCCTGTGAAAATGAAAGTGAAGTCTCTTGCGTTGGAAAGCATATTCTTCACGTAGGAGAACATCTTATTGTAGTCGGCGCGTTTCACGATTTCCACGTTGGGAGACACGAAACGGGGGTCACCCTTATACATCACATTGTTGAGAGTGTCGCTCAAGGCAGTGTTAGGATTATTGGAACGCATTTCCAACATGGGGATGGCTTTCTGCACGTTTGCGGCATACTTCTCAGCGTCGGGCTGCATATTGGTGAAGTAAGAGTAAACCAACTCCATCATAGTGGGGAGATCCTTCACTGTGGATGAACCTTCCACTTCATTCACTTTATTGCCCAAAGAAATCTCCACGGAGACTTTCTTTCCAGCAAGATATTTATTCAATTTAGTGTTGTCGAAAGTGCCGAGTTTGCTTGCCTCCACAGCGTCGGAGAGCATGATCATATTTGCGTTGTCCTCGGGGGCGAACATCTGACGGCCACCCTCGCTGAAAGCGGTCATAATGATTTCATCAGCGGCGAAGTCTGTGGGTTTCACCACCACCTTAACACCATTGGAAAGGATGAACTCAGTGGTTCCGAGAGCAGTGTTCTCTTTGGTGCTTGTGATTTTGCCCGCTTTGGGTAGTTTAGCAATCAAAGGCTCGGTGATCACCTCGTCAACGTAAGCCTCATATTCTTTATCGATAGCGTTGTTTACGATTCCCACCATAGCGTCTTTCTCGGGCAAAACTTTACCCTCGGCCTCGGGCTGGAATACGACGATGCATTGATTCTCCTTAGTTAGGATGCCGTCCAAAGATTGGTTGATGGCCTCCACGGGGAGCGCACCCAAAATCTGCTGAGCAAGTTCATACTCCGTCTCAATGCCGGGGAGGGCCTCATTGTCGATATAGTGGCGGATAATCTCTTTGGCGCGGCGGTCGTTGTTCACTTTGTCACGCTCGTTGTATTGCTTCTCATAGCTTGCGAGCATCTCATCTTTCACGCGGTCGTACTCACTCTGCATGAAGCCTGTCTTAAGGGCCTGAGCCACGATTTCCATAGCTTTTTGAGTGGCGGTCTCCACATCATCCTTGGGCACTACGGAAACAGTGAACGCATCTTTGGTGCAAGAGATATAGAATTGTCCGAAGTTAGCGTAAGCCTGTACGTAGGGGGACTCGGCTGTTTCGCCATACTCCTCCAAACGATTGTTGATCATGCCGGCGATGATATTCTTCATCAAATCATTCACGTAGATTTCAACAGAGTTGCGATATTCGAAGGGAGTGACATCCTCTTTGAAAGATACGGAAGCGTAAGTGTAGGAGGCCTCTTTATCTTGGAAAGCGAAATAGATGGGTTCATCATTATCGCTCACAGCGGGATAAGTGCGCTCAGCGGCATTCTCGGGCATATTGATGGTGGAGAAGAGCTTGATGACCTTCTGTTCCATTTCATCCACGTCGAAATCACCGACGATTACGATGCCCTGTTGATCCGGACGATACCATTTTTTATAATAGTCGCGGATGGCCTGATAAGGGAAGTTCATCACGATATCCATCTTTCCGATAGGCATCTGCTGATATTGATACTCCTTATAGATTTGAGGCAACATCGCGGCGTAGAAACGAGTGCCTGCGTCGTTTCTCATACGCCATTCCTCTTGGATGACGCCGCGTTCGGCATCAATTTCATCACCCTCGAGAAGGATGTCGCCACTCCAATCATGAAGCACCAAGAGGACTGAGTCCATAAGCGCGGTGTCGGCGGTGGGGATATTGTTGATGTTGTAGACGGTCTCATCGAAGCCTGTGTAAGCGTTGATGTCGGCACCGAAACGGATACCCTTAGCCTGCAAGTAGTTGAGCATATTCTTGCCGGGGAAGTTTGTGGTACCGTTAAACGCCATGTGCTCGAGGAAGTGAGCCAGACCTAATTGTTCGGGGGATTCCAAAGTGGAGCCCACCTTTTGAGCGATATAGAAGTTCGCACGCCCTTGCGGCTCCTCGTTGTGGAGTAGATAGTAGTTCAATCCATTGGGGAGCTGTCCATGCTTAATCTGAGGATTAAGCGGAAGCGGTGTCAGCTGCTGCGCCTGAGCAGTAAGCCCCATGCAACATCCGGCAATCACGCTGAATAAAAAGGTTAGATACTTTTTAATCATAATATAAACATTTTGTTATTGTAGAATTATCTTTCTTATGTGGGCAAAGGTAGATATATTTTTTTAATCTACAAAAATTATTTACCGAAAAACATTAAAATTGTATTCCGATACCTAATTGAGCGAGGTTCACATAATTCATATCCATGCGGAGGTTATCCACCTGCCTGGCATTGATATGGAAAAACCCATAAGAGAGCATTATGTAGCTTTTAAGTTTTGGAGATTGCGTTAGGTTCACGCCGAGACCGAGGCTCATTTGGAATCCGCCCTTATAACGGTCTTCACTGATGGTATTGAAAGAATATCCCGATTGGAAATTCATGAAAAGCAACGACGGTCTGCGACGGAAGTTGGTGCGCACCACCACATCAAGAGGAACGAAAGTGTTGCGAGAGCCGAGAGAACGTCTCACGCCCACCCCCACGCCGATCATTTGAAGATAAGGGAGGGAATATCCGAACTGTAGGTTAGCGTCGAAAGTGGTGAGGTCGTTGCCGGTGAGATCCACTGAAGAGCCGAGATAAGCGCCCCACGTGAATCCCTTCTCTGTTTTTTCCATTTCAGCGGCGGACTTTTTCATTTCAACGGCGGAGTCCACCGCGGGAGTTTGGGCGTAAAGCCCGGAGGCGAGAAAAATAAGCAGCCCTACGATTAGGGCGAATCTCTTGTTGGGGATACCTTTCATCATAGGGCTGTGTTCAATTAATCTAAAATATTCGCGTCATCCGACTATTCGCCGAGATAGCTCTTCAGCAATCTGCTCTTCTGACCTTTCAGTCGGCGGATAGCTTTCTCTTTAATCTGGCGCACGCGTTCACGTGTAAGGTCGAACTTGGCACCGATTTCTTCCAAAGTCATCTCCTGGCAACCGATGCCGAAGAACATTTTAAGGATGTCGCGTTCGCGGTCTTGGAGCTGTTGAAGTGCCCTGTCGACCTCTCTTGCGAGTGATTCCTGATTAAGGCGCGCGTCAGCCATGGGGCTGTCGTCGTTGACCAAGACATCGAGCAAGGAGTTCTCCTCGCCATCCACGAAAGGCGCGTCGATTGAGCTGTGACGACCGGAAACTTTCATTGTGTCAGCCACCTTGTCGGCAGGCATGTCAACACGTGACGCCAACTCCTCGGGAGATGGTCTGCGTTCATGCTCCTGCTCGAACTTCGACAACTCCTTATTGAGTTTGTTTAAAGCGCCTACCTGATTCAATGGCAAACGTACGATACGGGATTGCTCAGCCAAGGCTTGGAGGATGGATTGACGGATCCACCACACAGCGTAGCTGATAAATTTAAAACCGCGCGTTTCATCAAATTTTTGGGCGGCGCGGATAAGCCCAAGATTGCCTTCATTGATAAGGTCCGGAAGGCTCAGACCCTGATTTTGATATTGCTTCGCCACCGACACCACGAAACGAAGATTGGCGCGCGTAAGCTTATCGAGGGCTTTTCTGTCCCCTTTTCTAATGCGTTGAGCTAATTCTACCTCATCACTGACAGAAATAAGTTCTTCCCTACCTATTTCTTGCAAATACTTGTCCAATGAGGCGCTCTCCCTATTGGTGATTGATTTTGTTATTTTTAATTGTCTCATATAGCTCGTGCAAAAATTCTTGCAAATTTACAAATTCCTCCTCAAAGGTGCAACAACTGACCCATGAAATTGTTTATTCTTTTTCTCTTTTTTGAGAAATTTTTCTATATTTCGCGACACAACCAATGATATGAACGCACAAGAGACGCAAAGGATTGGTGCGAATGGTCAGAAGATAGAAACGGAAGGTGCGGAAATAAGTTTCGCGGAAATAAGTTTCGGGGAATAACCCCTTTGGAATTATTCCCCGAACGTGTTTCTATTAACCCGGCGGTCTGTTATGACCGACCTTACTGATTCAGATTGACCGCACCTTACTGATTCAAGTTTACCGCATAGTAGCGTTTCTTACCAGTGGGATAAATGCCGGAGATAATCATCACTTTGTCGGAGTCGTCGCTCTTCATGATTTTATTGAAGATTCGCTCCACATCGTCGGAAGAGCTTACACGCTCCTCGTTGATTGTAAGGATCACGAAACCATCGGTGATACCCTCGTCGCGGAAACGTCCCTCTTTCACACCCATGACTTGCACACCATATGTGATTCCGAGATGCTGTTTAGTCTCATCGGAGACTTTCATGAACGCGCAACCCAACGAAGAGAAGTCCTCTTTCTTAACCAATTCGGTGTTGCCCTGGTTGTTTCTAAGCACTCCGCTCTTTGTCTGCAATTTATTATTGCGATAGAATGAAACGGAGATTTTGTCGCCTGGGCGATACTTGCTCATCTGCTCCTGCAACTCGGCGAGGGTGTGGATCTTGGAGTCGTTGAGACCCACGATCACATCATTCTCCTCAAGACCCAATTCCTTGGCGGTGCTTCTATCCTCCACGGAGGAGATAATCAAACCGGAATTGGTGCAAGTGATGCCTTTATCCTTGGCGATTTTGGAATCCAGCTCAGCCACAGTGACACCCAAGACGGCACGTTGGACAGTGCCATACTGACGGATATCGGTGATTACTTTTTTGGCGATGGTTGTCGGGATTGCGAAGGAGAATCCGGTGTAGCTTCCGGTGTTGGAGTATATGGCGGCATTGATACCGATCAGCTCACCTTTGAGGTTAACCAAAGCGCCGCCGGAGTTTCCGGGGTTCAAGGCGGCATCAGTCTGCAAGAAGGATTCCACACCCATTCTGCCACTGGAATTGCTGCCCAAAGAGCGTCCCTTCGCGCTAATGATTCCCGCGGTCACGGTGGAGTTGAACCCGAAAGGATTACCCACGGCAAGAACCCACTCCCCCACTTTCACACTCTCGCTGTCGCCGAAAGTGATAGGAGAGAGACCGCTCGCCTCAATCTTAATCAGTGCCAAATCCGACGCCTCATCGGTGCCTATGATTTTCGCCTCGTATGTGGAGTTGTCGTTCAGGAGCACCTCCAATTTGTCGGCGCCATCCACCACGTGGTTGTTTGTGACGATATATCCGTCAGCGCTGATAATCACGCCCGAGCCAAGTCCGCTCTGCACCGGCTCCGACTTTTTCTGCTGACGCTGCTGCTGTTTCGGCTGCTGCTGTTGCTGCGGTCCGAAAAAGAAATCAAACAAATCAAAGGGGTTTGTGGATCCATAAGAACTATACGGATTCTGTTGTCTCGATACGTAGCTTTTGATACAAACCACGGAGTTGACCGTTTTTTCGGCAGCCACCGTAAAATCAGTATCAAACGATGAAGTAGAGGCTGTGCGGATGAAAGAGCCTTCCTGCTGAGCGTAAACGCAGGATGCCCCCAAGCTCAGCGCCACAGCGCACATTGCGATTTTAATACTCTGTTTTCTCATTGTAGTATAGAATATTTCTTCAATTCTAAGTTAGTTATGTTAAAATCTTATTTATTTTAATAGTGCAAATATATCGCCTTTATTTCAGCCTACAAAACATCGGTATTGATATTTAGCTTAATTTAATCATAACCGCAATAACTGTGAAATATTTTAAACCATTATCCGTCATACTCAACATATCTTCACATACTTACGCCACGGGAGTCCGCCATGGTTATCCGCAACAACACCCTCCGCCGGCATTAGATATCCGCAGTTTGATATGTCGGAATAAATGGCTACCTTTGCCATATCATACGCAAGACTCCGATTCATCATGACTTCAAAACTAAGATTCATCATGACCTCGATGCTAACCACAAAGCTAAAAAACAGACTCTCTCTATCCCTAATACTGACCCTCGCGCTGACGTGTTCATGCGGGAGCCACCGCTCCGTGGTGGTGGACAAGGGGGAGGTGGCGAGCGGACAGACGACGGGGAAACAACCCTCCACGACCTCCGCGAAACTCAGCAAACGCCAAAAAGCGGTAATGGAGGAGGCGAAGACATGGCTCGGCACCCCCTATCAATACGGACACGCCGAAAAAGGTGAAGGAACGGATTGTTCGGGAATGGTGATGATGGTGTATGAGAAAGCCGCCGACATAAAGCTACCGCGCAACTCGGCGAAGCAAGCCGCTTTCTGCGACTCCGTCTCCGCCGCCGAGGCGGCCACAGGTGATCTGGTGTTCTTCGCCACGGGCAAGGATCCCGAAAAAATAACGCACGTGGGGATTCTAATGGAAGACGTGGGGAGATTCATCCATGCCTCCTCCACGAAAGGGGTATGCGTGTCGGAAATGGCATCCCCTTATTTTTCCTCGCATCTGATAATGTACGGAAGGGTAAAATAGACCCCATCCCTCACAGAAGGGACGGGGCGTGGATGATTATCAGAAGTTGTCAATGTGCAGTTGGAAGAACGCCCGTGGGTGCATACACGTGGGGCAAGCCTCCGGGGCGTGAGTTCCGACGATTATGTGTCCGCAGTTTCTACACTCCCACACTTTCACCTCACTACGCGCGAAGACCTCCCCCATTTTGACATTCATCAGCAAAGCGCGGTAACGTTCTTCGTGTCGGCGTTCTATGGCAGCCACGAGGCGGAAACGCGCCGCCAAGTCGTGGAAGCCCTCCTCGTCGGCTGTTTTGGCGAATCCTGCATACATGTCGGTCCACTCATGGTTCTCACTCTCCACGGCATTCTCCAGATTCTTCTCCGTGTCGCAAATGCAATGCAGCTCTTTATACCACAACTCGGCATGTTCCTTCTCGTTGTCGGCGGTCTGCTGGAAAATCGCGGCAATTTGTTCGAAGCCGTCCTTTTTAGCCCGTGAAGCGAAATAGGTGTACTTGTTGCGAGCCTCGCTCTCGGCGCTGAACGCCGCCATGAGGTTCTTTTCAGTTTGCGTACCTGAATACTTTGTTCCCATAACTCAATAATTTAAATGACGTGATAATCTGAATGATTCATCAATCTGAATGATTCATCAATCTAAAAAATTTAATTCGCGTTGAAAAATATGCTGATATATATACGCACGAAGCGGCGTATTTGTTCAAATAAAAAGAGCATCCCTCATCGGAATGCTCTTCAACTTGTTGCCTTGGAAGGATTCGAACCCTCACTAAAGGTGCCAGAAACCTGCGTGCTACCATTACACCACAAGGCAATGAATGTGTGTCTTTCGTTTTGACGATGCAAAGTTACAAATTTCTCTTTATCCATGCAACTTTTAGGGCAAAAAATTGTTGCAAAAAAAAAGAGACTCCGCCCCATGCAGCGCATGGAGCGGAGCTAAAGTGTTAACGCTGAGCCAATGAGCGAGCGGAAGAAATAGCTTCATTATATGCCATCACTCCCCTCTCGGAAGTCTCATACATTTTAAATTCACCCGAAGGAGTGATCATTTTGACGTGGGTGTCGTCAACGAAAGTCATGAAAGGATACTCCTCGCCGTCGACATTCACCGACCAAGTCTGGTCATCCGCGTCGAAATCCAATCTCACAGATTCTCCGGAATCCTGACAGACCACATCGTAGCCCTTGCCGTCGCACTTCACCATATATCTGCCTGAATCGGTGTCGATATATTTGGTGGAAGCCTCAACGGGATTAGTGCCGCTCCAGAACTCAATCGAGTTGATCACCAACAAATCCGCAATGGATGTGACCTCATAGACAGGAAGAATCCAAAATGCGAAAAATACTAACTCATTGACGAATTTATCGCCCACTTGGTTATTCCAGCTCAAGACTTTGTTTGTCAGAGCGAAGCTGCCGACACAAGAATTGAGCATAAGACAAGAGCTCAGTCCTAAGACCAATGCTACGCTCAAATAGATTTTCTTCATTTTGATTACAATTTTACACAATAGATTCACCTTCAAGATTCACTATTATAGATTCCTATTATAGATTCACTGTTAAGATTCACTATTATAGATTCACTGTTATCTATCTCAAAAGATACAACAATCAACAGTACTCAAAAGTTCCGTACTGCGACGTAATAGTGAGTTTCTTTTCACCGGGAGCCGGTTCAATCCTACCCACGATACGCGCGTCTATGCCGAAACGTTTTGATATTTCGATGACTTTGTCCGCATCTTTGGGGTCGAGGTAAAATTCGAAGCGGTGTCCCATATTGAACACCTTATACATCTCCTTCCAATCAGTGCCGCTCTCCTTCTGAATAAGGTCAAAGAGAGGGGGTATCGGGAAGAGGTTGTCTTTGACCACGTGCAAACCTTCGCCGATGAAGTGGAGGATTTTTGTTTGGGCGCCTCCGGAGCAGTGTACCATTCCATGGATCGAGGCTCTCATGCATTTAAGCACCTCCGCCACCACCGGGGCGTATGTGCGCGTGGGCGACAACACGAGTTTACCGGCATCGAGCGTCACGCCCTCCACGCTGTCGGTGAGTCGGCGCGAGCCGGAATAAAGATATTCGTTGGGGACGTTGAGATCACACGTCTCGGGATATTTTTCCAAGAGATATTTCGCGAACACGTCGTGGCGTGCGGAGGTGAGTCCGTTGCTACCCATGCCGCCGTTGTATTCATCTTCGTAAATGGCTTTGCCCGAGGATGCCAACCCCACAATCACATCACCGGCTTTGATGTTCGCGTTGTCGACCACATCACTGCGCTTCATGCGGCAAGTGACGGTGCTGTCAACGATGATCGTCCTCACCAAGTCGCCCACATCGGCGGTTTCACCACCGGTGCTGACGATGTTCACACCCCATTTGCGGAGGTTGGCGAGCAGCTCCTCCGTGGAGTTGATAATCTCGGCTATCACCTCTCCGGGGATAAGCAATTTATTTCTTCCAATGGTGGAACTGAGTAGGATGTTGTCCGTGGCACCGACACACAACAGGTCGTCCACGTTCATTATCAAGGAATCTTGAGCAATACCCTTCCAAACGGAGAGATCACCGGTTTCTTTCCAATAAGCGTACGCCAACGAGGATTTTGTTCCGGCGCCATCAGCGTGCATGATATTGCAATACTCCGGGTCGCCCACCAAAACGTCGTCGATGATTTTACAAAACGCTTTAGGATAGAGACCCTTATCAATGTTTTTTATAGCATTATGCACATCCTCTTTGGATGCGGAAACGCCACGAGTGATATACCGTTCGTTGCTCATTTGTATCAAGTTTTCTTTATGCCACGCATTGTATCCGCGGCATAACGTTTTTGATTTTACACGTTTTTAATTTTACAAAGGTAGCTAAAAAAACAGAAACCACAGAAAACCGCGGCATCTTTTTTTTAAAATCCTTTTACGCCGCACTTTCAATAATATTCGCTAACTTTGCATGATTTTTTTGGCACAAGAACAATATTAGGAATATGAAAGACAAGGTTGTATCATTCTGTTGGCAGCATTTTTTATTGGTAATCTCTCTCTTTATAATGACGTTGGGCGTGGTTTGCTGCGTTCGGTCGGCGCTTGGGTCAAGTGTGATCAGTGTTATTCCTTATGTTTTCCAGAACGCGGGGAAAATAGGACTCGCTCCGGTGTACACCATAGGTCAATACACCTATATGATGAATGCGCTGTTGGTAGTGTTTCAAATCCTGATTCTGCGCAAGCAGTTTGAGTTGGTACAGCTGTTCCAGCTCGTCATAGGTTTCATCTTCGGGATGATGCTTGATTTCTGGATGATGCTCACCGTATGGCTTGAGCCCACCTGCTTATGGCAGCAGGTGGTGACGCAATTAGTGGGATGCGTTTTCTTAGGCATCGGCATCTCCTTCGAGGTACGTTGCGGAAGCGTCACCATGCCGGGAGAGGGAATCTCCGTGGCTGTGTGCCGTGTCACCCACATAGAGTTTCCCAAGGTGAAGATATCGATAGATGTGGCTCTTGTGGGCATCGGAGTGATGCTATGCTATATCTTCTTCGGAGCATGGCAATGGAATATCGTGGGTATCGGCACCCTCATAGCGATGTTTCTTGTGGGAATCATAGTGAAATGGGTGACTAAACGCACCTCCTGGTTCGACCACATCCTCGCCTACCGCCCCGGTTTCCGCCGCTACATCTATGGATTGGCGCGCTATCTCTACATAAAAAAGTAGGAGTCGCCTCCATATACCTCTTGCAAAATTAGATGATGATTATTAATTTTGCACTCAAGAACTGAAGAGCCTTTCAGTTCGTTATAGGGACTGCAAAGGCCACGTATTTAGGTAATCATTTTTTATTAATAAACATTTAATTAAAGTCAGAAAGATGAGACGTTCAAACGAAATCGGATTCTGCCATAGCGCACAGCGCGTATTGCGCGCCGAGGCAGGCGCACCCGCCGCATGCGGTTCAGCATGTGGTTCAGGCGACAAAGAGGAGAAACCCGCAGCATGCGGCACAGCGTGCGGTGCAGGTGACAAAGAGGAGAAACCCGCCGCTTGCGGAACAGCATGCGGCGCCGGTGACAAGAAATAATCCACCTCATCCACCAAACTTATTATTGTAAGAATGGAATATTTTGCTTTTCAGTGGCACATTACGGATGTATGCGACCAACGCTGCCAACATTGCTATATCTTCAGCGAGGGACATCCCCACATGACAGAGATGTCGTGGGAACGTTGCATGGCGGTGATTGACACATGTAGAGGGATGTGTGAACGCACAAACCGTCTACCCTATTTCTATATCACGGGAGGGGACCCTATCCTGCATTCCCGTTTTTGGGATATCCTTGAGCTTCTGCATCGGCAAAATATTCCATTTACACTTATGGGCAATCCCTTCCACCTCACTCCTGAGGTATGCCGACGGATGAAAGCGTTGGGATGCCGCAAATACCAATTGAGCATCGACGGTCTGCGTGAGACCCACGATGCCATACGTAAACCGGGGTCGTTCGACGCCACCCTCCGCGCCATATCCACCATCCGCCAAGCCGGCATTGACTGCGCCGTTATGACCACCGTCAGCGGCACCAACATCCACGAGATTCCGGCGATCGTGGACCTCGTGGTGGAGCACCATGTGGATATATTCGCGTTCGGACGCTACTGCCCCACCTCGCAAGAGAAAGCGGTGAGCGAGCGCACACACATAGAGCCGGAGGAATACCGCGCGCTTCTCGACACTCTATGGCAACGATACGAGCGATACCGCGACAGCGACACCACATTCAACCTCAAAGACCATCTATGGACGCTCTTCCTCTATGAGAAAGGACTCTTCAAGATTCCGGAAGGGTTGGATAGCGACACCATCTACGATGGTTGCAACTGCGCCAACTGCCACATCACCATCCTGCCCACCGGACAAGTGATGGCGTGCCGTAGGTTTGAATCCCCCGTAGGGGAATTGTTCGGGAACGCCGGCGATGAAGTGGCGACACCGATGTACGATATTTTCAACGGAGAGGCGGAAGAGGTGTATCGCCAACATGAGAAGATGGAGAAATGCTCCAAGTGCGAACTCCTGCGCTTCTGCCGCGGATGCCCCGCGGTGGCTTACGGATACCACCACTCCTTTTTCGCACCCGATCCTCAATGCTGGAAAAAGGTGGAATCTTAAACTTAAAACAGGCGACTACAAAATAGAGAAGATATGTCGGATACAGATTTATTGAAGACAGATTTATTAGGGATCGATTTATTGGAAATAATCAAACGCCGCCGTTCCATCCGTCAATACACGGATGAACAGATATCCCGTGAGGATTTGCAACGTATAATCGAAGCCGGGTTGTACGCTCCGAATGCCGGAGGCGGACAGCGATCGATGATTGTGGGCGTGCATGACGCGTTGATGGTGGAACATATAGGCAAACTGAACGTGGCATGTATGGACAGGAGCCGCTTGGCGGGGTCATACGTATCGAAGGAGCAGCCCTCCATCATTGATGATCCGAGCATACGCAGCGGATTCTACGGAGCGCCCTCGGTGGCGGTAGTGTTCGCCCAAAAGAATTTTCTATATAGTATCCCCGATGCTTTTTGCGCCGCGGAGAACATGGTGCTCATGGCGACAAGTTTAGGCATCAGCAGTTGCATTGTGGCACGCGGCGAGGAGACATTCACCAGTCCCGAAGGTGTTGAGATGCTGCGTGCGTGGGGTATTCCCGACAATATGGTGGCACGCTGCTTTGTGGCACTCGGCTATTGCCGCACCGTCTATCCCTCGCCGAAACCCCGCAAACCCGGGAGGATGCTAATATTCTAAAGGCATATATTCCCGACAGGGATGAAAGGGATGCGACGCAAGGGAAGCATGGCGTTGATCAAAGCCACGTGGGTATAGGCCTTGATATCATCGGCGGAGACGGGGACCTCCACAATTTCACCGCTACGCAACAGAGCGGCGCGCATAGTGCCCGGCAGGAGGTATGTGCTGGGAGTGACAAAGCGGAGCCCGTCAGTGAAAACAACGTTGGTGTATGACGTGTCGGTGACAAATCCATTTTTTAGAATCAACACTTCATCGCATCCGCCGCGACGCTCCAACAGCTGAGTGAGCCGGGAACGGTCGGCATACTTAAGGTGGTAGTCCATGTCCACATCCGCCTCCACCAACCTCAGCGTCCTGACATTCCGTGGCTGATAAGCACCGAACTCCACAGATTCTATTCCCTCAACACCATAAACCACACGGCACTTCCGCACATCGTCAGGCACCGCGGCATTGAGCAGCGGAGCAAGCTCCGGCGCACCGCCGCATACCTCATTGAGAGTGGCGCACATACGGTTGATATGGCTTGGAAGATTAATAATCCTCCCCTCCTCCACCCTCATAGTTTCTATAAAGAGAGTATTCTTCATTTCACCGGAAGATAAATTTTCTGTAAGACCTCATTATATTCATCCTCAGCGGAGCTGTTGACAGTGACACCGCCACCGCTATGAAAATATGTCGCGCCGTTCTCGTTAGCCAGACAACGGATCATCACGGCGGTGTCCAAACAATCTCCGTCATAATATCCCCAAACACCCGTGTACCATCCGCGCGGCGACTGTTCCGCGGCGGCGATAAGACGTAGCGTCGCCGGCTTCGGAGCGCCGCAAATAGATCCGGCGGGGAGAAGACCGCATAGAATACCCCCAACATGGGAATGCCAGTCGGAGGGAAGGTCGCCCACGATTTCCGAACTCGTCTGAAGAATCTCACCGGACTGCGTGGCTACACGGTCGATATACCTGAACCTGCTGACACGCACATTGTCGGAGACCATGCTGAGATCGTTGCGCAAGAGATCCACTATGGTGTAGTGTTCGCACTTTTCCTTGTAGCTGTCCATCAAAAGTGTCTCGGCATCAGGCAACGTGGCATCAATTGTGCCCTTCATCGGATAGGCGTAAATGCTATCATCGGCAATACGGATAAACCGTTCAGGCGAGAAGCACACGAACTCATTAGGAATCAGAAGTTTATATTTAGCATCGCACAGAGAGAACAGTTCCTCAAAAGAGAGGTTGCACTCCACCTCCACCCCGACGGTGAGGTTTGTCAAGAAACTGTCGCCATGGAGAAGCCCCTCCCTCACCACGGCGAATTTACGCGCGTATTCATCAAAAGGGAGCATCTTTTTTATCTTCAGCTCCGGTGCCCGACATGGAGAGAGCGCGGAAAGGGCTGATTCGGGATTACCGTTGCCGGCACACTCCGTCGCCCAGCGTATCTCACGGCACCGCAAAGGGTCGTCGAAGAAAAGACACCGACGCATATCATAGTCCACAGCGAAGAGAAATGGCGTGCGGGAGGCGCCATGATTATCCATCAATCTCCGCAAGGTTGAAATATCTGTATGCATTTACTCTGTTTTAGGATGCAAATTTAGTGCTTTATTATGAGGTTATAAAGACAAAATGATGTAACTTCGCAAAAAAAATCGAATAAGGATGCAAGTTCTTATAATAGACAACTACGATTCGTTCGTCTACAACATAGTGCAGATGACGCGCGGCATCGAAGGAGTGAGCGTGGAGGTGATGCGCAACGATGATCCGCGGCTCAACGCCCTTGAGGAGTACGACGCCATAATAATCTCCCCCGGGCCGGATGTCCCGGAAGCGGCGGGGAGGCTCATGGAGGTGATACATAGATACCACACCACCAAACCGATGCTTGGGATATGCCTTGGATTCCAAGCCCTCGCCCAATTCTTCGGGGCTAAGCTCACCAACCTCACGCAGCCGCTTCACGGACATGAATCGCCACTCACGCATGTGGACTATGATGACGCACTCTACCGCTCACTGCCGCGTCCGATCACCGTGGGGCACTACCATTCATGGATAATTGACCCAGCCACTCTGCCCGAAGCGCTCCATGCCACCGCGACGGACGACATGGATAATTTGATGTCGTTCACACACCGCGACCTCCACCTCTACGGGGTGCAATACCATCCGGAGAGCATCATCACCACCTCTGGAAGCGCCATAATAGCTAACTTCATAGCGGCGGCGAGAGGGATAAACCGATAAGCACAAAGTTGTTAACAGATTACAAATTACCTCAAAAATTTCAACATATAATCTCTCCAAAAGGAAATTTGTGTAATTTTATCGGCTTGTTGTAAATAAGAATACAACAAGCACAAGTAAAAGATATGAATAATAATTTTTTGACAAACACATAGTAATAACAAACACATAGTAATAACAAACACGAAGTAACAACTAATGAAGAAATTACTACCTATCGGGCTAATGGCCCTGATTAGTATCAGTGGTTACGCGTCGCCCGCCAAGAAAGGACTGAGGACCTACAGGCAAGCCGACGGCACCACCATCACACTTAATCTTACAGGAGACGAGCACTTTCACTCTTTCGTCACAACCGATGGACTCGCAGTAAGCAAAAAAGCGGACGGGAATTACTACTACCGCACCGCTGAAGGAGTGTCGGAAATCATAGCACACAACGAGGGACTCCGCGACGCCGCCGAGACATCATTCATCAAAGCGAACTTTGAGGGAATGAATGTGAGCAGAATCGCGAAAGCGGCGAAAGCCAACGGCACCATGCGCAAAGCGGCGCGCCGCGTGGCTAAAGGAGCGAGCCAAGTGCCCTCCTCCGGATCACCCAAAGTGCCCATCCTCTTAGTTCAATACAAAGACTACAAATTCAAAGACAACGACGCCAAAGCCACCTTCACCAACTTCTTTTCACAAGGTGAAACCAGCGCATATCAATATTTCGTGGACCAATCCAACGGGAAATACACCCCCCAATTCGACATCTATGGTCCCGTGACCCTCTCCGGCAACCGCGCCACATACGGCGGCAACGACTATTGGGGCAACGACCAAGGTGTCGGGAAAATGGTTGGCGAGGCGTGTACGCTCCTCAACTCAGATATTGATTTCAGCCAATACGACAACAACAACGACGGTGAATGCGACGTAATCATAGTGCTTTACGCCGGCGACGGCGAGGCCTCCTCCTACGATGAGGATTCCGCAGACTCCGTATGGCCGTGCCAATGGGAGCTTTCAAGTTCCGACTACGGCAAATCATTGACCTACGACGGCACCAAAATTGACAAATTCGCGGTGTTCAACGAGCTTTACGGATCAGACCTCACCCAAATCGACGGTATCGGCACATTCTGCCATGAGTTCTCCCACTGTCTTGACCTCCCCGACTTCTACGACACTCAATACGGGCCCCACTTCGGCATGGGTCCATGGTCGTTGATGGATTATGGTTCCTACAACGACAACGGCTACACCCCCGTAGGATACTCGGCATATGAGAAAGCCTTCATGAAATGGATCGACCTTGAGGAAGCCACAGAGAACACGTTCAACACTCTCCCCGTGTTCAACCAAAAGAATCTCGAGACCGACAAGGCAATCAAAATCACCAACAGCCAAAATTCCAACGAATATTATGTTCTTGAGAACCGCGCCAAACAGGGATGGGATAAATATCTCTACAGCGAGGGATTGATGATCACACACGTCACCTACAGCGAAAGCGTATGGGCAGCCAACACAGTGAACGACACTGACACGCAGCACATGACAATCATCCCCGCCGACAATTCGCTGAAGCTTGAAAAGGGCTACGACGAATATGGAAACACATACTATTCGTTCGACGAAACGGATGTCTACGGCGACCTCTGGCCCTCCGCCAAAGCGACTGAACTCACCGACACCTCCACCCCTGCCGCCACTGTCAACACCGGCAAATTCATGGGTAAACCGGTGACTGAAATCACTAAAAACGATGATGGCACCATCTCCTTCTGGACGATGAAGTCTCCGCTCCCCTCCGTGGCTACACCCATCAACGTTTCCCACGAGTTGGTATCCTCCACCTCCGCCACAATCAAATGGGACGCCGCCGAGAATGACACCGAGGTGACATACACCGTGGAGGTATCGAAATACGAGGAACCCACATACGAGCTTGTCAGCACAACTGATTTCACCGAGGACAACGATTGGACACAGACAGGCTCTGTCAACCAAACCAACGATGAGATTTATCTCGGTTCAAACAAAAAGACCGGAGCATTCACTTCACCGGTGTTCACCACAGGCGAGGATGGCGTGGTGACAGTGAAACTCAACGCCAAATACTACGGCAGCGACAACAGCAGCGTGAAAGTTAGCCTTATCGACGCTTCCAAAGAGACGATCGCAAGCAAAACGATCAGCCTCACTTCCGACTACGCCGACTACGACATCCTCCTCAACGGTACCGCCAACGCCAAGACATACGTGCGCATTGAGACTGTGGCGAGCAAGAAACGTGTATACGTGAAAACCGCTGAAATCTACAAAGGCGACGCCAGCGGCGAACTCAATGACACCAACACCACGACATACAGCGGACTCACTGAGACAAGCCTCACTCTCACCAATCTTGAGGAGAACGGCACCTACAACTACCGCGTCAAAGCAGTGCCCGTGGACCAAGAGAACTATGCGGCAAGCGCATGGTCGGAGAAGAAGCAATTCACCCTCTCCGACATGACAGCGGTATCCACTATCGACACTGCCGCCACCAGCGCTGAATACTTCACTTTGCAAGGTGTCCGCGTCAACGGCACACCCACCACTCCCGGCATCTACATCCGCCGCCAAGGTGGCAAGGTAGCCAAAATCATGGTGAAATAATCGAATCCCGAATAGGGTAATGAATTCCACCGCCACACAGCGGTGAAACGCTAAAATAAGAATCGGCACATATCAAGAGTCAACCTTGAATATGTGCCGATTAATTTTGTGTGGATATTCGCTCTTACTTCTTTTCCTTGTCGGAGCATGAACCGCCACCACAGCAGCCTTTAGTCTCAGTGGTTTCCGCCGGGTCAACCTCTTTTACAGTGTAGCCGATTTTCTCGAACGATTTCATAAGGTTCTCCGGAGTGGTCTTATCGGCATCGAAGGTGATTGTCACGGTCTGATGCGGCACATCGGTGACGATATTCTTAATACCCTTCTCAAAACGGAGTTGGCGTTTGATTTTCATCTCACACGACTCACATTTCATGGTCGGATTTGTTGTCACCACGATAGTCTGAATGTCTTTCGCGTAGAGTGTCGCCACGGAAAGCAGAAGAGCGAAAATTGCTATTAAACGTTTCATATACATATATTTTTTATTACTTCTAATCTATTTATAGTCTACCTATTCATAGTCTATTTTATTTATAACTTGTTTTATTTATAACTTGTTTCTAATCAATTTATTTCAAGTTATATCTAAAACCGACATATACCATCGCGCCGTGTACCGGGCCCCACACCAAAGTCGGGTCGAAATTGGAGTTCCACGGGTTGTCGGAGCCGATGATAGGATTCTTCTGGGTGAAGTTGGTGAGGTTCTCGCCTCCGACATAAACGGAGAAATGGCGGAACTCCCTTGTCACCTGCAAGTTCAATTGAGCGAAAGAATGGAATCGCGGAGTCTCCGCCAGAGGGATTCTCCCCCCGCCGTTGATTTGCAGAGTGGCGTCGAATTGCCACAGTTCCAGCGGTGTCTTATATGTTGCGGTGAAGAGAGTCTTCGATTTATTGGTGAGCGGATGCTCAAGCAGAACGCCGCCGTAGGTTGACTTCACATCGTTATACCTGTAAGCTGCTGTGAAGCTCAATCCGGAGATTATGGGGTAAGTGGCATCCACTTGAAACACGTGGGAATAAGAATCCCCATTGAGGTTGGCAATATGAATCTCCGAGGGATTGGAGTCGTAGTCCACCACCACTTGGTTGTCGAAAGAGGTGTAGTAATACTCCATATTGACATCCAACGGTTTTCCGAACAATCTGATGGAGGATGAAAGGCTCACTCCGAAATTCCACGCGGATTCCTGTCGCAAGGACTCAATCACGAGGGTTCTGCCGCTGGCGATGAGATAATTGTTTTCAGCCAACGGATTCACCGACCTATACCCTTTTCCAGCGGACACACGCGCGCTGAACAATGGCGACGGTGCCCACTTGATATGTGCGCGAGGAGTGACGAAAGTGCCGTAAATGGAGCTGTAATCGCCGCGGATACCCGCCATCGCCACGAGCTTGTCGTCCAAGTTGAATGTGTATTGAGCGTAGGCTCCACCCACGGACTCTTTTGTTTTATCCTTGGTGGGTGCGAGAGCCACATCATGCTTCATCCGGTATGATTCATGCAAGCCGTCGTAATTGAAGCTTAAACCCGCCGAGAGGTTATGGCGTTCGGTGAAATCATTCTCCACCATGAGAGATGCGTAGAAATTGGTCTGGTCGGCGTCATACAGCTTGTGGCCGTAGACGGCATCCAAGGAATGATATGAGCCCGAGAGCATCAACGCCACGTTGCCGTTATGGTCGTGGTTGAAGATATAGGCGTTTTTTGCGAACGCCTCATATCGCTGCGTCTTGAGGTTTATTGAGAAAAGATGATGCGGATCCACTCCGGAGTCCGAGGATGTGGCTCCATGGGAATGGGTGGTCTGTCCGCTCTTTCTGTTCTCGTTGAGCACCCTCACCCCCCCTTGGAAGATATAGTCTGTACCGAACCACGCCCAGCGGTTGAAAAGGTTCACCTGGCGGATTTTGGGCTTGTCGAGGAAGGTGTCGCCATTGGAATCATGTGAGCCGTAGTTATCCTCATAGTGCGCCAAAAGAGCGGAACTAAGAGGTTTGCTGAAATGGATATTCCCATCGGCGTTCACCTCCACCCTGCTCTCGCTGTCGGTGTAAGCGTTGACATTCACCTGCTGCTCCGTGTTTGGCTTGAGATACTCCACATTAATCTGTCCGGTGATTGACTCATAACCATTCTTGACGGAGGATGTGCCCTTGGAGACCTGAATACTCTGCATCCATGGCCCCGGCACGTAACCTAAGCCGTAAGGCATCGCCAACCCTCTGAAGTTGGGGATATTCTCAGTGAGCATCTGCACATAACTTCCCGAGAGTCCGAGGAGCTTGATGCGTCGCGCCCCGGTGGTGGCGTCGGAATAGCTCACATCCACAGAAGGATTGGTGGTGAAGCTCTCTCCAAGATTGCAACATGCGGCTTTGGTCAGTTCGGCGCGGGTGATGATAGATTCATTATACAGACCTTTCGACTTAATCGTGGATTTGCGGTAAGCCTTCACCACCACCTCATCAAGGGTATTGTCGACGGAGTCAGCCACACTGTCATGATTATCCCGCATGGGTGGCAACACGGAAGCGCCGCCAGTCATCTCTTGCGCCTGAGCGCAAGCAACAGCGGTGGTCAACGCGAATCCTAAAATCGTGATATTCTTATTTACTTTTGTCATCTATATTAATCGAGCGATATTAGTCTAACATTAATCGAATATTAATCTAACAATGCCTGTGTAATGTCTATTAATAGCCTCGTTGATGTTAACTACGCTGCGAAGTTAATGAAAAAACCTTAGTTGCGACAAGTCGAACATAAAGAAAGGGGGAATGTTATAACAACGTGGGAAAATAGTATAACAACCTATGAGAAATTGGGGAGTAATTTTGCAACGAAAACAATAAAGGAAAGAGAAAATGAATATATTTGGAATTATCACCACACTGCTGAATCTGCTCAACGAGATGTCGCCCTACATACTATTGGGTTTTCTGTTCTGCGGCATTCTCCACGCGTTTGTCACGCCGAGATTGCTCACACGCCATCTCTCCGGCAACGGATTCAAGGAGGCGATGAAGGCGGCATTGATAGGCGTACCCTTGCCGCTATGTTCATGCGGAGTGCTCCCCACCGCCATATCATTGCGGCGCAGTGGGGCATCGACCGCCGCCACCACCTCATTTTTGATTTCCACACCCCAAACGGGCGTGGACAGCATCGCAGCCACCTATTCGCTATTGGGTCCGGCATTCGCCATAGCACGCCCGATAGCGGCATTCGTCACGGCAGTGTTAGGAGGAAGCATTATAGGTAAAATCACTAAAAACGACACCACTCCGACACAAGAGGGGGAGCATGACTGCCACGATGATGACTGCCACGGAGCGGAGGATAGCTGCTGCGCAATAAAGATTGACGCACCCACACCCCACAAATCCGTGGGAGCGAAAGTGATGGATATGCTCCACTACGGCTTCATAGAGATGGTGGAGAGCGTAGGAGGATGGCTTGTGGCGGGACTGGTGGTCGCCGCATTGATCACGGTGTTGGTTCCCGACGACATATTCGTGGGACTTGCCGAATATCCGCTGCCGGCGATGATAGCCGTGGTGATCATAGCCATACCGATGTATGTGTGTGCCACCGGTTCAATCCCCATCGCACTCTCGCTGATGCTGAAAGGTCTGACCCCCGGCGTGGCATTCGTGTTTCTTATGGCGGGACCCGCCGCCAATTTCGCATCCTACACGCTGCTGTCGCGCACACTCGGGAAAAGAAGCACTCTGACGTATATTGCCACCATAGCTATTTCGGCGATTATTATAGGCTTGATAATCGACTATCTTCTTCCATCGGGTTGGTTTATGCCGCATATAAGCCACGCCGCCGCATGCTGCGAGGAGTCAGCGTCATGGTTCAGCACATTATGCTCCATCCTATTGGCGTGCCTGCTGATATATACCCTATTGATGAAGAAAGGGATTGAGAGGATTAATAGGATTAATAGGACAGAAACAAAAACAGAAACAACACATATAGACACAGCAATTATGAAAGAGTACAAAATAAACGGCGTGGCGTGCAGCCACTGCAAAGGACGTGTGGAGAAAGGAATCTCCTCACTCCCCGGAGTGAAATCGGTGAACGTGGATCTGAAGCGCGGCACTACCCTTGTGGAGGGTGACTGCGACGCAGAAAGCATCAAGCAGGTGGTGGAATCCTTAGGCTATGAATACGCCGGCGAGGTCAACGGGAAATAAACGCCGATAGATGCTGAAACGAAAAAAATAGTCCCCGCGGCACCACAAAATGCCGCGGGGATTAAATAGAGTTTTTATGAATAGATTAATCTTCTTCCTGGGATTCGGCATACTCCTTAAGCAATTTCTCCTGAACGTCGCCCGGGACAAGTTCGTAGGAAGAGAAACTCATTGAGAAAGAGCTTCTACCACCGGAGATAGAACTTAAAGAAGTGGAATATGATGACATCTCTTTGAGAGGCACTTTAGCGCTGAGCTTCTCGATACCGTTGTCGCTCTCCATACCCATGATAATCGCACGTCGTCCTTGAAGGTCGCTCATCACGTCGCCCATGGTGTCGGCGGGTGTCAACACCTCCACATCGTAGATAGGCTCAAGAATCTTAGGATTGGCGTTGCGGAATGCCTGGGAGAATGCGTTTCTACCGGCTAAACGGAACGAAATTTCATTGGAATCAACCGGGTGCATCTTGCCATCGTAGATCATCACGCGGACATCGCGGGCGTAGCTTCCGGTGAGCGGGCCTTGCTCCATTCTATCCATCAAACCTTTCACGATAGCGGGGATGAATCTCGCATCTATGGCACCACCGACGATGCAGTTGTAAACCACCAGTTTACCACCCCATTCCAAAGGAATCTCTTGTTTGTCGCGCACGTTCATCTTGAACTCTTGGTTGCCGAACTTGTAGGAATCAGGTTCCGGCATACCCTCGGTGTATGGTTCAATGATTAGATGCACCTCACCGAACTGACCGCTACCGCCGGATTGTTTTTTATGACGATAGTCGGCGCGGGAGGCCTTGGTGATTGTCTCACGGTAAGGGATGCGTGGTTCGAAGAACTCCATGGGGAGTTTATCGTTGTTTTCAATTCTCCATTTAAGGGTGCGGAGGTGGAACTCACCCTGTCCCTTAACGAGCAATTGCTTCAACTCT
This sequence comes from uncultured Sangeribacter sp., assembly GCA_964418705.1. Lineage (GTDB taxonomy): Bacteria > Bacteroidota > Bacteroidia > Bacteroidales > Muribaculaceae > Lepagella. Next base: position 23,432 of record CAYQMV010000024.1, read on the forward strand.
TTGGATTGTTCAATCACCCATGTCGGATCCTCCTCGTGCATACGTGTGAGGATTGCGCTCAATTTCTCGGAATCGCTCTCTGTGACGGCACGGATCGCGCGGATATACTTAGGCGCTGGATACTTGATGAAGTCGTACATATACTCGCACCCTTTTTGAGCCAGGGAGTTGCCTGTATGCACATCTTTAAGTTTCACAGCGGCGCCGATATCACCGGCTTCGAGTTCATCCACCGCCTGACGGATCTGACCGCATACGGAGTAAATCTGGGCGAATCTCTCTTTTCCGCCACCGCGGCTGAGGTTCTCAAGGTCGTCGCCGGCTTTGAGCTTGCCGCTCATCACTTTGAAATAGCTTACCTCGCCGATATGAGGTTCCACAGAGGTTTTGAACACGTAAATGCTCAAGGGGCCGTCGGATTTAGGCTCAACCTCTTCGCCGTTGATGGTGACGGGAGCCGGCATATCTGTCACGAAAGGACAAACATTGCCAAGGAACTCCATCATGCGGCGCACACCCATATCCTTGAGGGCGCTGACGATGAACACGGGATAGATGCTTCTATCCACCAAACCTTTACGGATACCTTCGCGCATCTCGTCCTCGGTGAGTCGTCCGGATTCGAAATATTTATCCATCAATGACTCATCGTTCTCAGCGGCAGCCTCCACAAGAGCGTTGTGCAGCTCTTTGGCGCGGTCGAGTTGGTCGTCGGGGATTTCAGAGATTGTGGGAGTGCCGCCATCGGGACCCCACTCATACTTCTTCATGAGAAGCACGTCGATCATGGCGTTGAAGCCGGGACCCGACTGGAGGGGATACTGCACAAGCACAACCTTGGGACCGAAAGTTTCCTTCATCTGCTCCACCACATTGTCGAAATCGGCTTTCTCGCCGTCGATTTGGTTAAGGGCGAATACAACAGGCTTTTTCAATTTTTCGGTAGTGCGGAATATGTTGCGGGTACCAACCTCCACGCCATACTCAGCGTCAAGCACGATTACTCCAGTGTCGGAGATGCCGAGAGCGGTGTAGGCGTTTCCTACGAAGTCATCGGCTCCGGGGCAATCGATCACATTCAGTTTTTTACCGAGGAACTCCGCATAGAACAGAGTGGAGAATACGGAATAACCATACTCTTTTTCAACGGGGAAATAGTCACAAACAGTGTTGCCGGCATCGATGGTGCCTCTACGTTTTATAACTCCACACTCGAAAAGCATAGCTTCCGCGAGTGTGGTTTTCCCGGCGCCTTTACTTCCAAGCAAGGCGATGTTTTTGATTTCGCTGGTCTTGTAGGTCTTCATATTACCTATGGTATTTGATTGTTAAGAATTTCGGTTAACTTGCCTTGTAGAAAGTTTCTTAGATTTGCGACAGGAGAGAGAATCCATGAAGCCTTCGAAAAAGCGGGTGCAATTTAGTAAAAAATTTCCATATACAAAATAAATTCGGTGTGTTTTTCAATATTTTTTTTGGGGTGATTTAGGGGTGCTGTCATATTTCCAACAAAATGTTTGTCAAGCTGCCGAATCCTTAGTATTTTTGTAGAAAAATAACATTTCCCATGTCAGGATTATACATACATATCCCGTTTTGCAGAAGCAGATGCCTGTATTGTGCGTTCTATTCAACAGTCAACGGTGCTTCCAATTCTATGGTTAATGGAGATACGGCGCAAGAGGCTTACGCCGATGCGCTGGTGAGGGAGTACAGGGAGCGTCTGTCGGAGGTGAAGGATGGCATATCCACAGTGTACTTCGGCGGCGGCACGCCGTCGCTGCTCCGCACGGAGACACTACGGCGGATCATGGACTCGCTGAAAGGCATATCGGGCGGATTATGGCATCCAGTGGAGATAACACTGGAGGTGAATCCCGACGATGCCACCGCGCAAAGCGTGTCGGCATGGCGCGACATGGGCATCAACCGCTTCAGCGTGGGGGTGCAGAGCTTCAACGCCGCCGAGCTGCGGCGCATAGGACGGCGGCACACGCCGCAACGTGCCAAAGAGGCGGTGGAGATGCTGAAAGCGCACGGAGGGGATGTCAGCCTCGACCTTATCATCGGTCTCCCGGGGCAGGATATGGCGAGTTTCAGGGATTCGGTGGGCGCGGCGTTGGAACTCGCCCCCGACCATATATCGGCATACATCCTTGAGCTGGAGGAGGGTTCGGCACTCACCAAGCTATATAATAAAGGTGCTGTCAGCATCCCCGACGAGGAGCTTACGGCGGAGATGTACATCTATCTGTGCGAGGAACTGGGGAGGAACGGCTATGTGCAATATGAGATTTCCAATTTTGCGAAGCCGGGACACCACTCGCGCCACAACAGCTCATATTGGGACGGCACGCCCTACATAGGACTCGGCGCGTCGGCGTCAAGCTACGACGGGGAGCGCACACGCCGCACGAACGCCGCCGACATACGCAAGTACATTGAGGAGGCGGATGTGGCGGAGATCGAGCGGCTCAGCGACGAGGAACTGCGTGAGGAATATCTTCTGACGCGCCTTCGCCGCACCCGTGCCGGAATCCCGCTGGAGGAATACGGCTTCCGTTTCGGGACAGCGGAGCGCGACAGGCTCATGCGGGCGGCGCTCCCCTATCTGCGCCAGTCGCTGCTCACCGCCGACGGCGACCTGCTCCGCTTCGGCGGCGTAGAGGGCTGCCTGCGCGAGGATGCAATCCTCGCCACGCTGGTTTAAGCGCCGGAGGCGCCGAGGGCACTGACACCGGGCACGAACAGACGCTGACGCTAAGGGCAGGAACAGGCAGCGGAGGAAACGGACACCGAGGGCACGGATGGAGGGCTTTTTTGCAAAAAAAGGCGGAAAGAAAAAAACAGCGGAGCAAATGCGAGGGAGATTGGCAGGAAATCGCTAATTTTGCGGATATAACTGACAAATCTATGGCTTACAAGAAAACTCGCTCACCTAACCACGACTACCATAGCAGATCAATCTACCTGATCTCTATCAACAAGGCGGCAAATGTGCCCATTTTCGCAATTCTGCAAAGCGGAAGCAGAGCTTCCGGAGGAGACGCTGACCGAAGCGCAAGCAGCAGCGCAGTCGGAGAAGACGCAGTCCGAATAACGAACACAGCTATTGGTGAGATTATCATCTGGGGACTCTCATCGCGCATTTTAAAGGGAACTGCACACGCGCATACCGCCGGGAACTGACGATTTTTGAGGAGGGCTTCCACGACCGCGTCCTCCGTGGTAAAAACCAACTACAAGCCATGATCGACTACGTGAACGACAACCCACGAAGGCTTATGATACGCCGCCACCACGCCGGATATTTCCATACTCCGTGTGCGCTGTTTGTTAACGGCACCTCCTACACGGTCTTTGGCAATTTTCTTCTTCTCCGCTCTCCAAGTAAAGCGGCGGTGCGTGTGAGCAGCAAATTCTCCGCCACGGAGCTATCCCGCCGGCGAAAGCTATGGTGGGAGACGATACGCGAAGCGGGGGTGCTGGTGTCGCCGTTTATCAGTGAAGCGGAGCGGCGTGTGAGGGACTACGGCATCGCCAACGGAGCGAACATCATCATAATCACAGACAACGAGATCAGCAGCCGCTACAAGCCCTCCGGCGAGCTATTCAGGCTATGCACGAAAGGACGGCTGCTGGTCATCTCTATTTTCAAGCCCGGCAACCCGCTGAAGGCGGAGCGGACGCACAAGTTCTCGCGCTCCACCGCCCTGTGCATGAACGACCTCGCCGAACGCATAGCCGACCTGAAAGCCGAGGAGCTGATCCTGCGCCGAAGACACTGATGCCGGACACGGGCATTGGCGCCTGGCATTGGCGCTGAGCATTGGCGCTGGGAGAGGCAGCGCTGCTGCCTCGCAGGAACAGAAATGCAGGCAGCCTTTTGGGCTGCCTGCATTTGCTTCGCTCTCGCTTCCGCCTTTGCTCTTGCGCGAGAGCGGTTGGCGCAAAGCAGCAAAGCTGCTTTTCCCAGAGAAAGCGCAGATTCAGCGCAAAGAGCGCAAAGAGGGGCTGAAAGGGAGAGGCAAAGAGGGGCTAAACGCTGAGGGCACCGACGAGGTCGGCGAGGTCGGAGACGCCCTGCTTGGCACAATAGTCGTGGAGATAGTCGATGATCTCCATGGTCACGGTGGGGTTCACGAAATTGTAAGTGCCTACCTGGATGGCGGAGGCGCCGGCGAGAATGAACTCCATGGCGTCGCGCCCGGAAGCGATGCCGCCGAGTCCGATCACAGGAATCTTCACCGCATTAGCCACCTGCCACACCATCCTGACAGCCACGGGCTTCACACACGGGCCCGACAAACCGCCGGTGACGGTGCTAAGCACCGGACGGCGACGTTCCACATCCACCGCCATGCCGAGCAGAGTATTGATTAGCGACACCGCGTCGGCACCCTCAGCCTCCACGGCACGCGCGATCTCCGCAATGTCGGTGACATTGGGCGAGAGCTTGATGAAAAGCGGACCGGGGTACGCGGCACGCACCGCCTTGGTGACCTCGGCGGCACACTCGGGACGCGTGCCGAACGCCATTCCGCCCTGCTTCACATTCGGGCATGAGATATTGACCTCCACAGCCGCCACCCCCTCCAATGGAGCCAAACGTCGGCAGGTCTCCACATAATCCTCGATCTGCGAACCGCTCACGTTGACCACCACCTTGCACTTATAGTCCTTAATCCGGGGATATATATGCGAGATGAAATGATCCACGCCGCCGTTCTGCAAGCCCACGGCGTTGAGCATTCCCGAGGGTGTTTCCGCCATACGGGGATAAGGATTCCCCTGGCGCGGATGGAGCGTGGTGCCCTTCACTATAATCGCGCCCAGACGATTGATATCAATTAAATCGGCATATTCCGGACCATAACCGAAAGTGCCGGAAGCAGTCATCACAGGATTCGCCAACGTCAGACCGCCACCTATATTAGTAGTAAGATTAGCCATAAGATAGAAAATAAAAATTACTCAAGATTCCAATTAAGATAGTCGGCGGAGAATACGGGGCCCTCCGTGCATGTACACTTATGCCCCTCCTTGGTGTCGGCGACACAGCAAAGGCAGGCTCCGAGGCCGCACGCCATTTTCTGTTCGAGACTGACCTCGCATTTCACGCCTTTGGAACCACGCGCCACAGCCTTCATCATCGGCTCCGGACCGCATACATACAATTGGTTCCATCCGCCGGCGGTGAAAACGGAGTGTTGTGTCACCAACCCCTTTTCGCCCAGTGAGCCATCCTCGGTGGCGGTGTGAACTTCACCATACTTGGCGAACTCCTCCAGCATCGGGATATCGGATGATGATTTTCCGGCGAGCAGATAGACGGGGTTAAAGCCCTTTTCACGCAGCAACTTGCCCCAATACAGGAGTGGGGCCACCCCCACACCACCGCCGATAAGCAGAATCTTCGCCGCTTTATCTTCGGGATAAGAGAACCCTTTTCCGAGGGGTGCCAAGATATTGAGAACCTGCCCTACGGCGACATTGCATAGCACGTGGGAGCCGCGCCCGAGGTCCTTCACCAAAAGGTGAAGCTCATTCCTCTCGGGGAAAACATTGCACAATGAAATCGGACGGCGGAGCATCACCCCCGCCTCCCACGGCACCAACACATTCACGAATCCGCCACCGGGCATCGCCGGGAGCGTCTCCTCGGAATGGAGCACCAACAAACTTAACGATGACGAGAATCTACGATTCTCCTTGACAGTAAAATTTATAAGTTTCATTTTAATATATTATCATCTAAAACATCAGTGATGGAATTGCGCTGCGATCTGACGGAGAGGGAATCGAGGAGTGTCTGCAAATCCGCCTTAACCTTTTCAAGACGGCTGATGGCCTGCAAACGTTTGCTCACGTTGCCGCGGTTTGTGCGTAGCTGCTCCTTGGCGGCATCGATTTTCAAGCCCTTGTCGCGCACCAGGAAATTAATAATGCGCAGGGTCTCGATATCCGCCGGGGTATAGTAGCGCACATTGTTGGCGCTACGGCGCGGATTGAGCATAGTAAACTCCTTTTCCCAGAAACGGAGTGTGGACTGTGGCACTCCCAGCATCTCCGACACATCCTTAATCTTATAATATTGTTTCTCAATAGAAAGGCTCATTATAATATGAATTATTCAGTGAAACAGTCAATATAAACAGGGTATCAATCCATCACGTGTCCGGCGTTTTCCGCCAGTCGGATCATCTCCTCATACTGTTCGGGAGTGATATCCAAGAAATAATAATTCACGGGGTTTTGCGGTTCACCTTTGAATCTGACCTCGTAGTGGAGGTGCGGGCCTGTGGATTTACCGGTGGAACCGACCTCGCCTATTTTTTCACCACGCTGCACGTACTGTCCCGGTTTCACGGATATAGCACTTAGGTGGGCGTAGCGTGTGAGATAGTTGTAGCCATGGTCAATGTCGATACTGTTGCCGTAACCGCCGTGCCATCCCGCCTCCTTCACCACGCCGGCGGCGGTGGCGAAGACAGCCACGCCGAACTCGGCGGCGAAATCTATTCCGGCATGAAACTCATGGGTTCCGTAGATGGGGTCCATGCGTGAGCCGTAGCCCGACGCCATGGTATAGTTTTTGATGTTCAACGGCATCACGGAGGGTATGTGGGCGATACGGTCCTGCTGACGCATAGCCACCGTTTTCAATTCATCGAAAGACTTGGATTGGGCGTACAGCTGTCTGTCGAGGATATCCACCTGGCGCGTAAGCTCTGTGAGGAGCTTCCCCTCCTCCATTGATTGCAGCTGCTTGTAGCGGGCGTCGTTGTCAAGTCCGGCATACAGCTGACCATGCGACAGGGGATCCATCTGCATCATCACGCGGTAGAAATTATCATCGCGGTCGCGTATGTTGTCCATCACTTTGAGGGAGTTGTCCACACGTCGTTTGAGAAGATTAAGCTGCCCCTTCAGCTCGGCGTTTTCGCGTCGCAGGTTCTCCTCCGTGGGGGAGTCGAAGACGTAAAAGACCACCATAAAGAGGGCGACACCCACGATCACCCCCACCACAAGATAAACCATAAGGGTGAACAAGCGGGACTTTATCGTGGGATAAAGCCGTTCATAATTGTCGGTATCGGGGTTGTAACGATATACTATTCGTCGAGCCATTATCACGTTGAAAAAGAGTTGCGCGCGGGGCAAGAAATGGTCTATAAAGGAGCATTTGCCCCAACGATGTTGCAAAAATAATGTAATTTATGTAATTTTGCAAACCCAAAAACCGCAATCCGTTGAAAAAAGGTGGTCGCGGCGGATGGGAAAGAGAGTGCTACGGCACAAAAAGAAACGGAAACAAAATAAAAATAAGAGATATATGCTCACTTCATCAGAAACCAGAGAAGCGTTTAAAGACTTCTTCCGCGGCAAGAGCCATATAATAGTACCGTCGGCACCGATGGTAATAAAGGATGACCCTACGCTAATGTTCACCAATGCAGGAATGAACCAATTTAAGGACGTGATATTAGGGAACCGCCCCATCACGAATCCACGCGTGGCGGACTCCCAAAAATGTCTGCGAGTGAGCGGCAAGCACAATGACCTGGAGGAGGTTGGCCACGACACGTACCACCACACCATGTTTGAGATGCTTGGCAACTGGTCGTTCGGGGATTATTTCAAAGCCGAAGCGATAGAATGGGCATACGAGTTTTTGGTGAAAGTGCTCGGTTTGGATCCGGCGCGTCTCTACGCCACCGTCTTCGAGGGCTATGCCGCCGACGGACTGGAGCGTGACAACGAAGCCGCCTCCATCTGGGAGAAATACCTGCCGGCGAGCCACATCATCAACGGCAACAAGCACGACAACTTCTGGGAGATGGGCGAGACCGGGCCCTGCGGACCCTGCAGCGAGATCCACATCGACCTACGCGGCGATGAAGAGCGCGCGGCGGTGGACGGAGCCTCCCTCGTCAATAAAGACAACCCACAAGTGATTGAGATATGGAACCTCGTGTTCATGCAGTATGAGCGCCGCAACGACGGAAGCCTCATCCCCCTACCCAACAAAGTGATAGACACCGGCATGGGCTTCGAGCGTCTATGCATGGCGTTGCAAGGGAAGAAATCCAACTACGACACCGACGTGTTCCAACCCTTCATCCGCAAAATCAGCGAACTCTCCGGGTTCAAATACGGCACAGATGAGAAGGTGGACGTAGCGATGCGCGTGGTGGCAGACCATGTGCGCACCATCGCGTTCTCCATCGCCGACTCACAATTGCCCTCCAACGCCAAAGCCGGCTACGTGATCCGCCGCATCCTCCGCCGCGCCGTACGCTACGCTTACACATTCCTCGACCAAAAAGAGGCGTTCCTTTATAAATTAGTCCCCACCCTCATTGAGAGCATGGGCAAAGCATATCCCGAGTTGCCGTCGCAACAGACATTAATAGAGAAAGTGATCAAAGAGGAGGAGGATTCCTTCTTGCGCACCCTCGACAACGGCATCAGACTGCTTGACTCCGTGATCGCAGCCACCAAAGAGAAAGGTGAGACCTGCATCAGCGGTAAGGATGCGTTCACACTATACGACACATACGGATTCCCCCTCGACCTCACAGAGCTTATCCTCAAAGAGAAGGGGATGACCCTTGACCACGACACTTTCAACGAAGAGATGCAGAAGCAGAAAGCACGCGCCCGCAGCGCGGCATCCATCCAAACCGATGAATGGCAGGTGGTCAGAGAGGGTGAACAGGAGTTCGTGGGCTACGACAACACAGAGATTGAGACCGAGATACTCCGCTACCGCATCAGCCTTCCATCCGTACACGCCATATTCATTACGATTAGCTTACTATGTTCAAG
>CAYQMV010000025.1:0-32178 GCA_964418705.1 uncultured Sangeribacter sp.
TCTTTCTCAGTCTTTTTTTGCGTTTGTGAGTAGCCATTTTATGGCCTTTTCTTTTTTTTCCGCTTGGCATAATATTTTATTTTTTGGGGTTGTTAATGATATTATTATTTATCCTCTTTTTTGATTTCGTCAAGGAACAACTTGGAGGGCTTGAAAGTGGGAACGCGATGCTCCGGAATCATGATTGTGGTACCCTTAGAGATGTTTCTTGCGGTTTTTGCTTTACGAGTCTTAACTACAAAGCTACCGAATCCGCGAAGGAAGATGCTCTCTCCATCAATCATAGATTCTTTCACTTGCTCCATGAATTTCTCAACAACAAGAAGTACGGCGGCTTTCTCCATGCCTGTGCTCCTTGATATCTCGTTGACGATTTCTGCTTTGGTCATCTTAGTAGGAATATTGTGTTTTATAATAATAATTTATATCAATGCAAAAGCTCTTTGAGATTTTGCGGTGCAAATATCGCAATTTTTTTTGAGATAGCACCTATAAGTGGCTAAAAATCTTTATTTTCACTGCCATTTTTAACCTTAGGGAAGTTTCACAGCACCTCTCAAGGCTTTTTTTAATGCGTGGAGACTACTATGTCGTATCACCGCGCGGGGCTACACTGTCATCTCTCCGCGCAAGGGCACCTCCATATTATACGCTACCTCCCGGGGAGTGAGGTTCTGACCGAGGAGATACATCAATTTGGTGAGCGCCGCCTCCACCGTCAAGTCATGTCCCGACACCACTCCGGCTTTCAGAAGCTCATGTCCGGTGAGATACATCTGCTGATGGACGCTGCCGTTGCTGCACTGCGTGACGTTGACAATCACCATGCCACGCTGCACCGCCTTCGACACCGCGTCGATGAACCACTCGTCGTTTGGTCCGTTGCCGGCACCGAATGTGCGCATCACTATCCCCTTCACTCCGGGAGCCGCCAGCAGATAACGCACCACCTCTTTCTTCATGCCGGGGAAAAGGTCCATACACATCACCGAGGTGTTGATATTGTCGTGGACAATCACGTCGCCCTTAGGCTCATCCTTCAGCAAGGCGTCGTAGTTGTATTGGATATCCAACCCCACACGGGCAAGCTCCGGATAATTGTTGGAGGTGAAAGCGTTGAAGTGGTCGGAGCTATGTTTGGTGCTACGGTTTCCGCGCCACAAATGGTTTTCAAAAAGAATCGCAACCTCACGCACCACGGCACGTCCGTTTTTATCGCGCGATGCCGCCACCTGCAAAGCTGTGATGAGGTTCTCCTCACCATCGGTACGCACCTCTCCGATAGGGAGCTGGGAGCCGGTGATAATCACAGGCTTATCCAAGTTCTCCACCATGAAGCTCAACGCCGACGCCGTATAAGCCATGGTGTCGGTGCCGTGGAGAATCACAAATCCATCGTATTCATGATAGTGTTCCTTCAATATACGGCATATCTCACACCAATGGGAAGGTTTCATCGTGGAGGAGTCGATAGGATCGTCGAATTGGACGGTGTCTATCACATAATCCAGCTTCTTTATCTTCGGGACATTGTCGATGAGATAATCGAAATTGAAAGGTTCGAGAACACGGGTCTCCGGATTCTCTATCATTCCTATCGTACCTCCCGTGTAAATGAGGAGGATTTTTGGCCTCGGGGGTGTTGTCATGGTAGTGATGTCTCTTTTTGCTTTAATAGTGTAAACGCTTTTGATTAGGGTGCAAATTTAGCAAATTGCTATCAACATACCAAATTTTTCACCTGCTTTTTGGAGGATTTTTCCATTTTTCTCCCCACACAAGAGCGTTTACACGACAAAAAGACAGATTCACCCGACATACAGAACACGGGATTTTTCTATTTCGCCAACGATTTTCACCTTAATTCCGGCAAAACGGAGACCTCCGATAAATTCTCCACCACTCTGAAATTTCTCTCGCGGCGCAGCTTCTCCATATCCTCCGGCAACTGGCGGAAGATGTTTTCGCCGTTGTCGGCGAGACAAACAGCGGTCCATCCGAGCATCAAGGGCCACGTGAAATCCTTCGCCGGATTATCCCCAATATAGAGAAATTCCTTCGCCTCCGGGAATGAGCGCATCACCTTACGGAACGACAATGGAGCGTGCTTATCCACCCCTTGCTCCTCGGATATATAGATGGCGTCGGGAGCGAAATAGGCATCGAGACGCAACGCCCGAATCTTATTTCGCTGCGTCATTGACCTTCCATCGGTGATAAGCGCGAGCTTCACTCCGCCGCCTTGCAAAGTGTCGAGCAAACGCTTCGCATCCTCCAAAAGCTTTATCGAGGGTTTATGGTAGCGGTATATTTCGAGCAATCCGGCATCCTCGATCTCCGCCACGCACCCGCTCTCCAGCGCCAACATTTTCCCCTCATTGATGAAGTTTCCACCATCAAGATAAGTACACCACATCCGCTCCGATGCGGCATGGGGATCCACCGCGCCGCACACCGCGGCGAGATGGTCGGCTATGGCATTTATGCCGGAGCGCACAAAAGTGCGTTCCTTATAGAGGGTGTCGTCAAGATCGAACACCACCACCGTTCCGTGGTATGATATGTCTGCTGTATTCTTCATTTAAGTATTCTTTTGAAAAGGCTCTTCCACTGATATTGCTTTAGATATTGGCGTTCCTCATGAATGATCTCCTCCAGCGACTCCGACATACCCACCTCCCGCCATAGGGGATCGGAGAGTTCGTTGCCCATGAAATGAATCACCGCCTCGGGCGTCCAAACAAGCTCCTTCATCAGCTGCCGCACGTGGTAATGGAGGAGATAGCGCATCTCCCCGCGCAACGCCTCCTTATCCAAGCATAGCCGCTTCTTCATCGTGTAAAGGAACTTGAAGTCCTGAAGGCGGCGGAATTGATAGTTGGCATAGTCGTCGGACCAATCAAGGAGCACTCCGCAATAGTTTATGAATGTGGCGGAACGCGCATAACGCATATAATTGATGTTCATCATCTGCACCTCGCCCCATTTTCCGGGGAAATCCATCATACACGCCTCCAAAAGGAGGTCGCGGCGATACAACTTGTCGCCGCAAAATGGGGAGACACAAGAATCCTTGCCGATATATCCGGAGATGGAGCGCAAGTATTCGCCGTCGATACGTTTATCATAAATCACATCGGGATGGTCCGGACTCTTGAGATGAAGCTTCGCCGCCACACTGCGGCGCTTCATCTGCACCAAATCGACATTGAAATAATCCATAGTTTCCACCAAGTTCTGCAAGGCAGAGGAGTCGAGCCACTCACGGGGATCCATAAACAGGATATATTCACCTTTCGCAAGCTTCACACCCTCGCAGCGCGTGCGCCAAAGCCCATGGCGAGAATTATGGTTCACTTGGGTGACATTAGGCATGGAGGCAAGCATCTTATCAATGAATCCGATATCCTCGTCCTCACTATAATCATTGATGAATATCGTCTCATAATCGGTGAATGATTGATGTGCGAGGGCATCCAAACAACGTTTCACTCTGCTACCGTAGGTGCTATATGGAATTATCACAGAGACTTTCATAATAGATAGGTGTTAATTGCGCTCCTCGATGCCGAGCATCCGGCGCGCTTGTGGTTCATGGTCTTTGCGAACGCGCAGCACCATCCGGCACGTATTGTCGAAATCCTGACTCACTATCTGAAGATTCATCGACTTCACCACTTTCATGATATCGTTCATCGCAATATATGAGAAGACAACTTCAAGGTCGCAAGTTTCATGCATCTCAACAATCTCCGCGTTCTCGATCGCGAGCCGTGTCGCCTCGCGATAGGCGGCGATTAGTCCGGAGGTGCCGAGTTTGATGCCGCCAAAATAGCGTACCACCACCGCCACCACGTCGGTGAGTTCGAAGGAGTTTATCTGTCCGAGAATCGGTTTGCCGGCGGTGCCCGAAGGCTCGCCATTATCGTTTAATTGCCAAACGACGCGCGCCGGGCCGAGCATATATGCCCAACACACATGGCGCGCGTCGTGATATTTGTTTTGGTAATCCTTCACCACAGCTTTCGCCTCCTCCACATCCTTCACCGGATGGATAAACGCCAAAAAGCGGCTCATTTTCTCTTTATATTGAGCCTCCGACGGCGCGGCGATTGTGCGGAAAAGATCACTCATCAGTTAATTCTGCTTTATGGTTTTCTCCACAAAGTTACGAATTTTTTCAATACTTGTGGTCAGTATGCTTCAACTCATTGGATGTAAGCTTCTTTTTATCCATACTGTGCCACACATACGCAATATAAGCCAAGACAAACGGGATGATAAACGACACATAAGTCATGGCAGTGAGGGTGAACTGCGAAGAGGAGCTGTTGCGTATGGTGAGTGAGCTTTCGAGGTTTGAATAAGAGGGATAGTAGGCGGTGTCGTTGTAGCCGGCAACCCAGAAGAGGGTCACTACCACAAGGAAAGTGCCGATGCCGGCCCACCATATTCCGGCGGTGTATTTCTTGCACGCGATCGTCTTGATGATGCCGTAAAGCACCGCCACCACGCCGAGAAGAAGAATGACAAACACCCACCACATCTCAAGATAATTGTGGAGATACTTGAAATCCACCTCCCTCACCTGAGTAGTTCCGTTGGGGAGCTGATGCGCCTCATATCCTGTGGCGGTGAGCAGCAGCCCCACGAATGCAAGGAAGAAGACCACGAAAACACCGGCATTGAAAACAAGGGTGCGACGCAACAAATCGGTCATCTTGGCATCCGCTATGTTGTTGACCATATAGAGCGACGCCAATGTGCGAGCGAGGAAGAAGACCGCCACTCCGAGCACAAGATTCTTCCAGCAGAAGATGGCCTCAAAGCCATGAGTCGCAGCCCACGAGGATATTACAGGTGAATTACCGTCGAGGATATTCCCTTTCACCACGGAGAAATCACCGCCGAAAAAGAACATCGACACCGCCACACCCAAAAGGACGCAACCGAAGAATCCGTTGATCATCAAGAAAATATCATAGACGTTCTTTCCGAACACGTTTCCCGGTTTGGAACGATACTCATAGCTCACCGCCTGGAGCACGAAGCTGAAGAGAATCAAGACCCATAGCCAATAAGCCCCGCCGAAGCTGGTGCTATAGAACAAGGGGAAGGAGGCGAAGAAGGCTCCGCCGAATGTCACCAAAGTGGTGAATGTGAGCTCCCACTTGCGACCCATGCAATTCACTATCAATTCTTTATGTTGCGACAATGGGGTGGTGAAAAGCATCGACTGCCCCCCCTGCACAAACAACAGGAACACTAAAAGACCGCCGAGCACCGAGATCAGCAACCACCAATAATTTTGCAAAAATTCGAGTGTCATAGCTTTTAATTATTAGATGATTCTAAATTAGATTTTGAGCCTTTGGATATCTGTTTGCACATGATATTCATTTCGGCAATAAGGAGACCGGTGAAGATAACCACGAAAATCCAGAAGGTGGTGATCACCGAGGAGGCTCCGATATTTGAGATCGCCGCTTTCGCCGGCAAAAGGTCCTGCACAGTCCATGGCTGACGGCCCACCTCAGCCACAATCCATCCGGCTTGGCTGACCACGTAGACCAACACCAACGACGCCATGCCCACATACTGCACCAGTTTGGATTGAAGCCACCGGCGTTTCTTATAGGCGGCGAACAGCATCAAGATAAGGACAACAAAGAGTATGCTGCCGCCGATCACCATCACACGGAATGAATAGAACGTGAGGGGAATCGGGGGTATAGCCTCCTCCACATCGTCGAAATAGCCGTAACCGAAGAATTTATAATTCTCTTTGAACTTGGCGAGGGCTTGGTCCATCGCCACAGTGTCGTCGGCGAGACGCGCTTTATCATACTCACGCAACCCCTCCTGCGCCATCTTTCCTATCGCTATCCTATCGGCGTAGGGGACGGTGCAAAGGGTGTCGCCCTCGGCGTTAATCTCCACGCCGTTGATTATATCAGCCACTCCCGGCACAAAAGCGTCGAAATCATGTTTCGCAAGGAATGACAACCCTTTTGGCAAGGATATGTCGAAGAGGTACTCATCCTCCGTATTGTTCCACTTTTTATCAGGATTCAACAGACCGACACCCACAAGGCTTTGACCTCTGGAACCATGATAGAGACCCTCCATCGCGGCAAGTTTCATGGGCTGGCAACGGGAAACCTCCACAGCGCTACCGTCGCCGGTGAACATGGTGAGCAACATTCCAATCACACCAATCCATCCGCCGACCTTGATGGAACGCACGGCAAACTCCACATTGCGTTTGCGGAGGAGGAACCAGCAGCTGACAGCGATAACGAAAATGCCGGCGAGGGCCCATCCGCTCATCACAGCATGGAAGAATTTATTGATAGCCACTCCCGAGAAAAGATCCCAGAAATTAACCATCACGTTGCGCATCTGCTCCGGGTCAAACTCCATACCCACGGGGTTCTGCATCCATGAGTTGGCGACAAGAATCCAAAGTGCGGAGATCGACGCGCCGATGGCGGTGAGCCACGACGAAGCAAGGTGGAAACCCTTGCTCACTTTATCCCAACCGAAGAACATCACCGCCACGAACGTGGCTTCCATGAAGAAGGCGAGCAAACCCTCAATCGCCAATGGGGCGCCGAAGATGTCGCCCACGAACCAAGAATAGTTGCTCCAGTTGGTTCCGAACTCAAATTCAAGGATTATGCCCGTGGCGACGCCAAGGGCGAAGTTGATGCCGAAAAGGCGCATCCAAAATTTAGTGGCTTTCAGCCATTTTTCCTCCTTGCGGCGCACGTAGATGGTTTCCATCACCGCGACAATCACAGAGAGGCCCAATGTCAGTGGCACAAATAGCCAATGATAGATTGCGGTCAATGCAAATTGCAGACGCGACCAATCTATTACTGTGGTCAAGTCGTTCATAATATGCTTTTTAAGTTATTTGTTGTCGTAGTCCGTCGTACTCCTGTCGTCGCCACTCAACGCGGTGCGCACCGCGGCGGCACGCTCCTCATCGGTGTCGTAGTTCGTCTTCAGTATGTTTGGAAAGAAGAAGAGTTTCAATACCACAAAAAAGAGGAATAATTTAACTATAATCAACGCCCATAGACTTTTACCTACGGTCATCGAGCGGAAACCCTCATAATAGAACAGATAAATCCGCTTCACCACGCTGAAGAGTCGATGCTTTCTCATGGTCAGGATGTTCGAGTTTTCTCAGTGGCAAAGATAAGTAAAATTTTTCTTATCTCAAGAAATATCCTCCAAATTAATGATGATGCCTATACATAATGCGCCCCAAAAGTTTCGTTTCCAACTCTTGGGGTCACTTCACACAAAGCCAGGCATCACTATTCCTTATCCATTATGGATTAGAGATTTGCTTTAGTGATTCGGCTTAGCGATTTATATCAGTTGATATCATATTTCTCGTAGGGTGAGTTCTTCGATTTGAACTCGGGGACGGTGCGCTTCATAAGCGTCACCATCTCAGGTATTTGCACCTCCTCGGAATAATATTTTAACTTATCAGCCACGGCGGCGGCATCATCGTAGTCGTAGCTGCGCACCTTGGCGATGAAGATACTTTCATGTTTTGTGGGGATGGTGTTCTCCTTGGTGGCGAGCAGCTCTTCATATAGTTTCTCACCGGGACGAAGACCTGTGTAGACAATTTCAATATCCTCACCGAGTTTCAATCCGGCGAGCTTCACCATCTGCTCCGCGAGATAAGCGATCTTCACCGGCTTACCCATATCGAAGACACATATCTCATTACCCTCCGAGACCACAGCCGCCTCCATTACCAAGCGGCAAGCCTCGGGGATGGACATAAAGTAGCGCACTATGTCGGGATGGGTCACAGTGATAGGACCTCCGGCGGCGATCTGAGCGTTGAAGTGGGGAATCACGGAACCGTTGCTGCCAAGCACATTGCCGAAACGGGTGGTGACGAACTTCGTTTTACCCGGCTTCTCGCCGCGCGCTATCGCCAATCCCAGAGACTGAACATAAATCTCAGCCAAACGCTTGGTGCAGCCCATGATATTGGTGGGATTCACCGCCTTATCGGTGGAAATCATCACCATCTTCTCCACGCCGTATTCACAGCACTTGTCAGCCACATTACGCGATCCGGCAACGTTCACAAGCACCGCCTCACATGGATTCTCCTCCATCAAAGGAACATGCTTATACGCCGCTGCATGGAACACCACATCAGGCTTATAAGTTTTGAACACATAATCCAGACGCTGCGGCAAACGCACATCTCCGATTATGGGGATGAATTTCAAATTAGGATAATTCTCCTCAAACTCCAAACGGACGTTATGCAGCGGAGTTTCGGCATTGTCAAACATCACCAACTCCTTGATGCCGAATGTAGCCAACTGGCGGCACAACTCAGATCCGATGGATCCGGCGGCTCCGGTCACCATTATAGTTTTACCTTTGAAGTTCTCCACGATCACATCCATAGATATTTCTATCTCAGGACGGCCTAAAAGGTCCTCAATTTTAATCTTACGGATAGCTTTATCAAGGATGTTGCCCTCCTGCACCTCATCGATGGAGGGGACGATATACATTTTGCAACCAATATTGTTGCAATATTCCATCAAGCTGTCGCGCTCCGCCTTCGCGTCGTTCTCCCTGGCAAACAGGATTCCCGACACATCATTCCCGGCAAGGATATCTCTGAGCGATTTCTCATCATCGTATGTGAAAATGGAATATCCACCCACCTTGTGACCCTTCAAGGTGTCGTCGGGGGTGATATATCCGCAGACATCGTAGTGGGGAGAGTGCTGCAAGCGCATCACCAATGATGCGGCTTTATCCTCCACACCATAGACGAGGATGCGCTGGCGCTCGGAACCGCGGTTGACGTAACGCACGATGCTGTCGTAGCACACCACCATTCCCACGCGGATAGCCACCAACAACGCCACTGATATCGGAAGATCGAGAAGCACCATGCCTCCAATGAAGTTGAAGCTATAGGTAACGTTGACCAAAATCATCACAAACAGCAGAAGAATCTCTTTCCCGAACACCGCCATACATATAGGATACAACTCCCTAAGGGTGGAATAGCGGATGATGGTGCGATACGACTTCACCGCCAACTCAATGACCATGGTCACCACCGCGGAGCCTATCAACCATGTGAGGATAAATTCACTGCTGAACTGTAGGTTCGGCAAAAATAAGCTTATAAGCATCAGAGTAGCCACCGATGACAATAACGACATCAGCACATCCAACGCAAAAACTATGCGCGTACGGAAATAGCGCGCGATATTCCCTTGTTTCACTCTTGCTGTAAGCTTCTCTAAGATTCTGCCTAATAACATAACAACTTCCGATATTTATTGATAGTGATACCTAACTAAATTCCAACTTTTAGTCAATAGTGACTATCATTTATCCAACAAAGTTACGAAAAAAGTTTCTAACTTAAAAAAAGAATGGAAATTAACTAAACCTTAGCAAAACGGACAAAAGAGTTAATTTGTAACTAAACGACAAATAAAACACCAAATAGAACAATTAAACATATTAAATTTATCCCTTTTCAACAAATTACCCCCCCTGAAATGTAACTTTTTGACAAATTATGTCCAATATTACGTTTTAAAGATTTAACCTTTATGGACATCATTTCACCAAAACAACCATTTCAAAACAGCCCCTCCAAAACAGCCATTCTAACACAGCCATTTCAAAACAGCATCAATGGGTCAACCATCTTGTGGTTATCTCCTTCTCTTGGATCTTGAGGATGAGGAGCCTTTACCGGAGGATGGTTTATTCCCTGACTTTGAAGACACAGAGGATGCGGGGCGCTTTGAGGGTTGCGTTGAAGCGTTCCTCTTTGCGAAAGTCCTTTTGGAGATATTCTTTTTGTAGGAGCTTAACTGCTCCGCTTGTTGGCGCGCGTCGGAATACTCCGACTCGGCGGCATAGGCAAACCATGTGTAGGCTTTCGACAAATCACGATCCACACCGATACCGTCGCGGCACATAACGGCGTATCTGTAAGCCGCCTCCGCGTTACCACCCTCGGCGGCACGCCAGAACCATTCGGCGGCGATACGGTAGTCCTGCTGCACGCCCTTACCCTCATAGAAGAGCAATCCGGTGGCAAGCTGCCCCATCACACTGCCATTACGTCCCGCCTTACGGAACCATGAAGCAGCCTCCTCATAGTTGCGGCTGACACCCACGGCGTCACGAAACACCACACCTATCTGATACTGTGCGTCGGCATTCCCCGCCTCGGCACTGCGGCTAATCCAATCCAAGCCCTTCTGAGTGTCGCGCTGCACGCCCTCGCCATAAAGGTAGCATATTGCAAGACAACGCTGCGCCTCGGAATCACCATTGCCGGCAGCTCGCTGATATTCGCTGAAATGTCTTCCATCAACAGAGACATCACCCCCGGCAACAGCACCTCTTGCATTAGCACTCTGCGGAGATAAAGCGGCGAAACCTAAAACGGCGAAAAGTAAAAGACCTATCTTCTTCATATTCAATTAAGATTAATATTTAATTAAGTCAATTCTGTGGAATTATAATTGTTATATTGTTTTCTAATCGTAATTGTTTTCTAATAACGCCATATTGCATTCTAATAGGCGTTCTCCTCACCCTTGAAAGCGTTGATAATAGTCTTAGCCACTATCTTAATATCAAGGAAGATATTCCAATTGCAGATATACCACACATCGTACTCCACGCGTTTTTCCATCTGCCATAGATGCTGCGTACCGCCGCGGAATCCGTTCACTTGCGCCCATCCGGTGATTCCCGGCTTGACGGC
This sequence comes from uncultured Sangeribacter sp., assembly GCA_964418705.1. GTDB lineage: Bacteria > Bacteroidota > Bacteroidia > Bacteroidales > Muribaculaceae > Lepagella. The sequence continues at coordinate 10,805 of CAYQMV010000025.1, forward strand.
ATGGCGAATCATGTAGTTGTTGATAAGGTTCATATACTCCTCCGTATGGTTGATCATGTGGGGACGCGGTCCCACCACCGACATATTGCCGAGGAACACATTGAAGAACTGAGGGAGTTCATCGAGGGAAGTGCGACGCAAGAAGTCACCGACTTTTGTTTTACGGGGATCGTCGGCGGTGGCTTGCACCTTATCGGAATCATCGTTCACCCTCATGGTGCGCAACTTATAGCACACGAACTCCGACCCATGGATGCCTGTGCGTTTCTGCTTGAAAAACACCGGACCCGGCGACGAGACCTTGATGGCTATGGCGAGCGGGATGAATATCAGGGGCGACACTATAAGAAAAGGTATCGACACCGCAAGGTCGAACAAACGTTTAATATATGGATTCACGCCGCGGGATAAGGGCGTGAAAGTATGTTCAAAACAAGGTATTGAGCCCACCTGGCTCTGTTCAAATTGCCCCACCAATTTCTGATTGAACGAGGGCACATATATAAATTCCACGCCCAACTCATCGGCGAGCGACATCACCTGCTGGAAACGTGATTCATCGGCGGCATCCTTGGTGTAGTAGATGGTGTCTATCCTATTCGTACGCACGAAAGAATCGAGAGTCTCGAAGGAGCCCCAGAAGTTCAAATAGAAATTCTTCTCTATTTCATCGGGGTTGTCGTCGAACACACCCATAAGGCGGTATCCGAATCCGGCATCGCTGTTTAGCTGGTGAATCACTGCACGGGCGTTCTTTCCGGCACCCACGATTACCACGCGGCGGAAATTAAGGCCCATACGGCGCAACTTACGCAAGAAAATGCCTATGGAGATACGCCCCACCGACAGGAAAGCGAAAGTGAAAGTGCCCAACACGAGCAAGACACCCACCGAGACATCAATGCCGAAAATAAAAAGCAGAAGCGAATATACGCATATTATCACCGAGCTGATTTTCACCACCAGCAGGAGGGTGCGGTCTATATAGAAGAAGCGGTAATTGCGCTGCATTGGGAGTACAAGCTCCGACACCGCGATAGCCATGACAAACATCAGCCATGTCCATCGGTTTTTCAATTGAGTGCCGCAACCCGTAGAGAGTATAGTAATGTAGAAAGCAAGATTAAGCACAATAATGTCGCACACGAACACCATTGATTTCAAATACTTACCCAATCTTAATCTATTGTTCATAATAAAATTCCACATATAAAGGACTTAACGAAGCCTCGTCTCTCTCCGTCAAGTAAGGATTAGTGACCCCACAAGGGGAAATCCCATTGTGGGGTCACTAACAAATATTTTAAACAAATCAAGAGCTGCTATTTCATTTTCTCATCCACCAAAGAGATTTTCTCTTGAATCTCTTTGAGTTCATCCTCGATGCGGGAGATGCGGCGTTGCATCTCTTTGAGCATGGAGTTTCCTTCGGATGATTTCACGTTGAAAAAGCCCATATTGTTCTGGGCTGTTTTCAATTCAGCCTTCTTGTTCTCATAAGCGCGTACCAATCGTTCGCGTTCACGTGAGAGTTTATTGTCGTCGGATATTTCAGAGATTTGGTTGTGGAAGTTGTTGATACGGCGGCGTTGGTTGCGCATATCCAATTTGTTGTACAACGAATCCACCACATCGCGGTACTCGGCGAAGATCACATCTTTCTGGCGGAAAGGCACATGACCGATGTTCTGCCATTGCGTCTGCAGTTCCTTAAGCTGCTTGACCGCGTCGTCACGCTCAGTGTCATCAAGATTGATGGCGCGGAGAGCGTCGATAATGGCACGTTTGGCGGCGAGGTTGGCATTCTCCTCCTGACGTACTACGGAGCTTTGACGTTTACGCTCCTCGAAGAAGAAGTTGCAGGCCTTGGTGAAGCGTTCCCACACCATATCGCTGCTGCGGCGCGCCACACTTCCCACTTTCTTCCACTCCGCTTGAAGCTTCAGCACCTCCTCCATAGCTTTCTTGTGGTCGCCGAGATCCTTAAGGGCCTCGGCACGTTCACAGAGGGCGATTTTTTTCTCCAAATTCTGAGCGAAAATCTCTTTTGTCTTTTTATAGAACTCCGCTTTGCGGGCGAAGAAAGCGTCGCACACCTTGCGGAAACGTGCGAAGAGGGAATTCTGAGCCTTACGCGAAGCATAGCCCAACCCCTTCCACTGACCCTGGAGTTCGATAATTCTCTTAGTGAGTTTTTCCCACTCGCTGAAAGAATTGATTGCGTCCAAATCCACAGCCTCGATTTCCTCGCAGATTTTTGTTTTGGCCGCCTCACACTCGGCTTCCGCAGCCTTTCTCGCTTCGAAGAAATCCTGATGGCGTTTGTTGACCACAGTTGACACAGCTTTGAATTCCTCCCAGATAGACTCACGGAGGTCTTTAGCCACGGGGCCTGTCTCACGCCATTTGTCGTGAAGTTCCTGCAACTGACGGAAAGCCTCGACCACATCCTCCACCTGCTCCAACTTCTTGGCTTCTTCGATAAGACCGCGTTTCACCTCAAGATTCTTCTTGAAGTCGAGATCGCGAAGTTCCTTATTCATCTTCAAGCGGTCGTAGAACTGCTCCACCGCCATCTGATAGTTTTTCCACGTCTCCGCAACGTCGGTGGCGGGGATATCGGTGATGGCTTTAAACTCCTGCTGCAATTGCTGGAATTTTTGGAAATGGAGGTTGATGTTGTCGATATCATCGGCAATTTCACGCAATTGCTCAATGATTTTTTTCTTTAACTCGAGGTTGTCTTGACGGCGTTCCTCCTCAGCTGCAAGATATGCCGAACGTTTCTCTTTGAAGTCCGACAAAAGATCTTTCAGTTTAGTCTCATTCTCATCGACGGAGGCAGAGAACGCTTCGGCTTGATTGCCGGCATTCACAAATGCAGTCATCTCCTCTTCTATCTCCTTATTACGAAGAACGTAAAACGCTTGTTTGATCAAAGCCACCTTCTTGTGTGCCGACACATTGTCGGTGTCTACGATCCCTTTAAGTTCGTCTACCAATTGTTCTTTCGATAGAGCAAAAAGATTAACTTCTCCCTGGGCGGATTCCGTCGTGGGGAGGGCGTTTGTTTCCTGTTGAGGACACTCTTCAGCAGCGGCTGCTGTAGCAGTCTCTACCTCTTCAATGGGTTGCGTAAGATTCACTTGCTCCTCTTGCGCATTCAGTTTTTCAATGTCGTTCATATCCTGGTAAGAGATATTGTTAAAGTTCTTTCATGCGCCAAATTTAATAATAATTTTTTAATTACCTTAGAATTCAGCCAATTTTTTTTAATTTTCAATCGTCACAGTTAATATTTTTACATCCTCCAAGGGTCTGTCGGACTTACTAACAGCGACATTTTGGATTTTTTCGACCACGTCCATACCCTCCAGCACCTCACCGAAGACGGTGTAGCTGTTGTCGAGATGGGGAGTGCCTCCGATGGTGGCATACGCCTCAACCATCTCCGCGGTGGGCTGCACCGGCACCACATTCTCATTGGTCTTTTTAATCAGTTCCTGACGCAAAGACTCCAATCCCGCCTCATCGCGGTTTTTACGGAGCACGCTGATGGTGTCGGCGTTCTCACGCACCAACCGGTTGAAATATGCCTGCTTCTCGGAGTCAGTCACGCGCTGCATATACGCATGGAGGGTAGCCTCGTTGTATTTCTTACCGGTGACAATATAGAATTGGCATCCGGATGATTTACGCTCGGGGTTCACCTCATCGGAAGTGCGCGCCGCCGCCACAGCCCCATATTTATGGAAGTGGCGCGGATAGAGAATCTCGGCATTGATTTGATAGCCGACATCTCCACCGCCGAGCTGCGCTTCGGGGGCAGCGGTCTTTGAATCGGGATCTCCACCTTGAATCATAAAATCCTTAATCACGCGATGAAACAAAAGTCCATCGTAGAAGCCCTCACGCGCCAATTTCAAGAAATTGTCGTGATGCAGAGGCGTGTCGCTGTAGAGCAGAATGCGTATGTCGCCCATATCGGTGTGCAAGCATACCACATCGCCCTCCGACGGTGTCTGAGTAGTTGTATTGCTCATATTCTCTTTTGGTTGCGCGCATGCAGCCATCATGACGAAAGCAAACAGCACCGCAATTAAATTTCTCTTCATTTTGGTAGTTTTTTAGCTTTAGGTACTTGGTTTTAAGGAAATTACGTTAACACTCTCAATAGAGGCTCTTGTCGGACGGATAGATGCGCTTGTAGATTCTGCGGAAGTTGTCGTCCTCCTCCCTCAGTTGACGCGCGCGCTCCATGTAATCCTCGCCCCATAATGCTTGCAATAGTGAACCGATATAACGACGCTCACGGTCTTTGGGGATAGCCAGCTCCACCAACTCATTGATATAGCGTTGGAAACGCGTCTTATCAATCGCAGCGAGAAAGCGGGCACTGGAAGCTAAGAATTGTCCACTGTCATCCACTTTATTCAACGAGGTGATGATCTCAGGCAATTCCGGCTCTATCTTATCCACATTGTTGACAATGCGGTCGTAGAGGTTCATTCCCTCCTCTTGGGAGGGCGTGAAATTAGTTCTTTCTGTCATTACTCAGTAATTAGTATTACAAAATTAGAAAATTTTCAAGAATCCCACATTATGAATCCTTGAAAATTTTCTAATTTAGACAAGAAAGTGGATTATTTTATTTTTTAGCTGTTCTCTTGGTTGTCTTCTTCGGAGCTTTACTTGACTTTGTCTCTTTCTCCGTTTTCGCTGTTTTGGCAGCTTTCGCGGCCTTCTCAACACTCTTCTCCGCCGGGGCATCCACCGCCGCGTTGTTCACGTCGTCGGCTTGAAGAATGTTGTTGCGCAGAGTGACCACCTCCTTCTTAAGGTTGTCTATTTCTGTGGCTTGGTTGCGGATGGTGAGCAAGAGGGAGTTAAGCTCCTCATTGTCGATGGAATCGGGATACTGCTCCTCCACTCTCACCTTGAAATCAGCCAACACGTTCATATAGTTGGTGAACGCCGAATAAGCTGATTCGTAAGGGCTGAACAGAGCGTGCGACACTCCGTCGGCAGTGCTCTTGGTGCTCATATAATAGAAGTGGTCGGAGGATTGGAGGTAATACCAATCCTGCTTGATTCTGCGGTCGGTGCATAGACTCACGCGCTCGGCAAGACTGAAAAGTATCTCCAATGCGTTGTTTTGCAAGCCATTACCTTTCCATGCGGAGATGTCGCGCGCCTCATCAGCCCATGAAATAGGCGATGGTATCGACAACGCGCCACCCTCGTCATTATAGCGGCTGATGGCTTCCGACGGGGTGAGGAACTCAATACCCTGTTCGGCGGCGAAACGCGGCAACGCCTTCAAGAAATCAAAGATACCGCACGATTCGGGAAGGAACTCACCGAAATTCTCCATACTCATGAAGAGGTTCACCACCTGCTCCTCCGCCGGAAGTGACGCGATCCAGCCCATATACTTATCGGCGGTGAGGGGATACTCCGTCCATGAGGGATTATTGAAATTGCGGGTGATATCATCTGAGAGCTTATCATTCGTGAGGAGAAGCTTCAAATTCGGGGCAGTGGCGGCATGATAGACATAATCCGGGGATTTCCAACCGAGAATATGCTTCACTCCGCAAGTGAGGGTACCTTTGAAACCCATGGAGTTCATCAGCAACGCAATGTCGTCGTCGTAGATAAGCTCGGTGTTTTGAATCACCTTGGGTTTCTGCCCAAAGAGCTGGGAAATAAGAGCGTCATGCTCCTTCACCTGGCGGATAAATTCCTCACTATCCTCCACAGAGGCGAGGGAGTGGGAATATGTGCCGCTGAGGAACTCCACGCATCCAGTGTCGGCGAGCTTCTTAAGCTCATCAATCACCTCCGGCACGTATTGTTGCAACTGCTCCACGGCGAGTCCGGTGATTGATATGGCGCACTTGAACGCCTTTCCATATTCCGACGCCATCTCATTGAGCGTACGCAATGTGGGCAGGTAGGACTTCTCCCCCACCCTTGTCACGATTTCGTCGTTGGCGAAATCATCGTAGTAATAATGGTCGTTACCGATATCAAAGAAACGGTAACGTTTTAATCTGAATGGTTGATGTATTTGAAAATATAGACAAACTGATTTCATAATCTTAATTCCTTTCACTTGTTATAATGACCTTCTCATTTACCAATGAACGACTTTCTCATTTACCAATGACTCTCTCATAGATATCGATCACTTTTCTGCCGGCTTTCTCCCAGGTGATTCCTTTCATTTCCTCCACGCCTTTCTCCTTAAGCTCCTTATGGAACGCCGGATAAGAGACGAGGGAGTGTATGGCGTCAGCCATGGCGTCGATATCCCAATAATCTATCTTCACTACATTATCGAGGATTTCGGCGCATCCGCTCTGCTTGGAGATGATGGAGGGTACGCCCATCTGCATCGCCTCCAACGGAGAGATGCCGAAAGGCTCCGAGACCGAAGGCATGATATAAACATCGCTGGCGGCGAGCATCTCATACACCTGTTTTCCTTTGAGGAATCCGGTGAAATGGAATCTGTCGGCGATGCCGCGGTGCGCCGCGAGTTTTATCATCGCGTCCATCATATCACCGCTGCCCGCCATCACGAATCTCACGTTCTTATCCTTGGCAAGCACTTTCGCCGCCGCCTCCACGAAATATTCGGGGCCCTTCTGCATAGTGATACGTCCGAGGAATGTGACGATTTTATCCTTACGCTCCTCACGGGGGATGGAGAGTAGTTCGTCAGCCAAAGGAATCACCGCGTTGTGTACAGTGGTCACTTTATCGGGACTGATGCCATACTTCTCAATCACGGTGCGGCGAGTGAGGTTTGACACAGTGATGATATGATCGGCGTTCTCCATGCCATCCTTCTCAATACGGAACACATCGGGGTTCACATTGCCGCGTGAACGGTCGAAATCGGTGGCATGCACATGAATCACCAAGGGCTTCCCGGTCACGTTTTTAGCATGGATACCGGCGGGGTAAGTGAGCCAGTCGTGGGAGTGGATCACATCGCAATCCACCGTGCGCGCTATCACGCCCGCCACAATGGAGTAATTGTCAATCTCCTCCAGAAGATTGTCGGGATAGCGTCCGGAAAACTCTATACAGCCTAAATCATTAAGGCGTTTATAATTGAAATCAGCATATAAATGGTCGCGCAGGGAGAAATACACCTGCGGATCCATAAATTTACCGATACGGTTAGCCACATAATCATAGTTCACGTCGCGCCACGCCACCGGAGTGAGGTTTGCGCCTATGATGTTGGCGAAACTTTTCTCTTCGTCTCCCCACGGTTTGGGAAGCACGAAGGTTATCTCCATATCACCGCAAGCGTGCATCCCTTTGGTGAGACCATAGCTCGCGGTGCCTAAACCTCCTAAAATATGAGGGGGGAATTCCCATCCAAACATTAATGCTTTCATTTTCGCACGATATTAATTTTCCAAACGTTGGATTAGTTTTCCGCCACGTTGGAGGTTAGTTTCTTATTCATCTCTTTCACTAATTGGATAGTACGGAGTATCTCACCCACATTCTTGCATGTGGAAACGGCCCCACGGCCCGTGAACGGGGGATTTCCGTCGTACATTTCCGAGAGAGACCCCACGCATCCCTGCATCATCTCAGCCTCATAGCCAATGAGCATACGCTCAATGAAGCCGATGCCGGAGACTCCGAACACTTTGAAGTAAGCTTGGGCGTAGAATCCGAAGAGCCACGGGCGCGCCGGACCGCGGTGTACCGCATACTCTCGCTCTATGGGGTTGCCCACGTAAATGGGATTATAGAGTGGCGAACGCGGCGAGAGCGAGCGCAATCCCTTGGGGGTTAAAAGTTCGCGTGTGCAATAGTCAAGCACACGTTTGCATTGACGGCGATCCAAGGGGGTGTATTCCATACCAATGGCTATCGCCATGTTCGGACGCACCTCCAGATCGGAATATGATGGAGTGACATAATCATACAGATATCCGTGCTCGTTTAAGAACGTTGACACAAACGACTCCTTCACCCGTGCAGCCAAACTATTCAACTCCTCAGTGTAGCCGCGTTCCTCCTCCAAAGGTTGGAACAGACGCGCCACAAAACAGAGGGCATTATACCACAACGCGTTAAATTCGAGCACGAAACCTGTGCGGGGGATAATAGGTTTGCCGTTGATAGAGGCGGAGAGCCACGTCACCGGCTTATCCTCGCCGTGGGTGCTCACCAATCCATTAGACTCCACTCTCAAATTATTCACTTTCCCATCGCGGATAATCTCCAACAAAGCTTTGACCACGTCGCCGAAACGCTCGCGGCACTCATCGTCACCTACGCTCTTCGCGTACTCCTGGATTGTCCATAGCAACCATAGAGGAATATCGGGGAGGTCAATCTCCTTGATAGTCTTGTCGAGAAGTCCTGTGTCGATATTGCGGCGCAGTGAATCTATATATGTGCTGACGATGGAAATAAAATCATCTTTATGATCTATAGAAAGTGTGCATCCGGGGAGACCTATGAGCGCGTCCCTGCCACGCACGTTGTACCACGGATACCCCGCCATAAGATACATGCCGTTCTTATTCTTGAGATAAAACTGCTTGGCACTGTTTTTCAGGCAATTGTAGAAGCTGGTGCGGCAAGTACGCCCTTTCAACTCCGCATCGTAAGTCTCAGCGAAGGCATCGGGATCCGATTCAAACGTGGATGCGGAGAAGATCACACTCTCACCCTTCTTGATGGGTACCTCAAAATATCCGGGAACCCAGAGATCCTCCTGATAAGGGATGCCACGGTCGCGGTCCTTATAATATTGGATGCCGCGGTACCAATGTCCGTCGTCCACCCATTTTGCAGCCACGTTGAACTGCATGAACAAATCAGGATAGCCGGAATAGAGACATGATGAGATGCCGTTTTTCACGTGGCGTATCTCCTTGTTCAAGGCATTATTCTCCATGCAAAGGTCATTGGCGTTGCGGAACGCCAAAAAAGGACGGAACTGCAGAGTGGTGGCGGAATGGGCGTCCATAAGGGTATATTTAATCAATATTCTGTTCTGATGCGAGATGAACACCTTCTCTTTAGTGAGCACCACACCACCCACACGGTAAGTGACCACAGGCACCGACTCGCAATTAAACTCACGGATATACTTGTGTCCGTTGGGGCTGAAGACCCCGTCGCCATACTGATGCAAACCAAGGTTGAATGGCGCGTCGTGCTGGATCACCGTCTCATCGAGCGAGGATAGCAACACGTGCGCCTTGTCGTCCATCCCCGGAATCGGTATCACCAGCAATCCATGCTGCTTACGCGTGTTGCATCCCACGATGGTGGTGCAATGGTAAGCGCCACTCTTATTGGTGCGCAAGATTTCCTTGGGCAGCGACTGCTCAAGATTTATCATCAGTCTTTTGTCAAATTTCAAATAGCTCATAAGCTGATGTTCGTTATAATTCGAGTTTCACAGTAGCAAAAATTTACGACTATTGAGCGTCACCCCTCTCTTGGGACAACGCCGGCTTAGTAATAGAGTTCTGTTCTGTAAGTTCTTTTAAATCAGTTCTTTTTTTATCTAATTTATTTTACCTATTCATTCAACGGAGTTTCTTCGCTTTTTATTGCGTTTTGCAACGAAAATTTTCGAAAAAATTTAAATTTTGCGGTTCTATTTGGATTCTTCAAATCTTGAAGTCTTCATCCCTTTTGGACTTATTATTTGCCAAAATATCAGGCGCAATCTCTATATCTTTCAGCAACTTATCCGCCGCCGTCAGATACCGCGCTTCATAAATAGGGTTCATTATCTTTTTCAAATCTTTGTTGCGGATGTCGAACTCCACGATGAAGTCGGAACTTCCGTCGGCGTCCAGCTCCGTCAGCAACGCACCCACGCTGAATGTGGAGAGATCGACCGCCGGTACCAACTTCTGCTCATCGTCCGTCTCCATCACGAAGTAAATCAATCCAGCATGATGGAGCCTGTCGGCGATGAAAGTGGCGAGACGCACCGGCACTCCATACATAGCCGCGATCTCGTTGTTGCTCAACGGGGGGAGGCGCAGCCACTGACGGCGCACAACCACAGCCATCACACCCACAGCCATGGTGCTATAATAATTCCGCGAGATGCGGCGGATATCATCGGCATAGTTGAACACAAACACGTTCTGAGCCGAATAAGTGAGCATACATCCGAAGAGGAGGATCAGCCACGACAGCTGCAGCCAGATAAGCAGCAAGGGCAGAAAAGCGAACGATCCATATATGGCGTTGTATTTAGACACGTATATCTGACCGTTGACAAAGAGCAATTGGAGTATCTGAAACGAGATGCCGCATATCACTCCGGAGAGGAACGCATAGCGGAACCGCACTTTGGTGTTGGGGATCAATAGGAAAAGGAGGGTGAACGCGAGGCACACGAGGAAGAATGGCGACGCGTCGAGAAGCATCCCTATCAAAGGGGTGAAGAGACCCATCTCCGCCATCGCCGACGACATGAAAATGGAGATACCCGAAGAGCACACCATCAGTATAGGCACCATCAGGCATATAGAGGTGTAGTCGGAAAGCTTGCGGTAAATGGTGCGCGGGCGTTTGACATCCCAAATTTTATTGAACGCCGCCTCCATGCGCCCCATTAAGGAAATCATGGTCCATAGCAGCATCACCAGACCGACTCCCACAAACACTCCCTGCGAAGCTTGACTCAGATAGCTGTCCACAAACTCCAAAACCGCGGAGAGGGCGGTGGACTGCGAAGGAAGATAACGGTAAAGATTATCCACGAGGAGATTTTGGAATCCGAAGCCACGTCCTATGGCGAAAAGGAGAGCCAGCGCAGGCACTATCGCCAACACCGTGGAATAAGTGAGCGACATCGAGACGCTCTGTAAATCTTTGTTGAAGAACGAACGTAGTGAGAGATTGATGATTTTAAGGGTTTGCACAAGAATGGTGTCGCGAGGATCTTTCCACACACCCTCACTGACGTATTCCCATTTGGCTTTTGACCAAGCCGCGGCCTTTGCCGCCGCTCCGTTTTTCATTCCCTTAGCCATAAATCAGTATGCCACATAAATGAATAAATAAAATAAAAAAACAATAGCGGCACTATAAGCCGGGTTATGTGGGGTGAATAGCAAAACGGTCCCCGTCTGTCATTTATCTCGGCCGAGGGTTGCCCCGCGGCTCCAGCTGCCTACCCTCCGGCATGGGGCGGGCCGCCCCGTAGCGCCGGTATATTCGACATTGCAACCCATGGTGCGCACAGCCACGGAAGTCACCTCCCGCGCCGGTGGTCTCTTACACCACCTTCTCACCCTTACCGCTTTCGCGGCGGTCATTCTCTTCTGCGCTTACCAGCCGTCGCCGACTCCTTCCCGTTAGGAAGCATGGCGCCCTTTGTTGCCCGGACTTTCCTCTAACTCCGCGCTCGGAGTTAGCGACAGACCGCGCCACTATTGTCTTTTTATATTTTATCTATACCTCTTCTATCTATTTATATATCTTTTTCTTCCAACTTCCATCCATCAACCATTATCCAACGCCACTCATCTCTCCAAGATTTGAATCTGGCGCAATCGCGATTCTTTCTGAAGGAAGCTCGCAAATCCGTTGATGGAATAGAGTATAAGCACTATCCCGGTGATTAGAGCTACAGTGCTCTCTATTTTTTCCGCTCCAAGCACGAAAACAGCCACTCCCGCGAGGAACGCCAAAGTGGGAATGGTGATCCACCACCATGATAGTCGGAAATCTCTTATGATGAATATCATATACCCTCCTTGCACCAGTCCGCACAACGCCATCACCGCGCCGAAAGTGTATATGAGATATGCTACGAAGAAACCCGGCTGCGACACCAAAAATGTGCCGAAACAGATGCCTCCGACGATAGGGACAAGCGCCAGCCACCTGGCGGAGCTGAACACTTTCACCGTTTCACCGGCGTTGTCGCGTTTTTGCCTTTTATATTTGAAGTAATCTATCAGCATGCAGAAAAGCGTGTACAGACACGGTATGATGAAAAGCACGCCGATCACTATCACTATCCCTTCGAAGAGGTTCGCCCTGGAATGGAGGATGCTCAGCAGTATGCCACCGATAAGGGCGAACAAATATGTCATCAAAATTGATTTCTGTTGCATATTCAAATTCTTTATCAACTATATATCCGACAAACAAACGGCTTGTTTTGTTTTGACAATCACCTTAGTTTTGACAATCAATTTGTTTTGCCAAACCTGGCGTTCACGTATGCGGTGACTATGTCGGCGGCATCTTCGATGGATATTTCCGACACGTCAACACACAGATGATAGTTGCCGGCACTTCCCCATTTACGTCCGGAGAAGTAGTTGTAATATTCCTCACGCAATTTGTCGCGTTTGCGCGCGAGTTCACGCGCCTGTTCCTCGGTGGCGCAATCGCCGCGGCGCACTATCCGGCGCGCACGCGCCTCCACATCGGCATGGACGAAGATGCTCACCAAGCCGGGATGGTGGCGAAGCACATAATCAGCGGTACGGCCCACAAAGACCGCTCCCCCCTTTTGCGCCAAATCGGCTATCGCCCTGCTCTGAAGCTCATAAAGTTTGTCGGAACTTAGCGATAAATCGCACGATGGAGACGCATTGCCATACACGCACTCCACTATAGTGCGGAACAGCGACGGGCGTTTCTCGTCCGCCTTGGCGAGAATCGACGCGTCAAAACCGTAGTCGGCAGCCGCGGCGTCTATCATCTCTTTATCATAATACGCTATGCCGAAACGTCGCGCCAAGACTTGACCCAACGCGCGTCCGCCACTTCCAAACTGCCTTCCTATGACTATTATTATATCTTTCCTCTCCATCGTTCAACGGAATTTATTGCAAAAATAGCAAAATGTATCTGTTCTCACAACATATCGCAGCAAGTTTTTTGCAATCACATTCCGTTTCCACGAGTTTACACCACCGTACTCAGAGTCCACAGGACCATGTTATAATGGTTGTTATGAGTTTCAGAGACAATATTCCGTCCTTACGGCAGTGCTTTAATATGGTCAAGGCGAGATGCCGATTGAGATTCGGCAATAGAAAAGATTAAAGACACTAAAACACAACCAAGGGAAATAACGTTTAAAAGAAACGAATCATATCAAACGCTACAAACTATGAAAAGAAATATATTGGACGCAATAGTGACCATCGGCACATGTATGGCGTTTTGGAATGTCGCGGCGCAACATGGTGTGGGTCCGGCGAGGCTAAACGGAGCACCGCCCATACGCATCGGCGGCGTAGGACCCACCATACCAAACCATCCCGGCGGCGGACCCGGGATAACGCTGCCGCCACCGCGGCATTACAACTCATGGGGTAATATGTGGGGATTCGGACATGGTCTGGGACCCAATTCGCTTATGCGTCCGGCGAGGGCGGCACATCCTCCGGTGGCTCCACCGATACCCGACACTCAATCGGGACGCATCGGAGTTGTGGGATGCGGATACGATGACATGGGGGTATGGCGAACAGTCCCCATGACCGTGGACTATAATTACAATGGAGCACAATACGACGCCACCGTTGTCTCCGCATGGGATCCATGGACAGACGTGTGGAACTACGACATCTACGTAGCAGCCATCAACACGTCTTATTTCATCAATTCCGTGAACTACAATTTCTACGTGGTCCTATCCACCGGCACCTATTACTTCAATCTGTAAATAAACAAATCCTTGCTTCAACAATATATTGGAAGTTGCTTATTAGCAGCTTATTGATAAAATAAAAGCGACTGAAAATCGAAAGATTAACAGTCGCTTTAAGTGCGCATGAAGGGACTCGAACCCCCACGTCGTAAGACACTAGATCCTAAGTCTAGCGCGGCTACCAATTACGCCACATGCGCATTCACACTTAGTGCATCACGGCATCCCCGTTTTGCGAGTGCAAAGTTAATGCTTTTTCTCCACTCCCACAAATTATTTGCAGAAAAAAATTTCTTAGACAATCACGAAAAACATCTTAAACTCCACGAAAAAAAAAGATTTTATTCATCACGGAAAAAGACTGCAACGCAGCAACGATTTGGTGCTAAACACACAATAAGAAAAGCCTCAAAACACATAAAAAAGGGAGGCCCAAAACACACAATGAGAAAGCCACAACATTTTCCTTAGAAAAGAGGTGGCATATTCACAGAAAAATTTTTAACTTTGCAGTTGAAAAAGGTAAAAATTCTTTTAATAACAATTTGATTATGAAAATTGAGAAAATTGTAGGCCGCGAAGTACTTGATTCGCGTGGCAACCCCACAGTGGAAGTAGACGTAACACTTGAATCAGGCGCATTCGGTCGTGCCGCAGTTCCCTCCGGAGCATCTACAGGTGTAAACGAAGCTCTTGAATTGCGCGACGGTGACAAAAACCGCTACATGGGCAAGGGCGTACAAAAAGCAGTAGCTAACGTTAACGGAAAAATCGCCGAGGCGTTGATTGGCATGAATGCCCTCGATCAAATCGCAATCGATGAGAAAATGATCGCCCTCGACGGCACAGAGACAAAATCCAACCTCGGTGCCAACGCCATCCTTGGTGTTTCTTTGGCTGTGGCTAAAGCCGCCGCCGATTATCTCGGTCTTCCCCTTTACAAATACATCGGCGGAGCCAACGCCTACGCACTCCCCGTGCCTATGATGAACATCATCAATGGTGGTGCGCACTCCGACGCTCCTATTTGCTTCCAAGAGTTCATGATTCGTCCCGTAGGCGCATGCTGCTTCAAAGAGGGTATCCGTATGGGCGCTGAGGTGTTCCACAACCTCAAAAAAGTGCTCCACGAGCGTGGCCTCAGCACCGCAGTAGGTGACGAGGGTGGTTTCGCTCCCGCACTCGACGGCACTGAAGACGCACTCAACGTGATCATGAAAGCCATCGAGAAAGCAGGCTACACTCCCGGCAAAGATGTGACTATCGGTCTTGACTGTGCTTCCTCCGAGTTCTACAAAGATGGTATCTACAACTATTCTCAACTCAACAACGGCACAGCAAAAGAGGCTAACGGCAAAAAACTCACTTCACAAGAGCAAGCCGAGTACCTCAAAGAGCTTATCACTAAATATCCTATCGACTCCATCGAGGACGGTATGGCAGAAGATGACTGGGCAGGTTGGAAAATCCTCACCGACCTCATCGGCGACCGTTGCCAACTCGTGGGCGATGACTTGTTTGTGACCAACGTGAAATATCTCGAAAGAGGTATCGCCGAGGGTTGCGCAAACTCCATCCTTGTGAAAGTGAACCAAATCGGTTCCTTGACAGAGACACTCCGCGCAGTGGAGATGGCTCAACGCAATGGCTACACCGCCGTAATCAGCCACCGTTCCGGTGAGACTGAGGACGCTACTATCGCCGACATCGCCGTGGCTACAAACGCCGGTCAAATCAAAACCGGCTCCGCCAGCCGCTCCGACCGTATGGCTAAATACAACCAACTCCTCCGCATCCAAGAGGAACTTGGTGCTTCCGCTAAATACGGCTACGCTAAAATCGCTAAAAAATAATTTTCCGAATATAGCAAGTCAATAAAATAAGGGGTGTGCTGCCGACGCGACAGCACACTCCAATTTTTTTTGTACACAATTTTTTTTGTACCTTTGCATGGCCTACCTATATTATGGAAGAAAAAGAGCAATTTAACTATTTAGGAAAAGACACCGTGGTGCCGGTCTCCGCTGACACCGAATGTCTGTCGGGAATGTACCGCACATGGTATCTCGACTACGCATCGTATGTGATTTTGGAACGCGCCGTGCCGCATATCGAAGATGGACTTAAGCCCGTGCAGCGACGCATACTCCATTCCATGCAAACACTCGACGACGGCAGATTCAACAAAGTGGCTAACATCGTTGGCAACACCATGCAATACCACCCACACGGCGACGCATCCATCGGCGACGCCATAGTCCAATTAGGTCAGAAAGAGCTGCTTATAGACACGCAGGGAAACTGGGGAAATATTCTCACCGGCGACTCCGCGGCGGCGCCACGTTATATCGAAGCGCGCCTCTCACCATTCGCCTTGGAAACTCTGTACTCGCCCAAAATCACAGAATGGACCAAAAGCTACGACGGACGCAAAGATGAGCCTGTCACCCTCCCCGCCAAATTCCCATTGGTGCTCGCACAGGGAGTGGAGGGTATCGCCGTGGGTCTATCCTCAAAAATATTGCCCCACAACTTCAACGAAATTCTTGACGGAGCCATAGCATACCTCAACGGAGAGGAGTTCACACTGCTTCCCGACTTCCAAACAGGGGGATTCATGGATGCGTCGCGCTACAACGACGGAGCGCGCGGCGGTGCGGTGAAAGTACGTGCCAAAATAGAGAAAATAGACAACAAAACTCTCGCGATCACCGAACTTCCATATAGCAAAACCACAGGCACCATCACCGCCTCCATAATCAGCGCCATGGAGAAAGGGAAACTCAAGGTACGCAAAATAGAGGACCACACGGCGGCGGAGGCAAAGATAATAGTGCATCTGATGCCCGGCACCTCCTCCGACAAAGCCATCGACGCCCTCTATGCATTCACCGACTGCGAAGTGAGCATATCGCCCAACTGCTGCGTCATCAAAGACAAAAAGCCATGCTTCATGAGCGTAGGCGAATTGCTGAAATATTCCGTAGACCACACCCGTGAGATTCTCTACAAAGAGTTGGAAATAAAGCTCGCCGAACGCCGCGAAGAGCAATGCTTCGCATCTCTCGAAAAGATTTTCATCTCAGAACGCATGTATAAGGATCCCCGTATCGAGGCATCGGCGGAGATGGAAAAGGTGGTGGGGATACTCCATGAGTTGTTCATACCATGGAAAGAGCAATTCTACCGCCAAATCACCGACGACGATATGCTCAAGCTGTGGGAGATACGCATGAAACGCATTCTCCGTTTCAACGTGGAGAAAGCGGACGAGAAGATAGCCTCCCTCGACGCCGAGATCGCAAAGATAGAGCACGACATGGCTCATATCGTGGAGTATACCATAGCATGGTACCGCCATCTCAAAGAGACTTACGGAGCGATGTATCCGCGCCACACAGTGATACGAAGCTTCGAAAACATAGAAGCGGCGAAAGTGGCTGAGGCGAACAAACGCCTTTACTACGACAAAGCCGGAGGATTCCTCGGCACCGCACTTAAAGACGCCGATTTCAAATGCACCTGCTCCGATATTGATGACATACTTATCATCAACAAGGACGGCACTTACAAAATCGTGAAGACCCCGGAGAAACTCTTCGTGGGCAAGAAAGTGATCCATGTGGCAACGTTCAAAAAGGGTGACAAACGCACCATCTACAACGTGGTCTACCGCAACGGCAAAGGTGGATTCACTTACAAAAAACGTTTCTTCATCACCGGCTTGGCACGTGAAAAGGAATACAACATCACCAAAGGGCTTCCCGGCTCCGTGATTCTATATCTTTCCGCGAACCCCAACGGCGAGGCGGAAATAGTGAAAGTAAACCTCAAACAGCCCAAAGATGCGCTACCGGTGTTCAAAACCGACCGCCGCTCACGCATCAAAAACACAGAGCTCACCGTCAACTTCGCCGATTTGGACATCAAGGGGAAGGAATCATTAGGCAACTTGGTGACAAAATATGAGGTTGACGAAGTGAAATTCTCCCATGGTCTGGGGAGCACCCTCGGCGGCAGAGAGGTCTGGTTCGACCAAGACGTGCTGCGCATAAACTACGACGGTAGGGGTGTCTCACTTGGGACATTCCAAGGCAACGACCTCGTGCTCGTGGTAATGGAATCTGGCGAATACTATACCACCACGTATTCCGACACCAACCACTTCGATGAAGGGATAAAGCTTATCCGCCGCTTTGACGCGGACACTATATGGACTCTCGCGCTCTTTGATCCGGAACTTGGATATTCCTACCTCAAACGTTTCCGCTTTGAGCCATCAGCACGCAAACAGCGCTTTGTGGGAAATTCCGAAAAAGCGAGCGACCTGCTCCTCACCCCCACCCCGGCACCCATACTTAAAGTGGAGTTCGGAGGCAACGACGAGTTCCGCGATGCCATAGAGATTGATGCCGAAGAGTTCATCGGAGTAAAAAGCTTCAAAGCCAAAGGGAAACGAATATCCACCTTTGAAGTAAAAACGGTGACAGAAGTAGGGAGCAAAGAGGTTCCAGAGGAGGCTATGCCCACCACCTACGAGAACAATGATGAGGATGGCTCCTATGAAGAGAACCTCAGCGAAGAGAATCTCAGCGGGGGTAATCTCAACGAGCCGGGCTTAAACGACCAGGACTCCAACACCATAACGGAGGAACCAACAGAAGAGGCTCTGCCAAAACCGACAACACAGCAGGCGATCCAACAATCACTCTTCGATGATGAGGATTTGGAACCCTTAAGTTGATAATATTATGTGAAACTAACAAAATAAGAAGATGAAATATCGTTCTCTCCTTATGCTTGCGGCAGCCACCATCGCCCCCATGCTATCAGCGGAAGAGACGCGTCCCATAGAGTCGCGCTACTACCTCGAAGTGGGGGGCGGCAGCGTCCTCGACACCTATCTATCGCCCATGAAATACGATGGAGTGTCGCTCGGGCTATCCGGCGAATGGGCTAAAAATGTGGCATGGGCAAAAAACACACGAATGCAGTTCAACGCATCGTTGTCGGGGATTGTGGCACAACCACCGGCAAAATCCTCCACGCTCTACCAAGCGGATATGAATTTTGAATGGGGTCTGCGCCGTGTGTGGCAAGTGACTCCGCGCTTCTCATGGAATGTGGGGGGCGGAATAGGCATGAACCTCGGCGTGGTGTATCTTCCCGACAACGGCAACAACCCCGCCACCGCAAAAGCAGACCTCAACCTGTTCATAGCCACCGCAGGCGCATATTCATTCACACTAAAAAAATTGCCCGTCACGGTCAGAGACCAAGTGAGGCTCCCATCCCTCTCCATGTTCTTTTCACAAGACTACGCCGAGTCGTACTATGAAATATATATGGGCAACCACTCCGGATTAGTCCATCCCGGATGGTGGGGCAACAACTTCGCCATCGACAACCTTCTGTCGGCGGATATGACATTCTCAAAACACACCCTCACCGTGGGATATAGATTCTGCGTCAGGTCAAGCTATATCAACGACATCAACACTCAAATAGTAACCCACGCATTCGTGGTCGGGCTAACATATTAAACCGCGGACAGATTGATTTGAACGATTAAAACCGTTACCAAATGAAAACGATTAAAAGCAATCAGATGAAAACGCTGAAATACACCATAATAGGCATCGTCTCGCTCCTACTCACATCGTGCCATGAATATGACGAATGGGACAACAACGCCGGCGACAACATATTGGCATTGTGGCAAGTAATCGATGAGCATTACTGCTACTTCGACGAGAAGGATGTGGATTGGAACGAAGTGAAAACCACCTACCTCTCCAAACTGGAGTCCAAAATGGCATACGTGGACTATTACCAAGTGTGCGCCGATATGATCAACGAGCTGAAAGACGGGCACGTGAACCTATCCACACCACTCGGCACCTCATACTACCGCAATTGGTGGAGCGACTATCCCCAAAATTTCAATCTACGCACCCTCCAGCAATATTATTTGGAGTTCGACTACTTCAGTCTCGGAGGGGTTTACTATAAGATACTCCCCTCCGGAGTGGCGTATATCTATTATCCCTCATTCAACACCACCTTAGGCGAAAGGAATTGGGACTATATTTTCAATTATTTCAAGGATTGTCCGGGACTGATTATCGACATACGCAACAATGGCGGTGGGGAACTATCCAATGTCCACCGACTCGCCGGGCACTTCATCACCGAGAAGCAAGTCGGAGGATATATGCGCCATAAAACAGGTAAAGGACACGACGATTTCTCCGAGCCCTACGCCATAGAATACGAGCCCGCCGAGAGTGGTCACAACATTTGGAGCAGAGAAAAGCCGGTGGCTATTCTCACCAACAGAGCGTGCTTCAGCTCCGCCAACGACTTCGTGGCGGTGATGCAATACCTTCCCAACGTGAAAATAGTGGGCGCGCGCACCGGCGGCGGCGGCGCATTGCCATTCACCTACGACCTCCCCATGGGATGGAGCGTGCGCCTGTCGGTATCCCCGATGTACGACAAATACATGAACAGCATCGAAGATGGAATCGACCCGTCGGAAGGTTGCGCTATGACATCCACCGACGACGATTTGGCTCTCGGACGCGACGCTATTCTTGATTTCGCAATCACAATGCTGCAAGAATAATTATTTTTCACGACAGCATTTATCTTCTACTACATTAATTTATTCAATTATTTTCGCTACCTTTGCAGTTTGAAAAACAGTAATATAAAATGGCAAAACAGGAAGATACTTTCAAAACAATAGTGGCCCATGCCAAAGAGTACGGGTTCGTGTTTCAATCAAGCGAAATCTACGATGGTTTGGCAGCGGTCTACGACTATGGTCAAAACGGTGTGGAATTGAAAAATAATATCAAACGCTATTGGTGGGAGGCCATGACAATGCTCCACGACAATATCGTGGGTATTGACTCCGCCATCTTCATGCATCCCACAATTTGGAAGGCTTCCGGCCACGTGGATGCGTTCAATGACCCATTGATCGACAACCGCGACTCTAAGAAACGCTACCGCGCCGATGTGCTTATCGAAGACCACATCGCCAAATACGACGAGAAAATCGAAAAAGAGGTGGCAAAAGCGCGTAAACGCTTCGGCGAGAGCTTCGATGAGGAGATGTTCCGCCAGACAAACCCGAGAGTGCAGGAGAACATGGCTAAACGCAATGAACTCCACGAGCGTTTCGCCACTGCGATGAACGATAACAATCTTGAGGAATTGAAACAAATTATCCTCGACTACGAGATCGTGGATCCCATCAGCGGCACCCGCAACTGGACCGACGTGCGCCAATTCAATCTCATGTTTAAGACAGAGATGGGAAGCACCGCCGACGGCGCCATGGCGGTCTACCTACGTCCGGAGACAGCACAGGGCATCTTCGTCAACTATCTCAACGTGCAGAAGACAGGACGCATGAAGCTCCCCTTCGGTATCGCACAGATAGGCAAAGCGTTCCGCAACGAAATCGTGGCGCGACAATTCATCTTCCGTATGCGCGAGTTCGAGCAGATGGAGATGCAATTCTTCGTTCGCCCCGGCGAGGAACTCAAATACTTCGACTACTGGCGCGCCACCCGATTGAAATGGCACAAAGCCCTCGGTCTCGGCGATGCTAAATACCGCTACCACGACCACGAGAAATTGGCACACTACGCCAACGCCGCCACCGACATCG
>CAYQMV010000026.1:0-31996 GCA_964418705.1 uncultured Sangeribacter sp.
GAGCACGACCTTGCCAAGGTCGGGGTCGCGGGTTCGAGTCCCGTTTTTCGCTCAACACAAGACTTGCTTTATTTGTCCGGGTGGTGAAATTGGTAGACACGCTACTTTGAGGGGGTAGTGGCAGAAATGCCGTGTGAGTTCGACTCTCATCTCGGACACAAGACTGGAGACTTCTTTTTGAGGTCTCCAGTCTTTTTTTTATTCCCATACGTCAAGTCTCTCCGTTCATGCGTTCAAAAAAAAAGGCAAACACGAAACCGCGTTTGCCTTAATATTCTACACTAAAAGACGACAGAGATGCACTATGCTATACTGCTCAATATCCTCTTGACATACTCCCGGACACTGCCAGGCTCGGAGAATTTGCCACACATATCATGAGCCTTGTCATAGACCTTCAGTGCGATTCCATTAACTCCGATTTCCAAGAGCCGCTTGATTTCAGCAATCTCAAAATCACCCTCAACCACAATCGGCAACTCCATCTGTTCGAGCGCTATCGCGGAAATTATTTTCCCAACCTCAGCCAGTGCAATATCATCCACCCTGTCCAATAAAACACGGACATAGTCAATATCCAGACCTCTCAACGATTTCAGCTGCTCCTCACTGCATACAGAGACACCTATTATCGCCGCACCGCCAAGCAGTAGACGCACTTTCGATATAGGAGTGTTAGCGTCTGTTATGTGAACACCACCCACATCAGCCCTCTTCGCCAAATCAGCGTTGTCCGTGAATGTGATTATGGCGCCTGTGTCAATACATAGCTGCTTTGCCTCGGCTACGGCACTTAAAATTTCCTCATCCGATGAAGTGGGCACATTCACCTCAATCCATCGGCATCCGCCATCCACAGCCTCCGTTATCTGCCGTACAATGTCGGTTCCGCTTGATGCGTTTGTGATAAATTGTAGCATATTGTTACTTTCTTATTATATTGCTCTTAAATGTTCTCTAACACATTTATCTGTTCATTCCTCCGTCAATATTGTGGGAGAAATAACGCGATACAAAGCTAATCATAAAAATTTTACTACAAAAATGTTAAGCGGGAAATGTATAGATATGTGTATATGATTTTTTTTTTGTAATTTTGGAATTTGAATGGTAAAGGTAGATTTTACATATTGCGGAAAGTATGAGCGGATGCTTATAATAGATGGCGGATCCACTAAAATGGAGTGGGTCTACATCTGCCGAGGGAAGGAGACTAAACATTACACATGTGGAGGTCTCAACCCCATGGTGGCGGATGAAAGTCTCTTTCTATCCACATTCGCCGATGCAAAGCAAGAACTTGGAGCCATGCCTGATTTCATTGGGTATTATGGTGCCGGGTGCGCCACAATGTCTGTGTGTACTATGATCAAGAATGTCATTTTCTCAGTTTTTGGGGCTGACATCAGTGCTGAAGTTGGAAGCGACATGCTGTTGGCGGCGAAATCCGCCGGAGATGTGAAGGAAGCGATAGTCGTCATATTGGGGACGGGAAGCAATTCCTGCCATTACGATGGGAAAGAATGCATTACACAGGTTTCCTCCTTGGGGTACCTGCTCGGAGATGAGGGTAGCGGCTCATACATTGGCAAGAGACTGCTCCGCGACATATTGCGAGAAAGAGCCCCTGAAAACATAATAAAAGCATTTCAAAGCGAGATTGGGATTACATATTCCGACATACTTGAGAATGTGTATCGTGGGGATACTCCAGCCAAGTTTCTCGCCTCAATGATGCCCTTTACAGCCGACCATCTAACCGATAGCTACATGTCGTCGCTTGTTGAGAAGTGCATATCGGATTTCTTTGATGAGATAATAAACGCATACAATGTCCGTTATCCTCATTTAAAAGATCTCGTTTTCGTTGGTTCGGTGGCATACCATTTTGAATCCATAGTAAAGAGAGTGGCTTCACAAAGGGGATATAACGTGGTATCCATAGTAAAAAAACCTTTGGATTCAATCATTGAAACTATTTTAAATGAAAGAAAAGAGGATGAAAAGATATAACAGAGTATTGGCAATATCATCGTTGGCAATGGTTAGCCTGATGACGGGAAGTTTAAATGCCCAGGATACCACTACGGGTAGGACGGTGATTGAAGTTCAATCATTGTTCGAGTATCCCGTGGCACCGGAAACACTGCCTGACATCACAAGTAAATCAAACTATCTTGTAGAGAATTTTTGGTCGAAGTTTGATTTCAGCCAAAAGAGCGTGGCTCAGGTGGCATTAAACCATGCCATGGGAGTATATACCACACCTATGAGATGGGCGGACCAAGCAGTGGTTGACAAATCATTGGCAACGCTATTCAAGAAGTTGTCAAAGAGCCCGACATTGCTGTATCAGTTCACAAAAGCCGCGGAAGAAACCATATACTCCGAGGATGCCGATGTATGGATTGATGAAGTCTACATGAAATTTCTGGACGCCATGCTCGCCAACAAGAAAATCTCCGATGTCAGAAAAGCTAAATACAAAGCTCAACGCCTCGCACTTGGAAATTCACTTAAAGGGAAAGTGCTTCCACACTTCAAATATGTATCCGTGGAGAATTATCCCAGAGAGTTCGAGACCGTGGCACCTCTGACACTGTTGGAGTTCGGAAGTCCGTCGTGTACCGACTGCCGCATGACAAAACTGAAATTGGACACCAATAGCAGAATCTCCAAAATGGTTGAGCAGGGGAAATTGGACATATACTTCATCGTTCCCGACGCTGACAGCGAAGATTGCTGGCAAACCCAGCTTGCAGAATATCCGAAAGATTGGCATGTGGGAGCCGGGGAAGGGCTGGATGAACTTTACGATTTAAGAATGACTCCATCATTGTATTTATTAACCTCCGACGGTGTCATTATTGAGAAAAACTGTCCTGTGGAGGAGATGATTTATATCATAGAGGAGAAATCGAATAACTAAGAAGCTTATCACTTAATAGAATGACGTTATGAAAATATCAGAACTTATTAAGAAGATATATTTTTGGACATGCGGGTATTCCTACACAAATCTGGGACGAATGTTTCTCAGACTGTTTGTGGGGCTGATGCTGATGCAGTTCGGAGTGAGACAGTGGATTCATTTCGATGAAGCGATTACTCTCTTTCCCGGAGTATTAGGCATGACAAATGTCACCACAGCGATCATCATGATATGCATCGAGATAGGATGCTCATTGTTCATCATGCTGGGTTTTCTTACTCGAATCATGGCGATACCACCATTCGTTGCCATGGTCATAAGTGAATACTATCTGCTCAACGACGTGACAGCGGACGCTTCGTATTCCTTGACATGGATACAACCGGGGTATCTGCCTATAATGTTTTTGGGTATATACTTTTTTATCCTATTAGTCGGTCCCGGGAAGATATCGGTAGATTACTTTCTATCTCTTCATATCATCCACGCCGATGATAAAAGTGAATCAGAATTGGAGGAGGTGTGATTATAGCTTATGGATAAGAAAATGAAAATAGCAGTGTTGGTTTCCGGAGGCGTTGACAGCGCCGTGGTAGTGCATAAGCTCTACCAGGAAGGACATGATCTACACCTTTTCTACATTCGTATAGGACGTGACGACGGCGAAGGGGATTGCAGTGCCGAGGAGGATATTGAGATATGCACCCTCATAGCACGCAAATACAATTTGCCGCTGAAGGTGGTTGAACTCCACCAGGAGTACTGGGACAACGTGATGGCGTATGCCCTGAGGACTGTGAAAGCGGGACTCACACCGCATCCCGATATGATGTGCAATAAAATGATAAAGTTTGGTTTCTTTGAGCAACGTTGGGGCAAAGAGTTCGATAAAACAGCTACCGGACATTATGCCTCCATTGCGGAAAAAGATGGCAAGCTTTATCTTGCCACTGCTGTGGATCCTGTAAAGGACCAAACCGATTTCCTCGCACAGATCTCTTATGAGCAGCTGAACCATATACTCTTTCCGTTAGGTAATATGCCTAAGAGCGAAGTGCGCAAACTCGCTGTTGAAGCGGCATTGCCTAATGCGTCGAGAAAGGATTCACAAGGAATCTGTTTCTTGGGTAAAATTGACTACAATGACTTCCTACGACGTCATTTAGGCGAGAAAACCGGACCTATCATAGAGATAGAAACCGGGAAGAAAATAGGTGAACATAAAGGGTATTGGTTTCACACCATAGGACAGCGCAAGGGCTTAGGTCTAAGCGGAGGCCCGTGGTACGTGGTGCGTAAAAACGTAAAAAACAACGTGATATACGTCTCACGCGGATACGACACAGACAAACAATACGGCAACACCTTGTCGCTTCAAGAGATGCATTGGATTACAGAGAATCCAATTCCGAACATCGGAGATAAATTAGATATCACTTTTAAGAATCGTCATTCGCCGATATTTCTAAAGGCTGTGATCGAACATGACGCGGAGGACTCCTACAAAGTGATTTCCGAAGAAAGGGTCCAGGGAATAGCCCCCGGACAATTCGGGATAATTTATTCCGCCGATTCTAAGCTTTGTTTTGGTAGCGGTGTGATCGCTACAGAGATACCTAAAAAAGGAAAATGACGCTATGAAGAGGGAATCACTAAAGAGACTACAACTCACGGGGATAATGCGCAACAATTCCGCCAATGGTTTTTACGCCGTTGTGTTGGAAGAGATGGATGGTGCGCGCAGGCTCCAAATAGTAATCGGAGCATCGGAAGCGCACGCCATAGAGTGCGTGTTGTGCGGCATCAAGCCACCGCGCCCTCTCACTCACGACCTTTATGTAAACACATTAAATGAGTTTGCGATAAATGTGGAAAGCGTTGTCATAAAACTTCTCACAGGAGGAGTATATGCCGCCACCATCTTAGCCAGCGACGGTATTCGGACGGTGTCGCTCGACAGCAGGTCCAGCGACGCATTGGCAATTGCCGTGCGTTTGAACGTACCCATCTATGCATCTGAAGAGATGCTTGATGCGGTAGGGATGAAAATGCCGGCATCACACGCATCCACACGCACACAATCCTGTCAGAAAGAGAAATCTATTAATGAAGACTCCACAGAGGCGATAAAAGATATGTCAGACGAACAACTCCGTATGAGAATTAAGGAGGCGGCACGTACCGAACATTATGAACTCGCCTCGCTCCTTAAATCGGAGTTGGACCGTCGTAAAAATGAAAATGTTGACAACAACATAAACGTTAATAACTTAGAGGAGGAAAATAAACATGAAAAATCGTAACAGAAGACTTTCTGTGGTTGTGGATCTCATCCGCAACAATTACATCGGAAGCCAGGAGCATCTTTGCGCCTTGCTAAAAGAGAATGGTTTTCCGGTAACTCAAGCCACCTTGAGCCGCGACCTTAAAACGCTGCGTATCAGCAAAAGTACTGATAAATCAGGCAGACCTATCTATCTGGTGCCTGATGGTCCGGAAATAAAGGAACACATCAGCAGAATAGTTAAGATTTCACCCTCACACCCCACCGTGTCTATAGGGTTCCTTTCACTATCCATCTCCAACAACATGGCGGTGATCAAGACACGCAACGGGTATGCTCCGGCGATGGCGTACGATATTGACATGAGCATGCAGCCTGAGATTTTAGGCACAATCCCCGGATCCGACACGATTTTCGTGGTATTGCAGGAGGGATTGACGCACGCTCAAATCTACGAAGTTTTTGACAGACTCTTCCCATTGGCGAAAGTTGATGAAAAATTAGCTAAGACTGATGAAAAAACGGCTAAGGTTGATGAAAATTCAACAAGAGTCGATGAAAAATCGAAGAAAAACGCAAAGGATGCTGATAAATGATTAAAATAGCAATCTTAGGTGTGGGAGAGCCCTTGTCGGGCGAGCTTCTCCGTATCCTTGTCAATCACCCTGAGGTGGAAATTGTTCTGATATATGATCCTGAATATGCGGGAAAACGAATCACAGACATCCACCACGGGTTTGTCGGCATGGAGATGGTGAGAGTCTCCGGCGATGTATTTGAAAATTGTGATGTGGACATCTTCATCAAGGTTCAAAATTTCGCTGCCATGGATTCATTTATCAATGAAGCTATGACGAAAGGTGCGAAACTTGTTGATATGTCCAACGCGTCATATATGGAATATGATGCGTCACGCGACTTATTGGGGCTTTCAGAGCTATTCCGCAAATCCTTAGTGAGAGGTGCAACAAAGGCGATAGTGCCGCGACCCATAGAAACCGCGGCGTTAATTTCACTATATCCTTTGGCAAGAAACCTCTTGCTGAATTTTCAACTATCACTTAAAGTGACCGCACCTAAAGATTTGATAAATAATCAATTCACGACTAAAAGTTGCAAAATAGTGCAATCGATGCTTGGCATGGCACAGCAAAGTTTCACACATGATGTGAGATGTGAAGTATCGGAGACAAACAACTATAGATGCCTTCGCCTCACTACCGCAATTCCATGCACCCTACCATTGGAGGATGTCATGAAATTGTATGACGAGGTATATGATGACCATAACTTCACAATACTCACATCAAGGGTTTTGGATTATAAAGAGGTCGAAGGCACCAACAAATGTCTACTGGCACTATTGAAAGAGAGCCCGGACACACTGACCATCAACTGCATCATTGACGCACGTTTGCGAGGAGGTGCCGGAGAAGCGGTACATGATTTAAACCTTATGTTTGGCCTACATGAATGTGTGGGGCTGACATTTAAAGCATCAGTTTTTTGATATTCTATAGTTTTTATACCTATAGTTTTTAATACACTATACGTTATGGCTGTAAATAAGGTGATATTATTAGGGAATGTGGGTGGCGACCCTGAAGTCAGATATCCTGAAAAAGGTATGGCTGTGGCACGGTTTTCTCTCGCCACAAACGAGAGAAACGGAGATGTCGAACTCACAGAATGGCATAATATCGTAATGGTGGGAAGGTTTGCGGAACTCACCGAACGATATATACGCAAAGGAACCCGCATTTATCTCGAAGGTAAATTGCGCACACGGCATTGGGAGGATAAATTCCAAATCAAAAGGAGTATCACGGAGATATACGTGGACTACTTTGAATTGATAGGCCGAAACAACTAAAAGGTTGACGATATAAATCAACAACTATTCTATAGTAAATCAACAACCACTCATTATAATAAAACAACAAAACATTATAATAAATCAAGAAGAATGAGAAAATGGCGCATTGAAGATTCCGTAGAAACCTACAATGTAGGTGGATGGGGATTAAAGTATTTTTCCATTAATGATAAAGGTCATGTACAGGTCACTCCGAGGGAGGGATGTGCTCCGGTGGATATACGCGATGTGATGGACGAGCTCCAACTACGCGATGTCTCAGCACCGGTATTGCTCCGTTTCCCCGATATCTTGGACAATAGGATCCAAAAGATTTCGCACTGTTTCAAGAAAGCGGCTGATGAATATGGATATAAAGCCACCAACTTTATAGTATACCCTATTAAAGTGAATCAGATGCGCCAGGTTGTTGAGGAAATCGTTAGCCACGGCAACAAATACAACATCGGTTTGGAAGCTGGCTCCAAGCCGGAGCTTCATGCCGTGTTGGCTGTCAACACACACGAAAATTCCATCATTATATGCAATGGCTATAAGGATGAGGAATACGTGGAATTGGCGCTTTTGGCACAGAAGATGGGTAGAAAGATTTTCCTTGTTGTCGAGAAAATTAATGAGTTAAAACTCGTAGCCGACATAGCACGACGATTGAATGTGGTCCCGAACATCGGCATCCGCATCAAACTATCCAGCGCCGGGTCCGGCAAATGGGAGGAATCCGGAGGCGATGTGAGCAAATTCGGACTTAACTCATCCGAATTGCTTGAAGCGCTCGCTTATTTGGAAAAGAATAAGATGTCGGAATCACTTAAACTCATACACTTCCACATCGGCAGCCAAATCACAAAGATTCGAAGAATCAAAAACGCTCTGCGCGAAGCCATGCAGTTCTATGTACAGCTTGTAAAAATGGGCTTTAACATCGAATTCGTGGATATAGGCGGAGGTTTAGGCGTTGACTACGATGGAACGCGCTCCAGCGTGGGAGAAAGCTCAATGAACTATTCCATCCAAGAATATGTCAACGACTCCGTATCCTCCTTGGTGGATGTGTGTACCAAGAACGACATACCGCATCCCAATATCATCACAGAGAGCGGTAGGTCACTCACAGCACATCACTCCGTATTGGTCATCAATGTTCTGGAAACCACACATCTACCTATATGGAATGAGAACGAGACAATATCGGAGGATGACCACGAACTGACAATTGAGCTATACAATATATGGGATAAAATCAACCCCACACGAGTGTTTGAAGATTGGCACGATGCCATTCAGATACGAGAAGAGGCGCTTGAACTATTCAGTCTCGGTCTCTTAGACCTTGTGACACGCGCCAAGGTGGAACGTCTCTTCTGGTCAGTTGCGCGCGATGTGGCTGAGATGACAATGTCTATGAAGCACCCGCCGGAGGAATTGCGTAAAGTGACAAGGATGTTGCCTGAGAAGTATTTCTGTAATTTCTCATTGTTCCAATCGTTACCGGATTCATGGGCTATTGACCAAATGTTCCCAATCATGCCCATACAGAGATTGGATGAGAAACCTACACGCATAGCAACCATCCAGGATATCACCTGCGACAGCGACGGCAAAGTGGCGCATTTTGTGTCGCCGCAAGGCACCGCCACCGGTTTACCGCTACATCCGTTGAAGGTCAATGAACCATATTACATAGGTGTATTCCTTGTCGGCGCATACCAAGAGATTTTAGGTGACCTACACAACCTCTTCGGCGACACCAACGCCGTCCATATAAGCGTCAACAAAGACGGATATGTGATTGAGCAAGTGATAGATGGAGAGACCGTGGCGGACGTGTTGGACTACGTAGAATATAATCCCAAAAAGATGGTGCGCAACTTGGAATCATGGGTTTCCGCCTCAATGAAGAAGGGTGTCATCACCGCCGAGGAGGGCCGCCAGTTCCTCAATACCTATAAATCAGGATTATATGGCATAACTTATTTGGAACGATAAATGCGTTTTTTTATAAGATTAGCTTATAACGGAGCGAACTTCCATGGATGGCAGACACAGCCCAACGCCGTGTCTGTGCAGGAAACCATAGAGAAAGCATTGTCCAAAGTTCTTTCCAGACCAATGGATATCGTGGGCGCGGGAAGGACTGATACCGGAGTACATGCAAGGGAGATGTATGCCCATTTCGATATAGATGATTTGAGAATACCTCCTGAACGGCTTATCGCCTCACTAAATAATATGTGCGGCAAGGATATTGCGATATACGATATATTCAGAGTAAACGACGATACGCATGCACGCTTCTCAGCCACGGCTCGCACGTATCATTACTACGTGACATATATCAAAGACCCATTCACAAAATCCCTGGCGTGGTTTTCCCCCACAAAATTGGATTTGGAACGGATGAACGCCGCCGCACAGTTACTTTTAGGCACCTCTGATTTCACATCGTTCGCAAAACTACACTCCGATGCGAAGACCAATATATGCAAGGTGACGGATGCAATTTGGACACCTTTAAACAATAGCATCCTTGAGTTAAACAATAACATCCTTGAGTGCGGTGAATCCGGAATAATGTTCACCATACGTGCCGACAGGTTCCTACGGAATATGGTAAGGGCGGTGGTTGGCACATTGGTGGATGTAGGTCGCGGTAAGCTTTCCATTGATGATTTTCAGAATATAATTAACAAACAAGACAGATGCAGTGCCGGCACCTCCATGCCTGCGCACGCACTCTTCTTGTGGAAAGTGGAATATCCCGATTTTTAACAATGGTAACAAAAACAATGGGAATACGAACAATGAGAATAAACCATTGTAAATAACCCCATTGTGTAAGAATATCGGATAAACCACGGTAAGATACGGATAAGTAGATGGATAAGAATGACATCAAAAATAGAATTGAGTTCCTGAGGAACGAAATCAATATACACAACCATAACTATTATGTGTTGAGCAACCCCTCTATTTCAGACAAAGAGTTTGATATGCTGCTTCGCGAATTGGAGGATTTAGAAAAAGCGAACCCTGAATTTTATGATGCCGCCTCCCCGACACAGAGGGTGGGATCCGACATTTCCGAGGGATTTCAGCATATCACTCATGAAAGACCAATGATGTCGTTAAGCAACACGTACAGCATCGATGAGGTTGACGAATGGTTCAATAGGGTTAGTCGATCACTCAACGGAGAGAAATTTCAAGTGGTTGGTGAATTAAAATTCGATGGAACCTCAATCTCCATAATATACCGCAATGGTCAACTTGTACGGGCCGTCACCCGCGGCGACGGCACCCAAGGTGATGATGTCACCGCCAACGTGAAGGCTATCCGCAGCATTCCATTGCAACTTCTTCCCGGGGATTGGCCCGAGGAATTTGAGATACGCGGTGAGATATTGATGCCATGGGTATCGTTCGAGAAACTTAACGCCGATAGAATATATAATGAGGAACAGCCATTCGCCAATCCTCGAAATGCAGCGTCAGGGACACTCAAGCTATTGGATCCCAAAGAGGTGTCACGACGGCACTTAGACGCACGATTCTACTATGTGCTTGGAGAGGGTCTATCATTCAACTCACATTATGAATCTATGGAAGCGGCACGCCGCTGGGGTTTTAAAGTGAGCAATAATATTAAAATACTCACATCTCTGAAAGAGGTTGACGATTTTGTGGAATATTGGGATAGTGAGCGCAAGACCCTCCCTGTGGCAACTGATGGTTTGGTTTTCAAGGTTGACGACCTGCGCCAACAGCTAAACCTCGGCATGACCGCAAAATCACCGCGTTGGGCGGTGGCGTTTAAATTCAATCCGGAAAATGCCTGCACTCCATTGAGATTCGTCACCTTTGAAACAGGACGCATGGGTGTGATCACTCCGGTGGCTAATTTAGAGCCGGTGTTGCTCTCCGGGACAATTGTGAAACGCGCGTCGCTCCACAACGAAGATATTATCCGACAGCTTGACATACACCAAGGTGATTGGGTATATGTAGAGAAAGGTGGGGAGATAATTCCTAAAATCACAGGTGTCGCATTGGAAAAAAGGGATCCAAATGCCGAAAGGATTCAATTTGTCAAAGTATGCCAAGAGTGCGGCACCCCTTTGGTGAAGGTTGAGGGTGAAGCGGCATGGAAATGTCCCAATGTTTACGGATGCAGGCCGCAGCTGACGGGGAAAATCGAACACTTCTGCGCCAGACGCATGATGAACATAGACGGCATCGGTGAGGAAACCGCAATGTTACTCTATGACACCGGGTTAGTGCGAAATATTGCGGATTTATATTCACTGACGGAGAATTCCTTAGCGTCGTTGGATAGAATCGGTACGAAGACCGCACGCAAGATTCTGAAAGGGGTGGAGGACTCCAAGCAGATACCCTTTGAGAAAGTGATATACGCTCTCTCAATTCCAAATGTCGGTGAAACCACGTCAAAACGTTTAGCCACAGCTGTAAAGTCAATGGATGCTCTTATGGAGATGTCTGTCGAAGAACTCACAGAATGTCAAGACATAGGGCCTATCATAGCCAAATCCATCTATGACTTTCTACGTCAACCTATAAATATAAGAAATATCGAGACACTCCGCGAGAATGGTGTGAAAATGTCTCTCAGCGAAGAGCAGCTAATGTCGAAAGGGAATGCCCTTGAGGGAAAACAAATAGTCATCTCCGGCACATTCATCCACCACTCACGGGATGAATACAAAGCGATCATCGAAAGAGAGGGGGGGAAGAATGTCAGTTCCATCTCCAAGAAGACAACATTCGTGCTTGCCGGAGAGAATATGGGACCATCAAAGAAGACAAAATGTGAATCTCTCGGCGTACCAATGATCAGCGAAGAGGAATTTCTAAACATCATTTCCAAAGGAGAGAATGAGTAATGCGCATATCATCACTTTTCGATATTGACGAATCCCCAATGGTGATTGCCGGGCCATGCAGCGCGGAATCAGAACAGCAAGTCCTCGCCACGGCAAAAGAGCTGGCGGAGGGTGGAGTGAAAATATACAGGGCGGGATTATGGAAGCCCCGTACACGCCCGGGATTTTTCGAGGGAGTCGGTAGCGATGGATTGCCATGGCTAACCAAAGTCAGGGAAGCCACCGGCATGAAAGTTATGACGGAGGTGGCGACACCGGAACACCTCACCGCCGCAATTGACGGGGGGGTGGACGCTGTTTGGATAGGGGCGCGCACCACCACCAATCCATTCGCCGTGCAGGAAATCGCCGACACTCTTGCTAAAATGAAACCTGATATTGCTGTGTTGATTAAAAATCCCGTAAGTCCCGACATAAATCTCTGGATAGGAGCCATAGAACGGATACACAGAGCCGGAGTCACACGCATTGCGGCGATACACAGAGGTTTCAGCAATTACGGTGCCGGGATGTATCGCAACCCACCCCATTGGGCGGTGCCGATAGAACTCAAACGAAGGTATCCCAATTTGCCGGTGATTCATGATCCGAGCCACACCGGGGGAGATGCATCGTTAATCTACCCCCTATGTCGTGAGGCTATGGATTTATGCTTCGACGGACTAATGATTGAGTCGCATATCAAACCATGCGAAGCTGTCAGCGACGCGTCTCAACAAATCACTCCAACGGAGTTGCTACGAATACTTAAATTACTCAAGCCATGCAGCAACAGCTCCGAATCGATGGAACTTCGCATACTTCGTGAGAAAGTGGACTCCCTTGATGACGAATTGTTAATGATCCTGGCGGAACGTATGGCTGTATGCAAGGAGATTGGCTTATACAAAAAGGAACATAATATGCCAGTCATTCAAAAAGACAGATATGCAGTGCTTCTCTCCGATAAGATTCAAAAGGGAGAGGACTTAGGCCTTGATTCAAAGTATCTGAAAAGATTGTTCGCCACTGTCCACGAACTAAGCGTGGATCTCCAACTTAAGATTAAATCATAGAGAGTTTGTAAATCGTAGAAAGTCGTAAATCATAGAGCATTTATATATCGTGTAGTATTTATAAATCGCAGAACACATAAAATCGTAAAGTAAATATTATAATCATAAAACTCTTATAAAATGAAGATATTAAAAGGGTTGGCGTTTTTTCTAAGCGTTTTTTCTCTACCGATCTTTGGGAACGCAACAGATTTCTGGCTCGGAGCCGATATCAGCGGCACCACCATGGATGAATCCCACAATAGAATCATTTATAACGCCGACAATGTGCCAACGGAGACAACACTCTTAATGAAAGAGTACGGCATGAACGCTATCCGACTGCGCGTATGGGTAAATCCGCGCGGCGGTTTCTGTGCGCCGGCAGATGTATTGAAAATGGCTATGCGCGCCAAGGATCAAGGCATGGATATCATGATTGATTTCCACTATAGTGATTGGTGGGCAGATCCTGGGAAACAAAATATCCCTGAGGAGTGGAAAAACTTAACGTTGGAGGAGATGAAGGAGGCACTTGCCGAACATACACGTTCAACACTACAACTGCTGAAAAACAACGGTGTGGATGTGAAATGGGTGCAAGTAGGCAATGAAACGACCAACGGATTCTTATGGGGCATGGCAAAGCTACCGGAGGATTCTAAAAACTACGCCTATCTCACCCAAGCGGGCTATGATGCAGTGAAAAGCGTCTATCCGCAAGCGGAAGTAATCGTCCATCTCGACAATGGATTTGATCAAGAATTATACGACCGTGTGTTTAACGAATTGAAAGCCAACGGCACCAAATGGGACATGATCGGCATGAGCGTCTATCCATATTGGGCGATAGATGGTGGAAAGGAACCCGACGCGGCATCCACACTAAAGGACGCTATATCCAACATCCGCCACTTGAAGGAGAAATATGGCACCGATGTGATGATTGTCGAGACCGGCGTGGAAGCATCCAAGCCGGAGGAGGGATTCATCTTCATAGACCAACTTATCAATGAAGCCATATCCAACACCAATCAAGCATGCAAGGGTGTGTTTTATTGGGCACCGGAGTGTAATGCGGAAAGCGGATACAAATTAGGAGCGTTTTCCAACGACCATCCCACAAAAATAATGGACGCATTCCGTCTTGCCGCGGATAAACTAAACAGATAAAAATACGTTATTGATAATTAGTAGATTTAAAAAGTGAATTTTTCGCTTTTTATTTGTAACTTTGCAAGATAAATCGAAAGAACAAAAATGATCAAGATAACTTTTCCCGACGGCTCTGACCGTCAGTATGAGAATGGCGTAACGCCATTGGAGGTGGCTAAAAGCATCAGTCCCCGTTTAGCCGGCGACGTTTTGGCTGCCAAGATCAACGGCATGGAGTGGGATCTTTCTCGTCCAATTAACGAGGACGCATCATTGCAGTTGTTCAAATGGGAAGATGAAGAGGGCAAACATGCTTTCTGGCACTCTTCCGCCCACCTTCTCGCCGAAGCATTGCAAGAATTATATCCCGGTGTGAAATTCGGTATCGGTCCTGCGATAGAAAACGGATTCTATTACGATATTGACCCGGGTGAACATAAAATTACGAGCGAGGACTTTGCCAAAATCGAAAAGAAAATGGCGGAGTTAGTATCCAAGAAAGAGGATATCGTCCGTAAAGACATTTCCAAAGAGGATGCCCTCAAAATGTTTGGAGATAGGGGAGAGGAGTACAAATGTGAACTTATCAGCGAATTGGAGGATGGTCATATCACCACCTACACCCAAGGAGCGTTCACAGATTTGTGCCGCGGTCCCCACTTGCCCAACACCGGAGCCATCAAGGCTGTGAAAGTGATGTCGCTTGCCGGAGCATATTGGCGTGGCGATGAGAAACGCAACCAGCTCGTGCGCGTGTATGGCATATCATTCCCCAAAAAGAAAATGCTCGATGAGTATCTTCTTCTTCTTGAGGAAGCAAAGAAACGCGACCACCGCAAGCTGGGCAAAGAGATGGAATTGTTCGCATTCTCAGCGACAGTCGGACAAGGTCTTCCCTTGTGGCTTCCCAAAGGTGCCGCACTAAGAGACAGATTGGAGCAGTTCCTCCGCAAAATCCAAAAGAGATACGGCTACCTGCAGGTCATCACTCCGCATATTGGAAACAAAATGCTGTATGTCACTTCCGGACACTGGGCAAAATATGGCAAGGATTCATTCCAACCCATCCACACACCGGAGGAGGGAGAGGAATATATGCTTAAGCCTATGAACTGCCCCCACCACTGCGAGATTTACAAGACATCCCCCCGTAGCTACCGCGAACTTCCATTGCGTTTGGCAGAGTTCGGCACAGTGTACCGCTACGAGCAGAGCGGTGAGCTTCATGGATTGACACGCGTGAGGGGCTTCACTCAAGATGACGCACATATCTTCTGCGCTCCCGAGCAGATTAAGGATGAGTTCCTAAAGGTGATGGATATTATCCTTTATATCTTCAAAGCATTGAAATTCGACAACTTCGAAGCGCAGATTTCCCTACGCGACCCCAACAACAAGACCAAATATATCGGTTCCGACGAGAACTGGCATCTTGCGGAAAACGCAATCATAGAAGCATGCGCTGAGAAGGGATTGAAAGCGAAGAGCGTGCAAGGCGAGGCTGCGTTCTATGGGCCGAAACTCGACTTCATGGTCAAAGATGCAATCGGCCGCAGATGGCAATTGGGCACAATCCAAGTGGATTACAACTTGCCCGAGCGTTTCGACTTGGAATACACCGGAAGCGACAACAAGAAACATCGTCCTGTAATGATTCACCGCGCCCCCTTCGGATCAATGGAGCGTTTCGTGGCGGTGCTTCTTGAGCATACCGCCGGCAAGTTGCCGTTGTGGTTGATTCCTGAACAATGCGTAGTGTTGCCTATCAGCGAAAAATTCAATGATTACGCACACCATGTGGTTAAGGAGTTGGAGGAGCGCGACATCCGTGCGTTCGTTGACGACAGAAATGAGAAGATTGGCAAGAAAATTCGCGACAACGAGTTGAAAAAAGTGCCTTATTTGCTGATTGTCGGTGAAAAAGAAGCAGAAAATGAAGAAATTTCTGTAAGAAAACAGGGTGAAGGTGACAAAGGTTCGATGAAAATTTGTAACTTTGCAGCCGAATTGACTTCAGAAGTAAATTCAATGATTAATAACTAAATAAATTCTTTCACAAAAAACAGACTGAATGGAGAAAAAACCTCAATTTGCAGGTCCCAAACGTCCCATGGGGCCGCGACCACAGAAACCGGACAGGCGGGGGTCGCGTAATGAACGTGGGCCAAAGGATCCTTATGCTACCAACGACCAAATTAGGGCCAAGCAAGTACGCTTGGTAGGCGATAATGTAGAACAAGGAGTCTATCCAATCGAAAAAGCTCTCAAAATCGCCGAGCAAATGGAGTTGGATTTGATTGAGATTTCGCCCAATGCAGAACCACCGGTATGCAAAATTTTGGACTATCAGAAGTTCTTGTATCAACAGAAGAAACGCCAAAAGGAGCAGAAAGCGAAAGCTACCAAAGTGGTTGTGAAAGAGATACGATTCGGACCTCAAACCGATGACCACGACTACAACTTCAAGCTTAAACACGCACAAGGATTCTTGAAAGAGGGTTCGAAAGTTAAAGCATACGTGTTCTTTCGTGGTCGATCCATCCTTTTCAAAGAGCAAGGTGAAGTGCTGTTGCTGCGTTTTGCCAACGACTTGGAGGAGTATGGCAAGGTAGAGATGATGCCCGTGCTTGAGGGAAAACGCATGACCATCATGCTCACCCCCACAAAGCAAGCCCCAAAAAAGGAGGAGAAACCGGCTAAGTCCGAAACAAAAGAGGAAGCTCCTAAGAGTGAATAAATAGAGACCGTAGGCTCACCGGGCCGAGGTAATTAACTAACTATTAAAAAAAACAACAAATGCCAAAACAGAAAACAAATTGTGCCGCAAAAAAGAGATTTGCTTTGACCGGCACAGGTAAAATTAAAAGGAAACATGCTTTCCACAGCCACATCCTCACTAAAAAATCCAAAAAGAGAAAGAGAAATCTTGATCACACTGGTTTAGTGGATTCAACTAACGTGAAAGCGGTTAGAAGATTGCTCAGCATCTAAACATAACCAAGTGTTTCATTTAATTTAGCGTTTAACTGAATAAAATTATTAACCGGGCGCCGAGCACCGCAAGCGCAATTTAATGCCGCTCACGCCCAAAAATTATTTACAAAATGCCAAGATCAGTAAATCATGTTGCCTCAAGGGCTAAAAGAAAGAAAATCTTAAAACTTACCCGTGGTTATTATGGTAGCCGCCGCAATGTGTGGACCGTTGCCAAAAATACTTGGGAGAAAGGTTTAACATACGCATACAGAGACCGCAAAGCTAAAAAACGCAATTTCCGCGCACTCTGGATCCAACGTATCAACGCTGCCGCACGCTTGGAGGATTTGTCTTACAGCAAACTCATGGGCTTGATTCACAAAGCCGGTGTGGAAATCAACAGAAAAGTTCTCGCCGATTTGGCCATGAACAATCCTGAGGCTTTCAAAGCTATTGTTGAGAAAGTTAAGAACGCGTAATTTTCTTTATCGCTCTTGATAAAATTATAACTCGTAGGAGTATTTTAGTCGGTCGTTTCCTCGACCGACTATTTTTTTTCCCATTTTTTTTGCTAAAAATTTGGTCACTCCAAAATTATGCTCTAAATTTGTGTTTTAGAACATGTTTTGCATTATAGTTTTACTATTGTGATTAAAAGAAGTATATTAAAACATATTATAGGTGAAGATCTTGGTGATATTTGGTCAATGTTAAGCCCCTCGGAAAAAAGATATGTGGCAAACAATTTTGAGATACAATCTTATAAAAAAAACCAAATAATATATGCCGAAGGTGATGAGCCTGAGTATTTATGGTGCCTTCTGAAAGGTAAGGTCAAGAAATACAAGAACGGAATCTGCGACAGAATGCAGATTCTCCGTTTGCACCGACCTGTCCAATTCTTTGGCTACCGCGCATATTTTGCCAAGGAGAGATATGTGTCAAGCGCAGCCGCATTCGAGGTGTCAACCATCGGTGTGCTCCCACTCAGTGTGGTGGAAACTCTAATACGCAATAATCAAGAAATCGCAATGTTTTTCATTCATGAGCTCTCGCGTTATCTTGGCGGTGCCGACACAAAAATCGTGAATCTCACACAGAAACATATCCGAGGCAGGTTGGCGGAAGCGATTCTCGCCCTTGTGGACAGCTATGGATTGGAGGAGGATGAGTCAACATTGAAAATCTACATGAGCCGTGAGGATTTGGCGAGTCTGTCAAACATGACGACCTCCAACGCCATCCGCACCCTCACAAGTTTTGTGAATGAAAAAATTCTCGTTGTCGACGGACGACGCATAAAAATCATCAATGAGTCGATGCTCCGAAAGATCTCTAAATTTGGATAAAAACACTAACTCACAAACTGATAAAATCGGCATTACTCCAATGCCGATTTTTTTTAAAGGCTATTCCACGCAAATTACAAACGTATAATTTGAATAATCAGCGAAAAATCGCTAAATTTGCGTTGATAATAAGAAAAGAATGATAAATCGATTAGATAATACCGACAGCTCCCTAATGCTCCCATGGGGCGAAATGATGAGGAAAGATGGATACCTCCGTGTAGCCTCGGCAATTCCCAATGTGAAGATTGCCGATTCCATCGCCAATGCTCATTACATTTTGAAATCCGTTGAAGACGCATACGTTGAAGGTGCGTCCATCGTCCTGTTTCCGGAACTGTCATTGACATCCTATACATGCGCCGACTTATTCCACCAACAGAAACTGCGCTCGGAATCTATCGACGCACTGAGAATAATCGCCGGAAGCGACATAGCAAAGAAGACCACAATAATAGTTGGTCTTCCTTTATCCTACTCAGGCGTGCTATACAATTGCGCGGCTGTGGTTGATAATGGGAAGATTGCCGGAATTGTACCCAAATCATATCTACCCAACTATGGCGAATATTATGAAAAACGTTGGTTCTCGTCGGGTGCGTCATTGATAGGGAAACAAATCCACATCGACGACGAAGAGATACCATTTGGCGTGGATTTACTCTTTAAAAAGGATGAAGCCACAATCGGCATTGAAATATGCGAAGACCTATGGGTGCCGGTGCCACCATCATGCCGCGCCGCGCTCAATGGAGCCAATATGATATTCAATCTCTCCGCCACCAATGAGGTGGTAGGGAAAAACGCATATCTTCTTGAGCTGATACGTCAACAGTCCGCGCGCCTACGCGCCGCCTACATATATAGTTCCGCCGGATTTGGTGAATCATCCACCGACTTAGTGTTCAGCGGCAACGCCATAATTGCGGAGAACGGCAAGATTATATGCAAATCACAACGCTTCGCTAAATCATCGCAAGTGATTGTGGCGGATATCGACACGCAACTTTTAGAGAGAGAACGCACTGTGGCATCAAGTTTCGCTGATTGCGCTTTCCGCGACACTTTCAATTACCGCGAGGTGCGTCTTAAATCCTCCGCATACGACGATAATAGTGGAAATCCAAACAAAAATCTACTCCGTCATATCGACAGGTTCCCGTTTGTGCCACAAAACGAAGAATTGCGCGATGAACGCTGCTCTGAGATAATAAATATTCAAGTGGAGGGGTTGCGCCGACGTTTATCAGTGTTCGGCGATGCCAAAGCCGTGATTGGAATAAGTGGAGGATTGGATTCCACCCTCGCACTGCTTGTCACAGTCGAAGCATTCGACCGCCTCGGATTACCGCGCAAAAACATCTACGGCATCACTATGCCGGGATTCGGCACCACGTCACGCACAAAAAACAATGCCGACTACATGATGGAATCGTTAGAAGTCACAGCATTGGAGATATCCATCGCCGATGCCGCCAGGAACCATCTCCGCGACATTGACCATCCGGAGTCAATCCATGACGCCACATACGAAAATTCGCAAGCGCGCGAACGCACACAAGTGCTCATGGATTACGCCAACAAAGTAGGAGGAATCGTTGTCGGTACGGGCGATTTGTCGGAATTGGCGTTAGGATGGTGTACATACAACGGCGACCACATGTCAATGTATGGGGTGAACGTATCCATTCCTAAAACGTTGGTGCGTCATTTAGTGAAATGGTTCGCCGACAAAACTGACGATAAGATGCTTTCAAAAACACTTATCGACGTGCTTGACACCCCGGTGAGTCCCGAACTCATACCTGCCGAGGAATCTGATGTCATAGGACAAAAGACGGAGGATATCGTAGGACCCTATGAACTACACGATTTTTTCCTTTACCACATCCTACGGCATGGGTTCTCCGCTGAAAAAATATATAGACTGGCAGTAACGGCATTTGCCGACACATATACACCTGAAACAATTAAGAAATGGCTATCCACATTCCTACGGAGGTTCTATAACCAACAATTCAAACGCTCCTGTATGCCGGATGGCCCGAAAGTGGGTAGTGTGTGTCTGTCACCACGCGGTGATTGGAGAATGCCCTCAGATGTATAATATATATGTTTATTCAACGTATAATATATATACCATCATCTGAAAAATACATCATCTGAAATAAATAGTTGACACTAATTTGAAATATTATGATAGACAATCAAGATATGAAGGACGCTCTCGCGGCGCTTCGCAATGGAGACGTGATCCTCTACCCCACAGACACCGTATGGGGATTAGGATGCGATGCCACCAACAATGAAGCGGTGGAGAAACTCCGCAAACTCAAGGGACGTTCCGCCGGCAAAGCGATGCTTGTGTTGGTGGATTCCGTACAGACACTTGAACGCTTTGTAGAGAATATACCTGAAATCGCATACACTCTTATCGACACGACATCAGAGCCGCTGACAATCATATACGACAAGGGTATAGGGTTTGCCGACCATGTGCAAAGCGAAGACGGCTCCATAGGAATACGTGTGACCTCCGAGCCCTTTTCGAAAGAACTATGCCGCAGATTCGGCAAACCGTTAATTTCCACTTCAGCCAATATGGCGGGAGAAATCACTCCCGCTAATTTTTCTCAAATCTCGGAAAACGTAAAAAATAGTGTGGCATACGTGGTCAAAACCGGGCAAGAGGATGCCGTGGAACATCTTCCGTCACATATCATGAAGGTTTCCGAGGGTGGTGTCATTAAAATCATTAGATAATGATTTCTACTTCGCTACAGCGCTTTAAATATATTGTCACCGACTATGTGAATGCCAACATAGCATTCTTCCTATTCAATGTCTCCCGCTTCTATTTGCTGGAGACAAGGCTCGAATACACCTCTCTCGAAGCATTTATTTGCGACCCCAAGCTTATCCTCGAACAGATAGCAATACCTATGATGATTCTGATAATATACGCATTGTCAGGATATTACAACCGACCATTCATACGTTCGCG
This sequence comes from uncultured Sangeribacter sp., assembly GCA_964418705.1. GTDB lineage: Bacteria > Bacteroidota > Bacteroidia > Bacteroidales > Muribaculaceae > Lepagella. The sequence continues at coordinate 21,512 of CAYQMV010000026.1, forward strand.
AATACAATCGCTTATTACCACATTCACGTCATCCATTGTGAACACCGCCATCATCTATCTTGGTTTGTTGGCGAATGAAACAATGTTGGAGAAATATCTCCACTACGAAATGGTGCTTATACTCTTCAGCTTATTACTTATAATCACCTATTTCGGCAGATACCTGCTAACCTCCTACACCTTTAAGATGATACGACTAAAGAAATGGAGGTTCAACACCATCATCGTGGGAAATTCCAGGGTGGCACGCTCACTTGCTGATAGATTGGCGAAGTCCCAATCCATATATGGCTATCATACCGTAGGTTTCGTGCCTGTAAATGGAGAGAACAATGTGAACGACAGTCATCAAACATACACCATTGAGGACTTACCCACAATGATTGCCGAGAAAAACATCGTCCAAGTGGTAATTGCGTTGGAGAAAAATGACGAGAAGCGCATTCTCGACATTGTTAACAAACTATACTCACTGGAGGTGCCTCTGAAGGTGGCGGTTGAGAACTTCACTCATCTAACAACGGCGATACGAACCTACGATGTGTATTCCGAGCCAATGATTGAGATATCAGCCCCCACCATGACAGATTCATCGAAGAATATCAAAAGGGTACTGGATATACTTATCTCAGCCATAGCCCTGATTCTATTGGCAGTTCCACTCTGCTTTGTGGCATTGGCGATTAAGATGGACTCGAAAGGTCCCGTGTTCTACACTCAGGAGAGAGTGGGCTATCGAAGAAAAAAATTCAAAATCTACAAATTCCGATCAATGCGCAGCGATGCGGAATCAGGAACGCCCATGCTATCCTCGTCCAATGATTCCAGAATCACAAATATCGGCAAGTTCATGCGTAAGTATAGAATCGACGAACTTCCGCAATTTTGGAATGTGATTAAAGGGGATATGGCGTTGGTTGGACCGCGTCCTGAACGTCCTTATTATATTAATTTAATACTCAAAGAGGCTCCATACTACACGCTTCTTCACCAAGTGAGACCCGGCATCACCTCATGGGGTATGGTCAAATTCGGCTATGCGCAGACAGTGGAGGAGATGGTGGAAAGAAGTAAATACGACCTATTGTATCTCAGCAATATGTCGTTGACTATGGACCTTAAGATATTGGTGTTCACCGTTAGAACGGTAATCACCGGTAGGGGAGTTTAACACTTTATTTATGGCATATACCGAAACACATAATTGGTTTACAGACCAATGGATGAAAGTGGTGACATGGAGAGACCGCCACATCAAGGAGAAGAATTTTCTACTCATACTATCCTTGGTGGTGGGCGTGGTATGCGGCTTGGCGGCACAGCTTCTCAAGTTCCTTATCCATGTGATCTCGCACATGCTGACGGCAAACCTAAGCACAACCACCGCCAACTATCTATATCTATTATATCCGGTGATAGGCATACTATTGGTCACAGTGTTTGTGAACTATATCGCCAAAGACAACATCAGTCATGGTGTAACAAGGGTTTTGTACGCCATATCACGACGTAAGTCACGATTGAAAACGCGCAATATGTATTCACCATTGGTAGCCGCGTCGGTGACAATAGGATTCGGTGGTTCTGTGGGAGCCGAGGGACCTATTGTGTTTACAGGCGCCGCCATCGGATCCAACATAGGGCAGGCGTTTCGTCTATCACCGCGAGTTCTGATGATTCTTGTGGGATGTGGCGCCGCCGCCGGCATCGCCGGTGTCTTTAGGGCCCCTATCGCAGGCATGCTTTTCACTCTCGAAGTTCTGATGATAGATCTCACCGGGCTTACGGTCATGCCGCTGTTGATATCCTCCATCGCCGGTGCCACTGTGGCATACCTTATGGAAGGGTATAGCGCCGAGTTCTTCTTCTCGCAAAGTGAATCCTTCGTCACCTCCAAAATTCCATTCACCGTGATGCTTGGAATTTTCACAGGTTTCGTGTCATTGTTTTTCACCCGCGCCATAAACTTCATGGAGGATTTCTTCCGCAAAATAAAATCACGGATACTTAAGATATGCATCGGCGGAGCCATTCTCGCATTGTTGATTTTCCTCTTTCCCCCGTTGTACGGCGAGGGCTACGACACTATCAATCGTCTTCTGGATGGCGACACTTCATCCCTCCTCGACGGCACATTCTTCTATCTTGACCGTGATTCCGTATGGTTCCTGGCACTCTTCCTCGCATTGATAGTGCTCACCAAAGCGTTCGCCACCTCCGCCACCAACGGAGCCGGCGGAGTGGGAGGTACTTTCGCGCCATCATTGTTTGTGGGGGCATTGAGCGGATTCCTATTCGCTTTTGTGATTAACAATCTTCCCCTCGGCATAGGTCTGTCGCTAAAGAATTTCACCCTCATGGGAATGGCGGGAGTAATGGCGGGAGTGATGCACGCTCCATTGATGGGCATCTTCCTCACCGCGGAAATGACCGGAGGCTACAATCTGTTTCTCCCATTACTGATCGTCTCCACCATATCCTACGGCACGATACGCATCTTTGAGCCCTACAGCATCTACACCATGCGTTTGGCAAAACAGGGGGATTTGATGACCCACCAAAAAGATAAAGCGGTGCTCACCCTTTTGAAAGTGGACAGAGTGATTGAAAGGGATTTCATAGAAGTCCACCCCGAAATGAACCTTAAGGAGATGGTTGACGTGGTATCGGTATCCCACCGCAATCTATTCCCCGTCACCGACGGAGGCAACAAGCTCATCGGAGTGGTGCTGCTTGATGACATACGCAACATCATGTTCCGTTCCGACCTATACAAAAAAATGACCGTAAGCCGATTCATGTCGATGCCACCGGCGGTGATTCAAGTGAATTGGTCCATGGAGAAGGTGATGGAGGTCTTCGACCAAACAAACGCCTGGAATCTTCCGGTGGTCGACGAAAATGAAAAATATATTGGATTTGTATCCAAGTCTAAAATATTTAATTCCTACAGGAGGGTACTCCGACATTACACAGATGATTGATATGAAATTGAAAATTGTATTTTTCGGCACTCCCGAATTTGCCGCATATAACCTATCAAAGATATTGGATTCCGGCTACGATGTGAGAGCTGTTGTGACCATGCCCGACAAAGTCGCCGGACGCGGACACAAACTGCTCCAAAGCGATGTGAAGAAGATAGCCGTGGAGCGCAATCTTCCGGTACTTCAACCAGCCAATCTCAAGGATGAGGCATTTCTGAATGAGCTAAGATCATTTGATGCCAATCTCTTTGTGGTTATCGCATTTAGAATGCTGCCACAGGTGGTATGGCAGATGCCGGAGTTAGGCACATTTAATCTTCATGCGTCGCTGTTGCCGCGATTCAGAGGCGCGGCGCCTATCAACCGTGCCATCATGGCAGGCGATAAGAAATCGGGTGTCACCACATTCTTCCTAAAGCATGAGATAGACACCGGCGACATCATAGGGAGAGAGGAAGTGGATATCCTACCGGAAGATAACGCCGGTACTCTCCATGATAAATTGATGCATCTGGGTGCCTCCATGGTTGTTGACACGTTGAAATCCATTGAGGATGGCACCGTCAATCCCCAACCGCAACCGGAGGGAGAATTCCTTCCGGCGCCCAAAATTTTCAAAGCAGACTGCAAAATCGATTGGAACCGCGAAGCCGAGGATATTCACAACCATATCCGCGGACTCTCCCCATATCCCGCCGCATGGACGACAGTGGAGGATGCCGCCGGAACCGAAGTTGATGTGAAAATCTTCGCATCGGCACTCACAGACTCTGCAAAGTGGTTGGCTCCGGGTGAAGTGTATATTCAAAAGGGTAAACTATGGGTTGGCACCGCAACGTCACCAATTGAGATATTGTCATTGCAGCCCGCCGGAAAAAAACAGATGCCGGCAAACGCATACCTCTTAGGCTACCACCCGTCATCATTTAAATAGGATGTTTAATAGAGCATAAACAACAATGAGATACTCCACGGATAAATCCTCCGCATTCATATTAGTGGATTTACTATCACAACATGGCATCACCGACGTTGTCGTGTCCCCGGGATCACGCAATGCGCCGCTGATAGTGGCACTGCATGAAATGACGGAGATACGCAAACATATAGTGGTGGATGAACGTGCGGCGGCATTTATGGCGTTGGGTATCGCATCCACACGCCAATGCTCCGTGGCGTTGGTATGCACATCCGGAACCGCATTGTTGAACTACGCTCCGGCGGTGGCGGAGGCATTCTATAAAGGCACACCGTTGGTGGTAATCTCCGCCGACCGACCGATGCAATGGATTGATCAAGACGACAGCCAAACAATCCGACAATATGAGGCATTGCAACACTTCGTTAAAGGGAGTTTTGACATACCTGATTTTGACACTTCAGACAAGGAGATGCTATGGTATGCCAACAGAACCATCAATCAGGCTCTGATTATGGCGGTGGATGCCAAACCGGGACCTGTGCATATCAATATGCAGTTTAACGCACCTTTGACACACAGTGTTTCCTCTATTCCACTTAGGCAACGCTATGTGAATCATTTATCCGGAAGTGCCGCCTTGTCAAAAGCTGATTTGGAGACTCTAGCATTAAGATGCGCTAATGCCAAGGTGGTGGTATGCGCAGGATACATGCCCCCGTCAGATAAATTATCCAAAGCGTTGGCGGCGTTCGCCTCATTCCCCAACGTGTACATATTAGCGGAGAAATTGGCAAACCTCCATATCAAGCAAGTGGAGGGGGGGATAGACAGAATCATACCCTTCGTAAAAGAATCGGAAATGGAGGGACTCCTTCCCGACATAGTAATCACCTTAGGTGGCGCTTTGGTATCGCGCAAAGTGAAAGAATGGTTCCGTTCCATGGAGAATGTGGAACATTGGTCGATAGACAGAAGCGACATGATGGCGGATTGTTTCCGTCATCTCTCTCTGAAGTTGAAGATGGATCCCACACTCCTCTTTAAGGGACTTACCCATTATATGCGTAAGTGCCGGATTCAAGAGTCCGACTATCAGGAGAAATGGAGAATGATCGAAAGAGACGCCGAGATTAACCATAACAACTACTTCACGGAAATAGCGGATAAAGGATGCTCCGATCTTGCGGCGTTCAATCTTGTGATGAGAATGCTTCCGTCGGACTATAATCTTCATCTCTCCAACGGCACATCCGTGAGGTATGCGGAGCTGACGGCATCGGCATCGCAACATGCCATATACTGCAACCGCGGAACCTCGGGAATAGAGGGATGCACCTCCACCGCTGTGGGAAGCGCTATGGTATACAACGGGAACACTCTCTTAATCACCGGAGATATGAGCTTCCGCCATGATTTGGGTGGTTTGGCTTTGCCATATACCCCCGACAGGTTCAAGATAATCGTGATGAACAACAATGGTGGAGACATATTCCGTTTCATAAACTCGACCTCCTCATTGGATATGGTGGAGGAGTATTTCTCATGCGGAGAAATCATGTCGCCACCTATTAAGGATTTGGCAACCACTTTTGGATATGCCTATATGCATGCCGAAAATCTAAACCGACTTCACGATGTATTGAATGCGTTCTTTGCGGAGAAGAGACGATGCATATTGGAAATCGACACATCCGCAGTCAACAACGCGGAGATACTACGAGGATATTTCAAACATTGAAGAATATTAAGACACAAGAATAGTAAATCATTTAAACACAACATATTATGGTAGAATGGAAAACAATTAAAGAATACACAGATATTCTTTTCCAACAATACGGAAACGTTGCGAAAATCACAATCAACCGCCCCGAGGTTTACAACGCCTTCCGACCATTGACAAACCAAGAGATGCTTGACGCATTCCACTATTGCCGAGAGGAGGCGTCGATACGTGTGATTATCCTTACCGGAGCCGGAGATAAAGCATTCTGTAGCGGTGGCGACCAAAATGTGAAGGGGAGAGGAGGATACGTTGGCGACGATGGCGTTCCGCGTCTGAATGTGTTGGAGCTTCACCATGTCATACGCTCCATTCCGAAACCTGTAATCGCGATGGTGAATGGATACTCCATCGGTGGAGGCAACGTGCTGCAAGTGATATGCGACCTATCGATAGCATCCGAGAACGCCCGATTCGGGCAAACAGGTCCTAAAGTGGGAAGCTTCGACGCCGGATTCGGATCATCATACTTAGCTCGCTGTGTAGGTCAGAAAAAGGCCCGTGAGATATGGTTCCTCTGCAAACAATACACCGCCCAAGAGGCTTTGGAGATGGGAATGGTGAACTGCGTCGTACCATTTGAGAGACTTGAAGAGGAAACGCTGGAATGGTGTAAAACAATAGTAAAGCGTTCACCATTGGCAATACGCATGATTAAGCGGGGACTGAACGCCGAACTCGATGGTCAGGCAGGTCTGATGGAGTTCGCCGGCGATGCAACTTTGATGTACTATCTTATGGACGAAGCACAGGAGGGTAAAAACGCTTTCCTTGAGAAACGTGACCCCAATTTCGACCAATTCCCCACATTCCCCTAATTATCCCCTTAATATCGCAATTATATGCGCTTAGCCTACGCCCCTTATAGGTTGAAATTCAAATCTCCCGCCACAACATCACGGGAGGTGATGACGGAGAAAGTGACATGCTTTCTCAAAATTTACGATGAATCCGACCCATCACGCTTCGGAATCGGTGAAGCGGCTGTGTTCCCCGGATTAAGTCCCGAAGCAAATGAGGGCTACGAATATAAATTGGTGGAACTTCTGGCGAATATCGCTTTAGGAAAGCCCACCGATTTGAGCCGCCACTCATCCATACAATTCGGTCTTGAGCAAGCAATCCGCGACTACTCCGCCGGATGCGAGGGCGTCTATTTCCACACGGATTTTGTGAAAGGTAAAAGCGACATCACCATCAACGGGTTGGTGTGGATGGGTTCCCGTGATGAGATGCGCCGACGTGCCATCGACAAGCTGTCGCAAGGATTCCACTGCGTGAAGTTCAAAATAGGGGCGCTTGATTGGGACGCCGAATTGGAGATGCTTAAGGAGATTCGCTCACTCAGCGACACGCTTGAAATACGAGTGGATGCCAATGGGGGATTGAAGCATGATATCATCATGGAGCAGCTATCCGCCCTCGCCGACCTTAACATATCCTCCATAGAGCAACCTATACCGAAGGGTAACGCCGAATATATGGCTAAACTATGTAGAGAAACGCCCATTCCGATAGCCCTGGATGAGGAGCTGATCGGAATCTACACCTACGAGGAGAGGGAGCGTCTGTTGAATGCAATTCATCCGCAGTATATCGTGCTAAAACCGGCATTATGCGGGGGATTCTCCGGCGCGGAGGAATGGATTGAGTGCGCGCGGCAATTGGGAATAGGGTGGTGGATCACATCCGCATTGGAGTCGAACGTGGGATTAAACGCCCTGGCACAATGGACTGCCGGATTCCAACCTGCCATGGCGCAAGGATTGGGCACAGGAGCACTATATCTCAACAATTTTGAAGTTCCATTGACACTTGACGGAGAAAAGCTCCACTACGACAATGGTCAGGTCTTCAACCACAGCCAATTCAATGATTTGGACTGGAGAGAATAGGAGCGTGACTTAACTGATACCATCATAAATTGTTACGATCATGACAATTGAAGATTTTTTAGCGGAATGGAATAGCGAAAACGGATATATAACAGCTCATTCCTCCGGCTCCACCGGTGCGCCTAAACCTATACGATTACCTAAAAAGATGGTGATCGCATCTGCCATGCGTACTGTAAAGTTCTTCAATCTCACAAGTGAATCCCGCCTACATCTTCCGTTGGACATATCATACATAGCCGGCAAAATGATGGTGGTGAGAAGTATAGTCTCCCGTGCGAAACTCACGTGCGAGCCGGCATCCAACAAGCCATTGGCAAACAACGTGGATTCCCAACCGATAGATTTGCTCGCTGTGGTGCCGTCACAGTTGGAATACCTACTTGATAACTTGGCATCAATACCCCCAATAAGGAACTTTTTAATCGGAGGTTCCACCATACCTACGCATCTGCGGCAAAGGATTGTAGAGTCAAAAGTACACGCCTACGAGAGCTATGGAATGACTGAAACAGCGTCGCATGTGGCACTTCGGCGTGTGACCGAGAATTCAATGTCCCCGTTTCAAATGCTTGAGGGACTGACCTGCGGCAAAACAGAGGACTCAGCACTTGTAATAACAATGGATGATAGCAGTGTGATACGGACAAACGACAGCGTGGAAATCATCTCACCAAAGGAGTTCATCTATAAAGGCAGATTGGACAATGTGATCAACTCCGGTGGTGTTAAGATTCATCCCGAGGAGGTTGAAACGGAAATATCACGAATACTGACCCCAGATTTTTGGCGTTCCATCCGTCTTCAACCATTGAATTATTACATATCCAAACGTCCGAGCGATAAATGGGGCGAGGAGGCTGTTCTTCTCCTTGAGACTGAAGGAATCACGTCGGAGACTAAAACAAGAGTATATGAGGTGCTCAAACGTTCGCTTCCGCCATACCATATACCAAAGGATATCATTCCTTTATCTCACTTTCCCCGCACATACAACGGCAAAATCATCCGCAATTAGTCTCAACCGCAACGCGCATCTTGCCCCAATCACGACACACACCTAAATAGTCCCAACTGCGACGCACATCGACCACCTATGCGCCAATAAAAGAGAAAGCCTTACTCCCAACGCTCCATCTAAGGAGCAATTCGGAGTAAGGCCTTTATCATAAACTTAAACTCACAAGCCCACTACTTCTCTATCGCCTTAATAGCGATGACTTCGCGAGCCAACGGCTTCTCTATAAAGTAGAAATCACCCCAGCGAGTCTTAATGTCGGAAATGGTATCTATCATCTCTTGATTGGGGTAGGAATCCGGAGACAAAGCAAACTTCACGCCAAGACATAATCCCGTATTGGGCGATGAAAAATGTACAGGCAGATATTCAAACTCAAACCTATGGTTTTCAAGATTTATAGAGTCCTTATGCGCCCAAAAACCAAGGCCATTCTCAACACCATAGAATCCGGAACCACCCGGAATCATATTTTTCGCATCAAACATTGAACCATCAGCCAATGCGTCATACTCCGTGTCAATAAGCGGCATACCCTTCTTACCCCATTGATGATAGTCTTTCTGAATGTTATGAACAAGTAATTGGTTATTTCTACAATTAGACCAATCAAACGTATATAGCCGTACATAGAATGGTTTGTCGATAATAGGCTTTCTAAAAATACCATCATCACTGGCAATATACTCTTCCATACACTTCTCATAGTTGTTCATCTGTATTTTCCCATACCTAACAACCTGGATCTGCACAAAGACAATTACAGCAAGTATAGCCGCTGAAGAAGCATATAGTAAAAACTTATTACATTTACTCCACTTAATTCTTAGAAGCAGTTTCATCGCAATTAGCAGCGACACTAACTCAACTCCCGTAAGAGAATATGGAGCAGTATTGGCGATAAACGCACAAACAACACCCCAAAACAGAGTCCACATCAAAAGATAGTTCTCCTTTACAAACCGCTTAAATTCAGCATGGTTTATCACAACAAAGAGGAGCAAAGCAATCAGAGCAATCCATACAAATCTAACATGCACCATATTATCTATGTTGTTCATTGCGGAATAAATCGCTCCTCCTTTGTGTGCGCCTGATAATCTATGGTAATTACCGGGGGATAGTAATAATGCAATAGTGCCTAAACCAAGTGAGATTATAGGATAAATACGCTGCGTCTTAAACACAGATTTAATATTACAGCAAACGTATATTAGCATAGCACCGGACAATGGTATTGAAAACGCCTCATGACTTGCGCCCAAGATAAGAGCCATGATGGAATACAACACCAAACCGATGGTTGTAAATCTATTTTTTAATTTATCGAATAAATATAAATACAGAACAAATAAAAAAGAAGGGATAAGATAGTTTGGAGCATAGTTATATGAAATCCATAACCTCCATGCCAAAGGGAAGAATAAAATCAAGGCAGCTAAAGCAATGACCCAAAGCAAGGGATTTTGTCTCCCCCCCGCATTTGTGGTGTAAAGCATAACAAACACCAATAAAAGTCCAAACACCAACGCATTAATGACATAATATGTATCAATGCCCCAGATTGCGGTAAAGAGCTGCTCCGTAAGGTGTACTAAGAATCGTCCGTTTACGTATTTGTAATGATTTATCTGTGAATAAATAGCGTCTCCGACGGTTTGAACTTTGTCAAGATTCTTGTCCTCCGCCCAAAAATCACGACCCTCATCCTCGCTACATATATATGCGTAGACTCTTTCATCAAACATCGGCTGCTCACGATAAACAGACCTGAAGTAAATTGAGAGGACAGCACTGATGATTGTGAGTGCTATGATGATATTAGATGACCTATGGGTCAAAATGGGTGTTTTTTTGTGAGAAAAATGCCCATTTGTTAT
>CAYQMV010000027.1:0-26848 GCA_964418705.1 uncultured Sangeribacter sp.
GGAAACCGCCGCTGTCGGTGAGGATAGGGCGTTCCCAACCGTTGAATTTATGTAGTCCCCCGGCTTGGCGTAGAATCTCCAAGCCCGGACGTAGGTAGAGGTGGTAGGTGTTGCCTAATATGATTTGCGCTTTGATATCGTCGCGGAGCTCACGCATGTGGACTGCTTTCACTGACCCCACTGTGCCTACAGGCATGAATATGGGTGTCTGGATATCACCATGGTCGGTGGTGATCACTCCGGCGCGTCCCGCTGTGTTCGGAGATGTGGATTCTACTCTGAATTTCATTAATTAGCTGTTATTTCTTTATTTTAGTGCTTGCTTTATTGTTTTTTTATAAGCCTACTTTATAAGCTCATTTCACTGCTTGTTTTAAAGCATATTTCTTTGCAAAGTTAATAATTTTATGTGAAAGGTGATTAATCTAAGCGCCGCGGCGGTTGCCACTCCTCATCCGCGGCGTTTCCACCATCCTTTTATCCGTCGCACCCCCTCCGCGCCGATAATTGCGATGCCTGTGTATTGAAAAGTCTTGGCGAGACCGAAGAAGAGTGTCCATAGCCCACCTTTCCATGCCACGCTAAGACCGGGGATGAACATTTGCGCGAATGAGATGATATAGAACGCCACCGCCGCACCGATGAATATCATGCCGGTACGGAAGCTTAGTTTAGCCGGGTATTCCTTGATTCTATTGAAGAATCTCCTCATAGAAACTTCTCACCTTTTCCCACTTGTAGTAGGGCCACATATCCGTCTCCACGGGGATGCGCACCTCTTTTTCATTGTGGAGGAATTTAACTATCACATCGTTGGTCTTCTTGTTGCGGAAGAATACCAATTGGATGTTTGCCGCCATGGGGGCTATCTTGAAGTCGCTGAACGCTTCCATGAATTTCTCCGGTTCCATCACTGAGTTGTAGCAATTCTCAAAACGGAGTATCGCCGCCAAGGGGAGTATGTTGCCGTCATGTCCGAAGCGTAGTGTGGCTCCGTTTTCATTGGAGGTTATGGCGGCGTCGGCGCTCTCTATGATGTTGCGCAGCAAGTTCTTCGCATTGGCAACCACTATGCCGTTGTTGCCGGCGTAGTTGGAGTCGCAGACATAGAATCTATAGTTCACACATTCCCATAGGTCGATAAGTTCATCGCTGGTGAAGATGTCGTAGAAACTGACTGGTGTCTCTATATCCTGCATACCCACGGCTATCCAATACATTCCCCACATAAAGTCGGCGAGGTTAACATTCTTGCGTATGAAATCCTTGTCGGCGAAGATTGTTTCCGCGAGTCTTTCTCCATGCACTTTGTCCGCTTCAAACTTGCGGTACTCCTCACGCCACGGGCCCTTGTCGCCGGTGAAGTCGCCGGATTCTTTGCTGTGGTAGTTGAGATACTTCATGTATCTGTTGGAGGATTCGCGGGTTATTTGGAGGTTGGGGTTTATCTCTTTGAGACGTTCGCAAAATGCGTCCATACTCAGCACGCAGCGTATCACCACTGTGGAGCGTGCTGAGATTTTAGTGTTCCCTTTAAATACTTGCGGATAGGCGGCTGCCATTCTTTCGGCGATGCCGCGGTGTTGGCGCACTCCCAGCGGCGATAGGTCGCCTCCGTGTCCCTCAGCCTCTTTCCACACATCGCGCACTCTGCCGAGTACATCCTCGCCGAGAGCGGTGAGCGCATTCTGTTTGTCCCCCTTTTCAAGGAGTTCAAGCACCCATTTGTAATCTTTGTCGGAGATGAGATAGCGTGAGCCGTGGCGTCCGTAATGGCTGATATAAAACGGCTCGTACCCTTTCGGCGCGGCGGTGTTCTCCGCAACCGTGGTGGGGTAGGCGTAGTACACGCCTCCGGCTTTGTTGATGTTCTCGTTGAGTTCCTCTCTGCTGGTTTGGCAATACATGGTGCCTATGCCCAATGCCAAAAACAAGATGCTCGCTATTTTTCTCATTATTCCTTTTTTTGTGTATCGAATCTGTTTCCGATGAATCTGTTTTTAATATATCTGCTTTCGATGAATCTATATCTGTGAATTTCTGTCTGTAAAGATTTATCTCTGAATCTGCCTTTTCAATCTGATAAATTTTTAGTGGTTGAATTTCAGCGCTTTGGAGTATAGCTTATTCTCAAATTTCCCTTTGTCGTACACGCATTTGCCGTTAACGAATGTACACTCCACGGAGTATGGGAATCTGTGCCCTTCGAATGGAGACCATCCGCATCGCGACTCCAGCATGGAGGGTTCCACCAAGGTCCCCCTTTCGGGATCAATCACCGCTAAATCAGCGAAATATCCATTACGGATGAAACCGCGGTTCTCTATTTTGAACAATTTGGCGGGATTGTGGCACATCAGTTCCACTACCTTCTCTTTTGTCAGTACGCCCTCTTTCGCCAATTCCATCATGGCAATGAGTGAGAACTGCACAAGTGGCATTCCCGATGCCGCTTGGAGTGCTCCCCCTCTCTTTTCGCTCAGCAGGTGGGGTGCGTGGTCGGTGGCGACAACGCTTATTCTGCCGTCGTTGATGGCTTTGCATAGCTCCTCCCTGTCGGCTTCACTCTTCACCGCGGGATTGCATTTTATGCGCGATCCAAGGGTGGCGTACTCCTTATCGGTGAACCATAGATGGTGTACGCAAACCTCCGCGGTGATTTTCTCGTGATTCACCTCCGCCATCATTTTTGCCTCTTCGGCGGTGGAGAGGTGAAGCACGTGCAGTTTTGTGCCCAAGCGTTGCGCCAGCGCTATGGCGCGTTGTGTGGATGCCACACATGCTTCGCGGCTGCGTATGAGCGGATGACATTCTATGGGTACGTTCTCCGGCGCGTACCTGGCTTTGTACTCCTCTATGTTTTTGCGTATGATGCCTTCATCCTCGCTATGTATGGCGATGAGGTGGGGAAGGGAGAAAAGTTGTTGCAACGCTTCCTGCTTGTCCACAAGCATATTCCCGGTGGATGCGCCTAAAAACACTTTTATGCCGGGGATTCGTGTGGAGTCGAGACGCTTTATCTCTTCGATATTGTCGTTGGTTCCTCCGAAGAAGAAGCTATAGTTGGCGAGTGATGCCTCGCTTCCGCGGCGCATTTTAGCCTCCCATGCTTCGAGGGTGGTGGTTTGAGGGTTGGTGTTGGGCATATCCATAAACGAGGTGACACCCCCGGCGATGGCCGCGCGGCTCTCTGTGGCTATGTCCGCCTTATGGGTGAGTCCCGGATCGCGGAAATGAACTTGGTCGTCAATCACTCCGGGAATTAGCCATTTCCCTTTCAAATCTTTGATTTCGTCCGCATGGTGCCGGCGCAGTGTCTCCGCATCGGCGGTGCCGCGGCCCACGTTGACGATTTTTTCTCCCTCTATCTCTACGTATCCAATATAGGATTCAGACTCATTAATGATGGTTGCGTTGGTGAGTATCATGCTTATTTTGTTATAGCCGTCTGTTGTGGCGGTTTGCTATAGTTATAGTTTCCCGAGGATGGATTTCATGCGCAGTGTGATTACTCCGAAAGCTGCTTCGCCGAAGATGCTGCCGCTCATTTTGCTTGTGCCCAGCACTCTGTTGACGAATATGATTGGAATCTCAACCACTTTGAATCCTTTGCGCCATGCGCGGTATTTCATCTCTATTTGAAATGCGTATCCCTTGAACTGCACTTTGTCAAGGCCTATCTCCTCAAGGACCTTGCGGCGGTAGCATACGAATCCGGCGGTAGTGTCGTGGAGCTTCACTCCGGTGACGAGTCTCACGTATTTCGATGCGAAATACGACATCAGCACGCGGCTCATGGGCCAGTTCACCACATTCACCCCTGTCACATAGCGCGATCCTATCGCCACGTCGGCTCCCCCGTCGCATGCTTTGATTAAGCGTGTGACATCTTTGGGGTCGTGGGAGAAATCGGCATCCATCTCCATGATATAGTCGTAGTCGTGGCTCAATCCCCATTTAAACCCTTTGATATATGCTGTGCCGAGTCCGAGTTTACCCTCGCGCTCCTCAAGGAACAGCCGATCCGGGTAATCTCTTATTTTTAAGCGTACCGCCGCCGCGGTTCCGTCGGGTGAGTTGTCGTCAATCACCAGTATATGGATATCCGGTGAACGGAGCAGCACAGCGTCGATTATCGCCGCGATGTTCTCTATCTCATTGTACGTAGGTATTATAACAAGGGTTTTCATATCATTTTTCTCTATGATTTTCTCTACGGTCTTTTTCTGCTTTTTTCTATGGCGGACTATTATTACTACAAAGTTACAAAATATTGTTGACTTTTGTTCAGTTTACTTCGCTTTAATGAAAACCAACAAATCTTTCAGAGATAATTTCTTGCCGGTGAGTAGCATTGCGGAGGTGTATATTTTCCCTGCTATGACTATGGAGAAGTATGCGCAACCATAAAGGATAATAAGCGAAATAAGGGCTTCCCACCACGCCATTGCTCCGGAGATTGCTTGCACGCATCCTATTGTAGGGCTTGTAATGGGGATGTATGAGCACCACACCGCCACTTGCGACCCTTGGTTGTCGATGGTGAACTGCGCCATGTAGAAGGATATCATGATGATGAATGTGAGTAGTGCTATGTAGCCTTGGTTTTCGTTATCTTTGTCGGTCATCGCTCCCACGCAGGCGTAGAGGGATCCGAAGAGAAGGTAGCCCCCAACGAAATAAAGTATGCCGTAGACCGCCGCCGTAAGCACTCGCGTGTCGGTGAGTATCGTGAGGGCATCATAGAGGTTGAGCATCGAGAGTGTGCAAATCGCCCCTCCCGCTATGAGTACCGCCCATGCCAGCATTTGTGTGATGCCAAGTAGCCCCACGGCGATAACTTTCCCCAGCATCATGGTGCGTCCGCTGACGCAGGTGGCGAGGATTTCCATGATGCGGTTGGTCTTTTCGTTGCGCACTTTGTTGAATATCTGTGTGCCGTAGAGCATGATGAACAGTGTCATAAACATACCCATCATCATCCCTATCACTTGTGCTCCGCTGAGGTCTTTGTCAGACGTGTCCTGCCCCAAGGTGGAAACGGTTTGCAGTGTCTCGGAGTCCGCCGCCATGAAGCCTATGAATATTCCGAAAAGAATAAGCACTACGGGGAATACGAACGTGGAAATCCAAAAGGATTTGCTCTTTACTTCGTTTATATATTCTCGTTGTACGATGAGCTGAAGTTGTGTCATGATTGATGGTTTTAGTTTACTTTCTCAAAGGGACTGTCACTCACGCACGGTATGTCGCCGTTGTGGGGGAGTGTGCCGTCGGTCTGTGGGTTGTGGCTGTTTGTGTATTTTATGAAAAGGTCGGCGAGACGCGGGAGTTTCTCCTCGAAGTGCAGCATTTTACTCTGCTTGCAGGCGTGGATAATCACTTCGTTGTTCGCCGTGGATGTGTTGAGTGTGATGTTGTAGCTGAAAGGATCATCGGCGTTGCGCTCCAGCAGTCGCGTGCCGCGCACGATGCCCCGTTCCTCCAGTTCGCTGAACGACACAGGGGTGCTGGTGCTTATGATGAAGGTGTTCTCTTTGTTCTCGTTTTTAATATCCTTAATTCTGCCGTTAACTAAGAGTTTGCCGTGGTTTATCAGCGCCATGTGGGAGCATATCTCCTCTACCGCCGCCATGTTGTGGCTCGACAGCACTATGGTGGCTCCCTTCTCCTTCAATCTGTCGATAAGCGCGGAGAGCAGTGCTCCGTTGATGGGGTCGAAGCCGCTGAACGGTTCGTCGAGCATCACCAACTCCGGTTCATGCACCAGGGTGGCGATTATTTGCACCTTCTGCTGGTTCCCTTTTGAGAGCTCGCTCACTTTGCGTTTTGTGTCGGCTTGGGATATGGAGAAGATTTCCATATATTGGCGCATGGTTTGCTGAAGTTCGTATCGGCTTTTCCCTTTGAGCATTCCGAAGAATAGGATTTGTTCCTCCACTTGCATTTTGCTGTAGAGTCCTCGCTCTTCGGGCATATACCCTAAGTGTTTGCTGAGTTTGATGCTCATAGGCTCCCCGTTGAACAGTATTTCGCCGGAGTCTTTCGCTAAAATATTGTTCACAAGGCGTAGGAACGTGGTTTTGCCGGCGCCGTTAGGTCCTAACAGACCATAGATGCTCCCTTGTTCCATGCTTAGATTCACATTGTCTAATGCTATGTGGTTGCCGAATTGTTTCCTTAGGTTGTGGGTTTCTAATATATTCATGTTGTTTGGTTGGTTGTTGAGAGGAATTATCCGCTGATGTGCTTGCTCAATATCTCGGCGAGATGGCGGCACATGGCGTTGGCGGAATCTTTATTTTCATCCACCAATTCAGGGGCGTAGGGTAGGTGTTTTAGCAGACGGAACGCCAGCATATCCCCCTCTTCGGGAGTCTGAAGGTCGTTGATGAGTTTCTGAGCCTCCTCTTTGGTGATGTCGTGTGGGAAAAGATAGCACGCCATGATGCGTGACTCGCGCACCCCTTTATCCCTCCATAGTTCCGGAGCGAGAGACTCTCCGTCGGTGAGGGTGCGCGCTATGTGCGCTATCTGCGGCACGTTGAGTCCGAAAATGACGCTGTAGGGGTACCCCGCTTTGCGCATTGAGTCGGCGATGATGCCGTTGCGGTATGCCATGAATTGACGCTTTATACCTGTGATCGCCGCTTTCACGGCTTCCTTATTTTCTTCCATAATTCATACTTTCTTCGCAAAAGTACTATTTTTTTTGCAAACCGATGCTATTCGCCGTTTTATTTGTGGAACCCTGTGCTTCCCGTTCCTCTCATGTTTCCACCGGTTTCCCGGTTGGTGGTGTCGGAGAATTTTTGTAATTTTGCACAAAATTTACTCGCCCGCGGACAAAGGTAAATGCACCGTCAGTGAGGGCACAACCGATTTTTTCAATGATTCAAGTAAACAATTTGGGCATCCAGTTCGGTAAGCGGACACTATTTCAGGATGTAAATCTCACTTTCAACAGTGGTAACTGCTATGGTATTATCGGCGCGAATGGTGCCGGTAAATCCACCTTAATGCGAATATTGTCAGGACAGTTGCAAGCCACTCATGGAACCGTGACTTTCGGTCCCGGTGAACGTTTATCTGTATTGTCGCAGGATCACTTTGAATTTGATGACTGCACGGTGATGGAAACAGTGCTCCGCGGACATACGGTGCTGTGGGATATCATGCAGGAGAAGGATGCAATCTATGCGAAGCCTGATTTCAGCGATGAGGATGGCATCCGTGCCGCCGAACTCGAAGAGAAATTCGCCGAGATGGAGGGATGGAACGCCGAAAGTGATGCCGCGGCTCTGCTCAGTGGTCTCGGCATAAAGGAGGATAGTCACTATTCTTTGATGAAGGATATCAGTGCCAACGAGAAGGTGCGTGTGCTTCTTGCGAAAGCCCTCTTCGGTAACCCCGACAACTTGCTTCTCGATGAGCCTACCAACGACCTTGACCTCGACACTGTCTCTTGGTTGGAGAACTATCTTTCCAATTTTGAAAACACCGTGCTGGTGGTGAGCCACGACCGTCACTTCCTCGACGCTGTGAGCACCCACACTCTTGATATAGATTATAATAAGGTGACTCTCTTCGCCGGAAACTACAGCTTCTGGTATCAGTCTTCGCAATTGGCGTTGCGCCAGCAGCAGGCTGCCAATAAGAAAGCTGAGGAAAAACGTAAGGAGCTTCTTGAATTTATACGCCGATTCAGTGCCAATGTGGCGAAGAGCAAGCAGACCACAAGCCGCAAGAAAATGCTTGAGAAGCTTAACATTGAGGAGATTCAGCCCTCATCACGCCGTTATCCGGGAATTATATTTACTCCCGAGCGTGAGGTGGGTAACAAAATTCTCGAAGTTAAGGGTTTGAAAGCCTCTGTGGATGGTGAGGTGCTTTTCAACGATGTCAATTTCCAAATAGAGAAAGGTGACAAAGTGGCGTTCTTGAGCCGTGACCCCCGCGCCATGACTGCTCTCTTTGAAATTGTCATGGGCAACCGCCATGCCGATGCCGGAGAGTTCGACTGGGGACAGACAATCACAAATGCGTATCTCCCCTTGGACAACAGCTCATTCTTCAACACTGACCTCAATCTTGTGGATTGGCTGTGTCAGTTCAGTAAAGACAGTAGTGAGATTTATCTCAAGGGGTTCCTTGGTAAGATGCTATTCTCCGGTGAGGAGGTACTTAAGAAGGCTTCTGTGCTCAGTGGTGGTGAGAAAATCCGTTGCATGATCGCGCGTATGATGCTTACTGATGCCAACACTCTGGTGCTTGATTCCCCCACGAACCACCTTGATTTGGAATCCATCCAGGCCTTCAACAACACTTTGCAAAGCTATAAGGGCGTGATTCTTATGGCGAGCCATGACCACGAGTTCATCCAGACTGTCTGCAACCGTATCATTGAGTTGACCCCCAACGGCATTATCGACAAGATTATGGACTATGATGACTATATCACTGATGAGAAGGTGGCAGCGGCTCGTGAACGTTTGTATAATTAACCGACGTATATATAGCGTATATAATAACCCACGTATAAAACTTTAAAGACGATGGTAAAACATATTGTATCATTTAAACTCAAAGGTGATGCCGCCGAACGTCGTCGTGCGTCGGAGGCGTTTAAGACGGCGCTTATGGCGTTGCCCAAAAAAATAGAGGTGTTGCGTTCCATGGAGGTGGGGATTAATGAGAATCCCTCCGAGGATTGGGATGTGGTGCTTACCGCGGTGGTGGATAAGATGGAGGATGTGGCTGTTTATGCCAAGCATCCCGATCATGTGGCGGCTGCCGCTATTGTTGCTCCCTTGAAGGAGTCGCGTGCTTGCGTGGATTATAATTTTTAGACTGATTCCTTGGTCTGATTTAGTCCAAATTCCGCATTCACAGAAAAAAATAATTAGCAATGAAGTAAAAAGAGTCCGGCATGGTTCCGGACTCTTTCTCTTTAATGTTTCTGCAATGTCTGACCTTTTTATTGTAGGTGCATTGTAGATACGTAGATGCGTTGTGGATATGCGGTTTGAATATTACATAGCCGATATCCTTTTTATGTTTCATAATTTTTATTTTTTTTGTCTTCCTCCAATCACTGCACCTATGGAGAGAGAAAAATTATTATAGCCTTTTCTGCATATGTTGAATTGCGCTGTTAATCTTAGGTGATGCCATAATTCCACACCGAATCTTGGTGCTACAAGGCAGGAGGTTCCCTTGGTTGGAAAATATCTGTCTCCCACCACATCATTGAATCCTATTCCTAATGCGCATCCCACAAATGGATTCACTTTGTTTCCCTGATAGACATTGTAGTCACTTACTGCCGCCAGTGCAAGAGTCCTATTGTTTTGCCACCTGTTGTGCTTGTCGTTGAAAAGATTATCATATCCTCTCATAGCGGTGTATAGTGCTAGTTGTAGACCAAAATCCCATGGTGTGCCTACGAGGTTGTATCTTCCCTCAAGTCCAAAGTCTCCAGTGATTTTTGCGGTGCCTCCATGATATGATTCGATGGGTATGGTTAATCCAATAAATGCTCCGCCTTCCATCTTTTGCACTTTTTTTGTCTCAGCATTGACAGCTAACTGTATGAGTAATATCATACATACTGTAATAATGATTTTATGCATAATATTGTGTTTATTTTTTTGTATTTGGTACTACGCGTTGCATACCCGCTTGTAAGTCGCTTTGTGATTCTTGATGAACTTTTGTTGTTTCATTTAGGATTGAGCTATCCTGACATGAAACACATGCAATTAGTCCTAAAAATAGGGTTGAAAATTTGTTCTTCATGTGTTTTTGAATTGTTTATTATTAATAGTTTAGTTTGAAAGTTATTGTTTGTATTTCTACTCAGTTTTGATATGAAAGGTCATCTATGAATGTGAGTCTTCTTACTCGTACCAGATGTCTTTGAATGCTTTCGATAATCACCACTGAGATGCATTACAAATGGCATTTTGTATATAGGTGTTTCTCATACGCTTCTGTAGGTTGTTCCGCATGAAGGCAGTATGTTTCTATGGTACATGAGATATGCTTGGCATAAGTCTTTTCAAAGCATTTGTATTAAACCATGGAATGTTATGCTTTTTCTTACGTATGTGCCACAGATAAGTATATGTTATTTTGCTGTTCTCTGTAAAGAAGACTATATTCGCGTTTGTGATATACATCCTCTTTGCATAATAGCAATTTGTTTTTAATGTTACACACTATATGTCATTGCCTTTTTTTTATTTGTTTGGCGCAAAGATATGTACAATATTCTGTAGAAAAAACTATTTAACTTTAATTTAACTTATATTGTGTTGTTGCAATACTTTCTTGTCCAAGAGAACTATGTGAACATCATGTGAATCTTGATGAAATCTCATTGTGATAGGGAGGGTTTCATCAAAAATGATTAAATTTGCAGTGTCTTACATAGCAGTGTCTTACATAAAAGGATTATATAAGGGATTAGACGACTTACATAATAGGATTATATAAGAGGTTATGAGACTTACATAATAGGAGCCTTTCATGATGCAACCGTTTTTGAAATCTATAGCCGAGGCATATCTCAACAGGAATGCCGATATCAGCAAAGTATGCTTTGTGTTCCCAAACAAACGAAGCGGTACATTCTTCGTTGACCATATACAAAAGATTATGGTGGAAAGGGGAGTGCGTCAGTGCCTGCTGCCGGAGATTAGCACAATCTCCGATTTCGTGGAATCACTCTCCGGAAGGGTGGTGAACTCGCGTGTCGATTCCCTGCTGCTCCTGTATGACGTATATGTGAAATACCTTAAATCGCACGCCGGAGCGACGGATGTGCTTACCGTCGCCCACGGTAAGAAAAAATCAACCGATGAACTGGTGGATTTCGACAACTTCCGTATATGGGGTGAGATGGTGCTTTCCGATTTCAACGATGTGGAGATGTATCTTGTTGATACCCACCAGCTGTTTAAAAACTTGCACGACCACCGCGAGATACAATCCACATATCTCGACGAGAATCAAATAAAAGTGATGCGTGATTATTTCGGCGTGAACAACTATGCCACTCACCGCACCAACTTCTGGGAGCATTACAATAATCCCGATAGCGAAAAAAGCAAGAGTAAGAGCAAGTTCTTCAAGCTGTGGGAGATTCTCGAACCCTTATACAATGAATATTGCAAATCGCTCGACGCACAGGGACTCACATTCTCCGGCAGGGCTTATAGATTGGCGTATGAAAGGATAAAGGCGGAGCGTGGCGACGTGTTGCCGTATGACAAGGTGGTGTTTGTGGGCTTCAACGCCCTTTCAATGGTTGAGTGGAGTATTTTCAACCTCTTTAAAAACATTAAGAAAAACGGATCGAGGATGGGCGAGTTCCTATGGGACTACAATGAGGCGGTGATGGGCTCCGCCCACAACAGCGCCGGACACTTCGTGAAGAAAAACATAGAGAATTTCCCTCCCCCGGCGGACATATCCCTTGAGGCGAGCCGTGTGTCGGGACTCGGCGCGGATATGGAGGTGATAAGCGCTCCGTCGGCGGTGGCACAGGTGAAGATTATAACAAAAATCCTTGAGGACCTTTATAAAAAACTCGGAGCGGAGAAATTCAACGAAGGTAAAGTGGCTGTGGTGCTTCCTGAAGAGAGTATGCTGATACCCTTGCTTTATAGCCTTCCCGACTCCTTCGGCGGCTCTAAGATGGCGGACGATGACACTCCCGTCGGTGGAGTGGCGGTGAATATCACCATGGGATACTCTATGAAATACACCGCCGCCGCATCGTTTGTGAATATGTTCCATTCCTTGCAGCGCCGTAAACGGCAGCGTCAGGAACGCTGGGAATTTATGCGCGAAGATGTAATCACAGTCCTCTCACATCCCTTCACACGCATAATCCTCGGTGCGGATATGGCGGCGGAGATGCGGCGAAAGGTGAACAACATTCCGCGTATTATGCTTGATTCGGCGATGATGCGCGAATATGGTGAGATCCCAGCCAGGCTCTTCCGTGTTTTGTTGGATTATGAGAAGGGTGATGAGGCCCTTAAATATGTCAGATATATAATGGATCTCGCCATTGATCGGGTGGGGACGCACTATGAGAGTGTCGGCTCGAAGAATAATCTGGAGGTGACGCACTTGCAGCTCTATCGCCGCGCTCTGGAGCGTTTGGAGGAGTCGATGGAGAAATACTCCGTCCGCGCCAACGCCTTGTCGGTGTTTTCATTGCTTGATAAACTCCTCGCCGGGGAAACCATTGTTTTTGAGGGTGAGCCGTTGTCGGGTTTGCAGGTGATGGGCCCTTTGGAGACCCGCTGTTTGGATTTCGACTATTTGATCATTCCCTCGATGAACGAACGTATATATCCGAGGAAAATGCGTAGCCGCACCTTTATCCCCAATGCTTTGCGTTACGGCTACGGCATGGCTACCTCGCGATTCCAGGAAAGTATCTTCTCCTACAATTTCTACCGAATGATCAGCCGCGCCAAAGGCGTATATATGATTTACGATGCCCGTAGCGAGGGTGTGCGCAGCGGCGATGTGTCGCGCTACGTGATGCAGCTAAATATGCTCTATGCCAGGAACCGCGTGAAGTTCTCACGCTATGGCTTCAGTCTCAACGCCATGCGCACGCCCACTGTGACGCTGGAGAAAAAGGATGCCATAATGGATAATCTCGAATTATTTTTCACTCAGGAGGGAAGACGTAAATATTTCTCGGCATCCGGATTGAACCAATATGTGCAGTGCCGGTTGGCGTTCTGCCTACAGCGCGTTATGGGCATCCGTGAGGAGGATGACCCCACGGATTTCCTCTCCCCCTCGGATGTCGGCACAATCGTACACGATGTGTTGGCGCATATCTATACTCCCGAGGGTACGGGGACATTCCTATCCGCTCCCAAGGAGATAGATGAAAGTTATCTCAAAAAGTGGATTGATGGCACTAAGGATCTTGATAAGTTGATACGCAATTGCGTATGTCGGGAGAAAGTGTGGCTCGATGGAAAGGATCATGAGACCCCGGAGACTCTTCCCGATGGTTTGCACATGTATATGAACAACATACGTACCACTGTGGTGCGTATGCTTAAGCATGATGTGGAACTGATTAGTCGCCATGGCAACATATATTACTATGGCAGTGAGATTAAGGAGACATACTCTTTGAAGCTTCCTGACGGGTCGGTGGCTAACATGACGTATATTATTGACCGATTGGATAAAGTGGGTGGCGAGACTGCTCCGTTCCGCATTGTGGACTATAAGACCGGGGCTTTCAATGTTAAGATGCCGTCGGTGGAGGAGGTCTTCGCAAACAGGGATTTGCACGTGGCGTTGCAGCTGATGCTATATGCCATGCTTTTCGGCATGAAGCATCGTCTGGCGGAGGATGAGGAGATAATTTTGGAAATATATGATTTGCTTGCCACGGATATTTCGGGATTTAAGGAGAACAGGCTTGCGCTGAAAAACAGCAATAGATACTACGCTGTGGACTAT
This sequence comes from uncultured Sangeribacter sp., assembly GCA_964418705.1. Lineage (GTDB taxonomy): Bacteria > Bacteroidota > Bacteroidia > Bacteroidales > Muribaculaceae > Lepagella. The sequence goes on from CAYQMV010000027.1 coordinate 13,510, forward strand.
AATGATGTCAGGGATGAGTTTGAGGAGTTTCTGATGAAGATGCTGTGTGAGATTCATTCCGCCGATGTCCCTTTCAGCCAGGCGGCGATAGGGGAGGGCGCTTGCGATTACTGTCCTTTTAAGGATTATCTCTGTTTCCGCTGATAGTGCGCCTCCCGTCCATCGGATTCCCGTGGATTTCTATTCGTCGTCGTCATCGTCGTCTTCCCAGTCGAGGAAGAACTCGTCGGCGCTATATGTCTGCTCTTTGAATTGGGCGAGGTTTCTGCCGTCGCGTTTCGTGGGGCGCCCGAGACCCTTTTGTCGGTCCACGAAACCGCTGATGCGTGTCATCTCCAGCAAGTCGTATTGGCTTTGCGGAGTGATGTTTTCCAGATAGTCCGCCACGTGTTTCGCTCCGAGACGGTTCTCTGTGAGTGCCAACACTCTGAATGAGTAGGTGATGGGGGGCTTTTTCACGTCCACCACATCGCCTACTTTGATGGTGCGCGCCGGCTTCACTGTGGTGCCGCCGATGCTTACACGTCCCTTTTTGCATGCCTCCGTGGCTATGCTGCGTGTCTTGAACACGCGCATAGCCCAGAGCCATTTGTCTATTCTTTCTTCCGCTTTTGCCATTCTCTTTATTTTTGAATATCGTAGCCTTGCGCTTTGAGGTAGTCGAGGATACGGTAGTCCATGGCGTGGCGGTAGTAGTCGAGGATATGGTCGCACCAATCATTGGTGCTGGTGCCGCCGGCGCGGGTGCGGTTGTAGTTGGTCACCACAGCGTCATATTCCTCCATCTCCTCTACCATCTTTTCGGTGTCTTGGCGGTATTCGTTTTGGTGGAACACGAGGCTTGTGGGTTGTTTAGGTTTCAAATCCGGTTGCTCGCGCGGTATTCCGAGAGCGAGTCCGCATACCACGAACACCCCTTTGGGGAGTTTCAGCATCTCAGCCACTTTCGCGGGATCCACGGTGCGTAGGTAGCCGATGCAGTTGGAGCCGAGTCCGCACGCTTGTGCAGCCACCACCGCGCTCATCATCGCCAATGCGGCGTCCACGATGCCTATGGTCACTGCGTCCATGGTGTTGGTGAACGGGGGGACATTAAACCCCTTTTTCTCCGCAAGACGTGTGATCTTGTTGAAGTCGGCGCAGAACACAAGGAATCTGTTGCAGGTCTTGATCTGTTTTTGATTGGTGAGGGCGTAAAGCTCCTCTTTGAGCGTTTGGTCGGAAATCTCAATCACGCTGAATTGCTGACCGTTGTAGCTTGTAGGAGTGTTTTCCACGGCTTCGCGTATGAATTCCATGGTCTCCTCAGGTATTGCTTCGCGCTCGTAGCGGCGTACGCTGGTGCGTTGAAGCAGTGCTTCTTTGATATCTTTCATCTTTGTAGCTTTTTATGTTTATTTCTCTTTATTTTGTTCTCATTCTCTGTTCTTGTTCTCTGTTTCTCTTATTTACTTGTTGCCCTTAATTCGTTGTTGCCGTATATAATTAGGCGTATAATAGGGCGAAAAAGAGCAATTTGGTAAAAAAGGAAGCCGACGGACTGCTGCTACACACTCCATCTGCTTCTTATAGGGGCCACTCCAAAGGACGGTGATGAAACTCCGAATGACAGGATTTGAGTGCCACTTAATCTTTGTAATCCTCCGTCCTAAGATCTTGCCGCGGAAGCGACAAGTGAGGCCCGCCATCGACTAAGTTAGCTTGTCTCGGTATTTCGTATAATTTGATGAGTCTCCCAGTCTACTTTGAAGTGGTGAAATTCATGTTCGCGGCTCTCTTGCCGTTCTTTTTTATAATGCAAAAGTAGTAATAATGGTTCACTCGTGCAAGCGTTAATCCTCTTTTGTCCAAATTTTTTTGTTTTCCACACATTTTTTTCGTTTTCTGCGTGTCTTTTTTTTGTTTTCCACACGTCTTATCGGAACTTTGTGAGTTAAATTCGATTTTTCTCTCTTTGAATTAGTGATATACGGGAAAAAAGTAGTAACTTTGCAGCACTTTTGCGCTGTGGCGTGAAAGCAGGTGTGATGGGAAATTCGTCGTCGCATCGACCTATTTTGAGTAACACAAAAAATTAAGACAGAATGAAAACGTATGAATTGAGCGCAATGCCTCGCGTAGAGTGTGGCAAAAAAAGCACTAAAGCTCTCCGCGCAGAGGGCAAAATCCCCGCAGTGTTGAATGGTGGCGAAATCGTAGCCCTTCCTTACGAGAAACCCCTCCGTGCCGGTGAGAAATTGGTTGAAATCGCTAACAACCGTGGTCTTATCACTACTGATATCGTAGTTGACGCTGAGGCTGTTCGCAAACTCATCTACACTCCCGAGATTTTCGAAATCAACCTCGAATTGAACGGTGAGACTCGCAAAGCTGTGATGAAAGATCTCCAATTCCAACCTGTGAAAGACACAGTGCTCCACATCGATTTCCTTGAGGTATTCCCCAACAAACCCATTGTTATGGAGGTGCCCGTGCAAATCGAAGGCCACGCCGAGGGTGTTAAAGCCGGTGGTAAACTTACTCTTTCTATGCGTAAATTGAAAGTTAAAGCTTGCTACAATGAGATTCCTGAGAAACTCGTTGTGAACGTTGATTCTCTCGGTCTCGGCAAATCTTTGGCTGTGGGTGATCTTCACTTCGAGGGTCTTGAGCTTATGAACGCCAAGAACGCCGTGGTTTGCGCCGTACAACTTACTCGTGCCGCCCGTGGTGCCGCAGCGAAAGCTTAATCATCCCCAGGCGTTTACGCAAATTTTCTTCGGAGCGACAGCCATCTTCGGCTATCGCTCCGTTGTTCTTTAATTCAAGGCGTATTTAAATATTATAAACCATACGCTGAAATCAGTGTGTAAAGCTCATTAATCAAACGCTGAAGTCAGCTTATAATCAAACAATTTCAAATAGGATGATCTCTTTCCTCCGTAGGATTTTTTGTAAATCCGCTAATCAAACAGAATCTTGTGATATTCCGCAAATGAAGAAATATCTTATCGTGGGACTTGGCAATATCGGTCCCGAATATGTCAACACACGCCATAATTCAGGTTTTATGATCGCCGATACGCTTGTGCGCGAGGCGGGGGCGGCGTTCTCCTCGTGCCGCTACGGCGATATGGCGACCGTGAGAGTGAAGAATTGCGAACTTATGGTGCTGAAACCCTCCACGTTTATGAATCTCAGCGGCGTGGCGGTGCGCTATTGGATGAATAAGGAGAAACTCCCTTTGGAGAATCTACTTGTGCTTGTGGATGATATAGCCCTTAATTTCGGACAAATAAGGATGCGTGCCGGGGGTAGCGACGCCGGTCACAATGGTTTGAAAAATATTGCTTCTGAACTCGGTACGCAGAACTATGGCAGACTCCGTTTCGGGGTGGGAAAGGATTTCCCGCGCGGCGGTCAGGTGGACTATGTGTTGGGTCAGTTCCCCGAGGAGGAGATGAAGCTTATGCCCGAACGCTTGCTCGTCGCCGCCGACGCTGTTAAGGCGTTTTGCCTTAGCGGTATGGGGTTCGCTATGACACACTTTAATAATAGATAGTAGATATTAGAGAGTAGATAACATATAAGATAATAGATATTAGATAAGGGATTAAAGAGATATTTGACTCCAACTATTGTGAGTTTTATTGAAATTGGTTACTTTTGCGGATGTGTTGAAATACTGCGCTCATAACAATGCGGTATTAATAATACAACAACTAAAGAGCAATAACAAAACAATAATACAATAACAACAATAGTAAAATTTTACTAACATGAAAAAGTTTTTTTTGATGGCGATATTCACTATTGTCGCATTTGTCGCAAAAGCGGCTGATCTGACAGAACTAAACGTTGGATATTGCTACGGAGAAGTAATCACTTCGTCCGGTCCCATTTCTTATGCAAGCGAGGGCAATGTCTCCGCTGCCATTTGGATCTCTCCGGAGAAAGCTAAAGTCTACGCCGGCAATAAGGTGTCGTCAGTGCATGCCGGATTGGCATCCAAGGTCAACGTTGACCAAATGACCGTATGGGTGAGAGAATCGCTCGACGGAGAGAATCTCGCTGAAAACAGCATCACCACCACCGGCGACATCAAGCTCGCCAAAGGATGGAACACCGTTCCCTTGACCTCCGCATACGAGATCGCAGGCGATAAAGGTTTCTACGTGGGCTACACTATCCACCAGAAAAACAAAACTGCCGCTATCTCCGCTCTTGGCGGTGACGCTGAGGAGGGTGCTTTCTACCTTAAGCTCGGTGACGATGCTTCTTGGACAGCCCCCACTGATTATGGTGTGGTGAGCATCGAGGCTATCGTTACCGGAGATAACCTTCCCAAAAACAACATTCAACTTTTCTCCGCCACAACGTGCGACGCTATGGTGCAAGGTAACACACTCCCTGTATCTATCGGTATCAGAAACTTGGGTGTCAACGAAATCACCAGCTTCGATGTGGAGTGCGCTGTCGAAGGTATAGAGACTCCTTATGTCGTCACTGTTGACGGTAATATGGAATACAACACCGGCTACAATGCCACTGTATATATCAACCCCGACCTCTCCGGCGATATTGATAATGTGAAAATGAATGTCTCCATCGTTAAAGTTAACGGTGAGGTGGATCCAGATCCATCCGACAATGTTCAGAATGTCACTTTCAATGTCTATTCCGAGGGTTATGACCATAACGTGCTCTTCGAGGAGTTCACTACAGAGAAATGCCCCAACTGCCCCACCGGTGCTAATATGCTTAAAGCGGTGCTTGAGTATTTGGAGACCCTTTATCCGGAGCGCGTATATGCGGCTTGCCACCATGCCGGATACTACACCGACTGGTTGACAACTAATGCCGACAGCCAATACTGCTGGTTCTTCAACAGCACCACCACTTATGCTCCCTCATTCATGGTTGACCGTGTAAGCTATGGCACCGACCCCTATGGATCATCTCCGACTCCCGTGTTCTTGACAAGCGCTTACGACTTGCTCAGCAAGGCTGAGGGACGTTTGCTCTCGGTAGCGGATGCTGAGGTTAAGGCTGAGGCAACCCTCACAGCCGACGGCAAAATCAATGTCACTGTGAATGGCGAGTGCTGCCGTGATTATTACAAAAACAATCCCCGTGTGACTGTCTTCGTAATTGAAAACAATATCACTGCCAAGAGCCAATCAGGTGCCAGCGGAACATTTATCCATCAGCACGTGATGAGAGACGTGAACTCCACTTGGGGTGCAAAAGTAGATTGGAACGACAACAAGTTCACTTACAACTGCGAGTTCACCCTTGATTCCTCTTGGAACAAGAATGAGCTTGAAATCGTGGCGTTCATCAGCAAATACAACTCCGCTGATCCCAACGCTTGCGATATTGAGAACGTCACAGGATGCTCAATCATCGATTCCGGTGTTGAGTCTGTAGCTTCCGACTCCGTAGAGGATGAGGTGGTGAACACTGTTTATTATTCAACTTCAGGTACTCAGGTGGCTGCTGACACTGAGGGTGTGGTTATAAAAGTTTCCCACCTTAAATCAGGTGCCGTGAAGACTGAAAAAATCTTCAACATTAAGAAGTAAATATCTAAAATTTGAATAATTAATTCATATTTTAGGAAAATTGTCCTTTTCAAAGGGTGGAACAGTGATGTTCCATCCTTTTTCTTTTTTTGAAAATTTTTTTTGACTTTGAGAAACTCTGAAACCTCCACTATTTACTTGGAATTAAGGAGAGTAGCACTTGAAATGGTTGCGAAGTGTTGAAAAAAATCCTCCCTAAATGTTTGCGTAAAAGGAGAAGAAATTTTAATTTTGTGGTGCTGAAAGTTGCTCCGTTTTGGCAAGAAAGCGGTAAGCGGCTGACGGATAAGTTTATAAAATGAACAACTAAATAACCGATGTGATTCAGTCACGTTTTCCAATAGTATTATCAATTATTATTCCTGATCAGTATTATGGGATAGTGGATTGAATGCATTAATAACAACATACCAATACAAACATACCATGTCGGAAACGATTCCAACACATTCCTACGACGAAGCGTATGCGGCGTCAGTAAAGTATTTCGGCGGTGATGAGCTTGCTGCACGTGTGTGGGCGAGCAAGTACGCGCTGAAAGATTCGTATGGAAATCTCTATGAACTCACTCCCGATGACATGCACCACCGCATCGCCGGGGAGTTGGCTCGTATTGAGGCGAAATATCCCAATGGCATGAGCCATGAGGAGCTATTCGACTTGCTCAAGGATTTCCGCTATATAGTACCTCAAGGGAGCCCCATGGCGGGTATCGGCAACAGCCTGCAAGCCGGCAGCTTGAGCAACTGTTTCGTGATTGGACTTGACGGCCATCCGGATTCATACGGCGGCATCATGAAGGTCGATGAGGAGCAGGTGCAGCTGATGAAACGCCGCGGCGGCGTGGGCCACGACCTCTCCTATCTCCGTCCCAAGGGTGCGCCGGTGAAGAATTCCGCGCTCACATCCACCGGCTTGGTGCCCTTTATGGAACGTTACAGCAATTCCACGCGTGAGGTGGCGCAGGATGGCAGACGCGGTGCCCTTATGCTCACCGTCAGCAGCCGGCATCCGGACATGGAGGCCTTTGTCGATGCGAAGATGGTGGAGGGTAAAGTCACCGGCGCTAATGTGTCGGTGAAAATAGACGATGAATTTATGCGTTGCGCCTCCAGCGGAGAGATTTATTTGCAGCGTTTCCCCATCGACAGCGAGATTCCGGAATATAAGAAAGAGGTTGACGCCAAGGCTTTGTGGGCTAAGATTATCCACAACGCTTGGAAGAGTGCCGAGCCGGGTGTCCTGTTCTGGGATACCATCCGCCGCGAGTCTGTGCCCGATTGCTATGCCGACCTCGGTTTTGAGACCGTCAGCACAAACCCCTGCGGTGAGATTCCCTTATGCCCCTATGATTCCTGCCGTCTGGTGGCTATCAACCTTTACAGCTATGTGAAGAACCCTTTCACTCCTCAGGCGGAGTTTGATTTCGACCTTTTCCGCATCCACGCCGCCAAGGCGCAGCGGATCATGGACGATATCATCGACCTTGAGATGGAGAAGATTGAGGTGATTCTCGACAAAATAGGCACCGATCCCGAGACCGCGGAGGTGAAACAGACAGAACATCATCTGTGGGAGAAAATACGTAATAAGACACTCAAAGGACGCCGCACCGGATGTGGCACCACCGGCGAGGGTGATATGCTCGCCGCCCTTGGTTTAAGATATGGCACCACCGAAGCCACCGATTTCTCCGTGAAAGTTCACCGTGAACTCGCGTTGGCTTACTACCGCGCTTCTGTGGTTATGGCTGGCGAGCGTGGTGCTTTCGAGATTTACGATGCCAAACGTGAGGAGAATAATCCCTTCATCCTCCGTCTTAAGGAGGCTGACCCCGAGCTCTATGATTTGATGGTTAAGCAGGGACGTCGCAACATTGCCTGTCTTACCATTGCCCCCACAGGCACCACTTCTATCATGACCCGCACATCCTCCGGCATTGAGCCGGTGTTCCTCCCCGTCTATAAGCGCCGCCGCAAGGTCAATCCCGGCGATGCTAACGTACACGTGGATTTCACCGACGAGGTGGGCGACACCTTTGAGGAGTATATTGTCTATCATCCAAAGTTCATTGACTGGATGAGGGCAAATAATATTGAGGTGAAGGAGAAGATGACCCCTGAGGAGATTGAAGCTTTGGTGCAACAATCGCCCTATTATAAAGCCACCAGTGCCGATGTCGATTGGATGGAGAAGGTGAGAATGCAGGGTAGGGTGCAGAAATGGGTGGATCACAGCATCTCCGTGACCATCAACCTCCCCGCCGATGTCACCGAGGAACTTGTTGATGGCTTGTATAAAGAGGCGTGGAAAGCGGGCTGCAAGGGATGCACCGTCTACCGCGACGGCTCACGCAGCAATGTGCTCGCCTCCGTGAAAAAAGAGAAAAAGGATACTGGCTTGATTCATGTGCCCGATCATCCCATCAAACGCCCTGTGGAGTTGGAGGCTGACGTAGTCCGTTTCCAAAACAGCAAAGAGAAATGGATCGCCTTCGTGGGACTCGTGGATGGCAGACCCTACGAAATATTCACCGGATTGGCGGATGATGAGGATGGCATTTTCTGTCCAAAGGGTGTCACCCACGGCAAAATCATCAAGGCGGTGGATGCCACGGGAAAGAAACGCTACGACTTCCAATTCGTCAACAAGCGCGGTTTCAAAACCACCATCGAGGGCTTGTCTGAGAAATTCAATCCTGAGTTCTGGAACTATGCCAAATTAATCTCCGGAGTGTTGCGCTACGGAATGCCTATCGACCAGGTACTTAAGCTCGTGGGTGGCTTGGAGCTTGACTCCACAAGCATCAACACATGGAAGAACGGCGTGGAACGCACGTTGAAGAAATATATGCCCAACGGCGCTCCGGCTTCTGGACAGAAATGTCCGCAATGCGGCGCTGAAACGCTGGTTTATCAGGAGGGTTGCCTTATTTGCACATCCTGCGGCACAAGCAAGTGCGGTTAACGACAGCTGATTCTTTATATATTCCCCCGATGCATTTTTCAGTGCGTCGGGGGTTTTCGTAGGTGAAATATAAGTTGTAACTTTGCACTGCAAAAAACAGGTAAGAATGAAAATGCAGAAAATCATAGCTATTATATTATTATCTTTATTTAGTTTTGGAATGAGCGCCCAAAAGAAGAATGTGGATGCTGCGGCGAAGTTAATTGGGAAGATTGATAATGTGGCTGAAGCGCGAAACTTGCTTAAGGATGCTATGAACCACGACCAGACGAAGAATGATTCACGCACTTATTATACCGCCGGAATGGTGGAGTGGCGCAGCTACGATAATGATATCCGCAAACGACAGATCAACCCGAAGGATGGCAGCGTCAACAATAACGATATGTCGGATAAAATCCTCAATGGCTATGATTATTTCAAACGTGCCATTCTCCTCGACACCCTTCCCGATAAAAAGGGGAGAGTGAAACCTCGCTACACCAAGGAGATTCTTGGTTTATACGACCAATATGCTTATGATATTTACCGCGCTTCAGTGGTGAAGTACAGCAATAAGAAATATTATCCGGAGGCGTACAACGGCTTTATGACCGCCGCCGCTCTCGGTGCGGACAAGGGGATGCCCAATGCCATGCGCCTGATTCCCGACACCCTCCGCCGCGATATCTATTACTATGCCGCGATAAGCGCCTACGCCGCCAAGCAGGATAGTTGCGCCCTCGACGCTTTCGCAAGGTCGTTGGCGTTGGGATTGGATGATATGGATTCTTTCAGCTATATAATGGCGATTTGGGAGAATCGTCTGCGCGGTGATTATGCGGATAAAGAGGGTGCCACGGATTCCCTCTACAACACTGCGATGGAGGGTTACCGCCGTTATGGGGTGAAGAATCCGACTTTCATAAAAAGAAGTGTGGAGATTGACCTTTACCGCAATAATGCGCGCCATGCTTTAGAGATTCTCTCGAAGCAGATAGAACTCACCCCCGATACCACCTTCCTCTATGGTGAACGCGCATGGGTGGAGGAGAGTTTAGGAATGGACGACGACGCTCTTATGGACTACCGCAAGGCGGCGGAGATGCCGGGAGTGACGAGCTACACTCTTATGCGTGCCGCACATAAGTTCTTCCGTATGGCGGCGGAGCGGAAGAAGAACATCACCGGCACAGGTAAGCAGGCTAAAGCGCTGCGCCGCGCCATAATCACCGATTTCCTTGATCCTGCGATGGAGTATGCAACACGTGCGAAGGAGATTTCAACCGATCCCAAGGAGAAGCAGATAATTGATAACCTCATCGAGAATATTGATTTCGACCTTTCGGTTTTGAAATAACCGATATGTTGAAGTAAATCATATGTGAAATAAGCCATATTTTGCCGTGCCGCACCCTGGAATTTGAAATAATTTTACTACCTTTGCGTATAAAACATTCACTATATACATGGCACGTATGTCGAACATAGACCTAAGCGGACTCGGAGTTGCGTTGGTGACTCCGTTTAAAACGGATAAAAGTATAGATACAGAAGCACTTAAAAAGCTTGTGGAGCATCTCATTCAAGGTGGATGCGATTACTTGGTGGTGCTTGGCACCACCGGGGAGACCCCAACGCTCAATGCTGCGGAGCGCGAGCTTGTGAAAAAAATGGTGAAAGTGACCAACAAATCCAGGGTGCCTCTGATTCTCGGAATGGGCGGCAACAACACCATGGGATTGGTCGAAGATATTCGCAATGCCGACTTGGAGGGTTTCTCCGCCATTCTCTCAGTGGTGCCATACTACAACAAACCATCGCAGGAGGGTATCTACCAACATTATAAAGCTGTGGCGGAGGCTTCCCCGCTTCCGGTGATTCTGTATAATGTGCCGGGACGCACGGGCGTGAACATGACCGCCGAGACAACTCTCCGTCTTGCCCATGAATTTGAAAACATAGCCGCGGTGAAAGAGGCGTCGGGAAATCTCAAACAGATTGAGGAGATTATCCACAACAAGCCCGAACGTTTCCAAGTGATTTCCGGTGACGACGGCATCACATTCCCTTTGCTTACTTTGGGGGCTGTGGGCGTTATCTCCGTAATCGGCAACGCCTATCCCAAGGAATTTGGGAAGATGGTTCGCTTGTGCCGTGAAGGGGCTTATGATGAGGCGCGGCATATCCACGACACATTTGGAAAACTCTTTGAACTCCTTTTCATCGACGGTAATCCGGCGGGTGTGAAATGTGCGCTCAACGCTCTCGGACTGATCGAGAATGAATTGCGCTTGCCTTTGGTGCCCACGCGTATGGATACCAATGAGAAGATTCACAACATTATAGCCACAATAAAGGTATAGGACCGCACTTCCGATGATTGATAAGGCTACAGTGCAACGCATCAAGGATGCCGCCGATATTGTGGAGGTGGTGAGCGATTATGTGAAGCTCACGCGGCGCGGTAGCAATTTCATGGGGTTATGCCCTTTCCATAATGAACGTACACCCTCATTCTCAGTGAATAAGGGTAAGAATATATGCTATTGTTTTTCGTGCCATAAGGGTGGTAGTCCTGTCAATTTCATTATGGAGAAGGAGGGTATAGGTTACTACGACGCTCTCCGCCAATTGGCGAAAAAATATGGCATCAAGATAGTAGAGAAAGAACTCAGCGAGGAGGAACGACGCGAACAGAGTGAGCGTGAATCCCTCTTCATCATCAACGAATGGGTGATGAAGAGAATGGAGAGTAACCTCGTCAACACTCCCGATGGTAGAAATATCGGCTTGCAATATCTCTATGGGCGCGGTATCACCGAGGAGGCGATAAAGAAATTCCATTTAGGCTATTCCATCGACCGCAACGTGCTTGAGGCGCAAGCGCGTTCCGAAGGATATGACCCGGAACTGATGAGGCGCGTGGGTATTTTAGGAACGAGCCAACAGGGCAACACCTATGACCGTTTCCGCGGACGTGTGATGTTTCCGGTGTTGAACACCGCCGGAAAAGTAGTGGCGTTTGGCGGACGTGATTTGAAAGGCGCTCCGGCGAAATATGTCAATTCCCCCGAAAGCACAATATATAAGAAGAGCAACGAACTCTACGGACTGTATCAGGCGCGCAGCGCCATAGTCAAGGAGGATAAATGCTATCTTGTGGAGGGCTACATGGATGTGATTGGTATGTGGCAATCGGGGATGTGCAATGTGGTCGCGTCAAGCGGCACCGCGCTCACCGACCCTCAGATAGCGCTCATACATCGATTCACCTCCAATGTCACTCTTATCTATGATGGTGACATGGCGGGTATTAAAGCATCATTGCGTGGCATTGATATGCTCCTCTCCCACGACCTTAATATTAAGGTGCTGCTCCTTCCCGACGGCGACGACCCCGATTCATTCTCTCGTAAACATACTCCGGATGAGTTCCGTGAGTATGTCGACAGCCATGAGCAGGATTTTATCACTTTCAAGACTGAGGTACTGCTGAAATCCGCGAATGCGGACCCACAGGCGAAGGCGAGGGTGGCTGAATCGATAGTCGAATCGTTGAGCCGCATCTCCGATAAGGTGAAGCGGAGTATATATGTGAAGGAGTGCAGCCGTCTGCTTGGTATTGATGAGCAGGCACTCAGTTATGCCACCGACAAGGGTCGTCACCGTGTGGTGGAACAGATTAAGCGTGATCGTGAACGTAAGGAGGTGGCGGTGCTGACCCCCGACGCCCCGCAGCGTGAGACGGAGACTGACAGCGTTCCGGCGGAAACCCCCTCGGTTGAGGAGTCGCGTGAACGTGCCGACAGTACTGCGTTCCTCCAATCAAAACTCAACACCTCGCATCCTGAGCTGATTCAGATGGAGCGTACATTAATACGTTATTGTGTTCGCTATGGAATGACTTCATTTTATGAATCGGAGGATGACGGTGCGGAGCCGATGACGCTCCTTGAATATATCGGCGCGGAATTGAAAGCCGACGACATCAAGTTCCGGAATCCATTGAACCAACGCATTTTTGATGTGATGAACTCCCTTCTCCCGGCGTTTCGTAGGGATGTTGCGGCTTATGAGGTCACTCTTGAACAGAGACGTAAGGCGTTGTTTAAAGAAGGAATAGATGCCATTGCGGCGCAGAATCTTGATATGGAATCCATTGAATATCAGGAGAAACTGCTTAATCAACGTGTTGATGAGGAGATAAATAAGGAGCGTGTGGCGTATAGTCGCGATTATCTCTCTTCAATCTTGGTGAGTCATGAGGATGATGAAATACGTTTGTATGCCATAGCCCTCGTTTCTGAGAAATATAGTCTCAGCAAATACCATCAGAAAACGGGTAAGATTGAGAGTGAGGCTGATAAGCTTGTTGATTTTGTGCCGCGTGCCCTTAATGAACTACGCGCTCAGATTCTGGAGATTCATATTATGGATCTTCAAAACCAACTTCGTGCCGCCACAGATATAGACAGGCAAATGGAGCTTATGCAAGAAATTAAGGAGATGCAGGAGATTCGTAAGGAGTTCGCTATCTCCAATGGCGAAAGGATTATTAATCCGGCAGCTGGGAGAGAGTAGATGTTAGTTAGTAGGGAGTAGTTATTAGAGATTAGATATTGGAAGATATAAAAATGGTGCCTTCGTGAATGAATCGCGAAGGCACCATATTTTTGTTGAATTTTGTACTATTGAATTTTGTACTATTGAATTTTGTACTATTGAATTTGTATCTTTGGATATTTTATCGTCGGATACTTTGGGACTACCATTAGAGTTGCTCCATCAAGTAGCTGATGTTGTCCAATAGGTTGACGATTTTGCTG
>CAYQMV010000027.1:26948-31989 GCA_964418705.1 uncultured Sangeribacter sp.
TTAGAGTTGCTCCATCAAGTAGCTGATGTTGTCCAATAGGTTGACGATTTTGCTGTTGAGTCTGCCATCGGTGTCGAGTTGTTTAGCTTTCTGAGCGAAACCCTCGGCGGGGAGGAGGTATTTGTTTTTGAGTTCCTCTCTCTTAGCTTTCTCTTCAGCTGTGTTGCCTGTGAGTGCGCCGTTGTGGTTAGCCACATAGCGGTAGATCACGTTGGCGGAGTTGTAGCAGATTTCAGCGTCCGCATCCGGCATGTTCGCTGCTTGGAGATAGTCGCTAACGAGTGCGTCCTCGTTTTCCATTCTGCCGTAGAGCCATCCGCGGAGACGGTAAAGCATAGCGGTGGGTTTGGATTCAAGTTTGGCATTGACCACATCCATAGCCTCTTGCACTTTGCCTTCGCCGGCGAGGTGGTCGACGATGTTGCTCAAGAAGATGGCGGGTTCGTCACCATATTTCTCATATCCGGCGCGTGAAACGGCATAGATTTGGCGGTTAGCCTCATCTTGGAATGTGGAGTCCTCTTTGGAGAGGTATTCCAAACAAGCGATTTGGAACACGTAAGCGTTGGGGTCTTTGTAGTTCAAGTCGCTGGATTTCTTGAATGCGTCAAGGGCCTCTTTCACGGCTTTGCCGGAGTAGGCTGCCTGACCGGCATAGAAGAAGCTCTGCGCACGGAGTGTGTCGGGAAGGACGGTCACCGCTTTAGCGTAGGCGGGGTTCTCTCCGATGGCTCCAGCCAAATAGAATCCTTTGTATGCCTCGGGATAGTATTTGTGGGCGTTGAATTTCTGTGCTCCGGCAGCCCAGAAGTCGTTGTTGTGTCCGGCGATTTGGTTGTTGATGTCTTTAGTGTAAACGTTTGTTTTACCCTTCTCGTTGGGGATTTGGTCCAATTCCAAAGCTTTTTGGAAATAGTCGTAGCCATTGAGAAGCTGGTCGCTGAGGGCATCTTCCACCTCTTCGGGTAACTGCTGACCGAGTTGTTTTGCCATACTTACGGTGTCGTATGTTTTCCACTCAATCAAGCCTGCCACATAATATGTGCGGGCGTCGTTGGCAGTCTCGGGATCCTGCATCGCACCATTGATTAGGGCGCGTGCCTCTTCAATCTTTTCGGGTTTCCCGGCAAGTTTATTTGCTTGATCCACCGCTTTTTTCTGTGCCATAAGGCTGCCCACGGAGGCTAAGCATAAAGCTGCGATAAAGATTCTTTTCATGTGTTTTGACATTAAGTTTAGTTATTTTTACTGTTATTCATCAACTTCATCGAAGAGTCCTCCGAGGTGTTCCGGTGCCTCCGGCTCCGATACCTCGTCGATGTCCGATACCTCGTCATTATCTGATACCTCATTGATATCCGACACCTCATTGGTATCTGATACGTTGTTGATATCGGTGTTCTCCTCTCCGGTTACGTTAATATCTTTCACTGTTTCGGGAGTCTCGCTGTCGTCCACGATCTCTTCGGGGTCACTCTGCACTTTGCATACGGATGCTATTACATCGCCGCGCTTGGTGAGGTCGATGAGTTTCACTCCCTGTGTCGCCCTGCCCATCACTCTGACGTTTGCCACAGGCAGACGGAGTGTGATGCCGCTTTGGTTGATAATCATCAAGTCGTTGGTGTCTGTCACGTTCTTGATTGCCACCAAATCGCCGGTCTTTTCGGTGATTGCCAGGGTCTTCACTCCCTTACCGCCGCGGTTGGTGATGCGGTAGTCGTCGATGCTTGAACGTTTGCCGTAGCCGTTGCTGCTCACCACCATGATGGTGTCGTTGGAGTCGGCGGGCATGGTGATCATGCCGATCACTTCATCGTTGTCGTCGGCGAGGGTCATGCCTCTAACTCCGGTGGACATACGTCCCATCTCCCTGACTTTAGACTCGTGGAAACGGATGGCGCGTCCGGCGCGGTCGGCGATAATCACTTCCGAATTGCCGTCGGTGAGGCGTACTTGGATGAGTTGGTCATCCTCTCTTATGATGATGGCGTTCACTCCGTTGGCGCGCGGACGTGAGTATGCCTCCAATGATGTTTTCTTAATCACACCCTTCTTCGTGCAGAAGATGAGGTTATGGCTTGTGTTGTAGTCTTTATCCTCAAGTTTCTTCACTCTGATGAAAGCGTTCACGCAGTCATCGGAATCGATGTTGAGCAAGTTTTGGATGGCGCGTCCTTTGGCGTTTTTGGCACCCTCGGGAATCTCATACACCTTAAGCCAGTAGCAACGTCCCTTCTGAGTGAAGAAGAGCATATAGTTGTGGTTGGAGGCGGGGTAGATATATTCGATAAAGTCTTTGTCGCGTGTGTCGCTCCCTTTGGCTCCAACACCGCCGCGGTTTTGGGCGCGGAACTCGCTCAGCGGAGTGCGTTTGATGTAGCCGAGGTGCGAGATGGTGATGATCATTTCATCGTCGGGATAGAAATCCTCCGCATTGAGGTCGCCGGAGAAGAGGTTGATTTTAGTGCGGCGTTCGTCACCATATTTATCACGCACTTCGATGAGTTCATCTTTCATCACCTTGCGGCATGTCTCGTCGTTGGTGAGAATATCTTTAAGGTGTGCGATTAGTTTGGTGAGTTCATCCAACTCGGCGTTCAGTTTGTCCATCTCCAAGCCGGTGAGCTGACGGAGACGCATCTCCACGATGGCGCGTGTCTGAACGTCGTCGAGGTCGAAACGCTCGGAGAGACGTTTCATCGCCTCTTCGGTGGTTTTGGATGAGCGGATTATATGGATCACTTCATCGATGTTGTCTACGGCGATGATTAAGCCCTCCAGGATGTGTACGCGCGCCTCCGCTTTCGCCAATTCGAAGCGTGTGCGGCGGATCACCACCTCATGGCGGTGGTCTACGAAGTTTTGGAGAAGCTCTTTAAGGTTGAGCGTGCGCGGACGACCGTTGACCAATGCCACATTGTTGACGCTGAATGATGTCTGCAACTGGCTCATCTTATAGAGCTTGTTGAGAATCACGTTGGCGTTGGCGTCGCGTTTCACGTCGATGATGATGTTGATTTTGCCGCGTGCGCTGGTGTCGCGGATATCCGAGATGCCCTCGATTTTCTTCTCAATGATCATATCGGCGATAGACTTCACAAGGTCTTTCTTGATTACGCCGTATGGTATTTCGGAGATGATGATTTGGTCGTGGTTTTGTCCCGGCACCACTTCCGCTTTTGCGCGCATGATTACGCGTCCGCGTCCTGTCTCGTAAGCGTCCTTCACTCCTTGGAGACCGAAAATCTCGCCTCCGGTGGGGAAGTCGGGAGCTTTGACATATTCCATAAGGTCGCTGACCTCAAGATCGGGATTGTCTATTAGTGCGAGTGAGGCGTTAAGGCATTCTGTGAGGTTGTGGGGCGGCATATTGGTCGCCATTCCCACGGCGATACCTGAAGCTCCGTTTACTAAAAGGTTGGGGATACGTGTGGGGAGAACCGACGGCTCTTTCAGTGTGTTGTCGAAGTTGGGCACGAAATCCACGGTGTCGGCGTCGAGGTCGCGGAGCATCTCCTCTCCCATACGTTCGAGTTTCACCTCCGTGTAACGCATCGCCGCGGCGGAGTCCCCGTCCACGGAACCGAAGTTTCCTTGTCCGAACACTAATGGATAGCGCAACGACCAATCCTGTGCCATGCGTACCATGGTCAAGTATATGGATGAATCGCCGTGGGGGTGGTATTTACCCATTACCTCACCGACGATACGTGCCGATTTCTTTGTGTCGCCGTTGTAGCGGTTGCCTAATTCGTTCATTCCGAAGAGCACGCGTCTGTGTACCGGCTTGAAACCGTCGCGCACATCCGGCAGCGCGCGTGATACTATCACCGACATAGAATAGTCGATGTAGGCGCTTTTCATCTCTTGGTCGATGTTGATGGGGATGATTTTTCCCGCTTCATCAGTGTTATTTATCTTTTTTTCCTCTTCTTCTTGCATGATTCAATATCTATGAATTCAAGTGACAAAGGTAATAAATTCTATTGAAATATGGAAAATCTTGATTAACTTTGCACCATATAAAATGCTAAAAATATGAAAAAAATAGCTTTTGCTTGCGATCACGCGGGCTATGATTTGAAACTGGAGGTTATCCGCTACGTGGAGTCCAAAGGTTACGCCGTGGAGGATTTCGGCACGCACTCCACCGATTCTTGCGACTATCCCGACTATGCGCATCCCGCTGCCGCGGCGGTGGAATCGGGTGAATGTGATTTCGGAATTGCCATGTGCGGCTCCGGCAACGGCATCCAGATGACGCTGAACAAACATCAGGGGATACGCGCCGCCCTATGCTGGATTCCCGAAATAGCAGCATTGGCGAAGCAGCATAACAACGCCAATATCCTTGTGATGCCGGCGCGCTTCGTGACTAAAGAGGAGGCGTTCGCCATTGTTGACGCTTATCTCAATGCCGAGTATGAGGGTGGTCGCCACCAACGTCGCATCGATAAGATTCCCGTGAAGTGAGCCTCTCGACAATGACTGTCGCCCTCGAGGGTGTGAAGTTTTTCGCCCGCCATGGTGTATTGCCGCAGGAAAGGGTGGTTGGGAATGAGTTTGAGGTCTCCTTGGAGGTGGTCTATGCCGCTCCGGAGGTGGTGACGGACTCTTTGGACTGCACCATATCATACGCCGACCTATATGATATTGTGGCGGCGCGGATGGGTCAGCCGGCGCAATTGCTCGAGCGTGTGGCGTGGTGCGTGGCGGAGGATGTGCGTCTCCGTTACCCCCAAGTGCTATCCGTTTCTGTGAAAATTTCAAAGCTCGCACCGCCGATTTCGGGCATGGATGGCTCCGCTTCCGTGAAATTCGAATGGGAAAAATAAAAATTTTTTAATTCGTAACATGTTGAAACAGCTGATGTTTCATCGTTTCTGAGGTGCCTTGCAATGAAAAAATGTCATTTTGCTATTGCGCGCTTCGGAAAAATGTATTAACTTTGCAGCGTCAAAAACGAAAAATGTGTTTGACAATGGATTGGTTCGTTAGCTCAACTGAATAGAGCATCTGACTACGGATCAGAAGGTTA
>CAYQMV010000028.1:0-11547 GCA_964418705.1 uncultured Sangeribacter sp.
ACCGCCACCTAATCAAACAACGAAGGAGTCTGAGAAATCAGGCTCCTTTTTTTTAGCCTCACCCAAGCCCTCCCCTAAAGGGAAGGGGGCTGGATAGGAAAGATAAGAAAGATAAGAACGATAGGAGGGATACGAAAGACTCTGACAAGGCTAACTGTGGGCAGATTCTTATCCATCCTATTAATCCTATCTATCCTATTAATCCTATCTTTTTTTGGATATTAGCTGGAAAAGTATTAACTTTGCAACGATTTTTGCAATCTCTGGTAAGAAGTGGGGGATTCCACAGGCTTATTATTATTGCAAGTAATTTTTAAAAGATCAATTTCGAAATGGACTTAATTAAAATTGCAGAGCAAGCATTTGCTACTCCCAAAAAAGAATTTGATGCGTTCGGCCCCGGCGACACCATCACAGTGGCTTACCGTATCAAAGAGGGTAACAAAGAGAGAATCCAGCAGTACAAAGGCGTTGTGATCCGTATCAACGGCCACGAAGAGAAAAAACGCTTCACTGTACGCAAAATTTCCGATGGTATCGGTGTAGAGAGAATTTTCCCCTTGGAGTCTCCGTTCATCGAGTCTATCACTGTCAACAAATACGGTAAAGTTCGCCGTGCGAAACTTTATTATCTTCGCGCCCTTACCGGCAAGAAGGCTCGTATCAAAGAGCGCTTCGTGAAAAAATAATTTTTCACCCGTATTTGAGGAGCTCGTCTCCTTATCATAATCCTATAAAAGAGATCCACCACGGGTCTCTTTTTTTGTGTCTTTTTTTTGCGAGGTTGGTTTGATAGGTTTGAAAAACTTTTATTATCTTCGCTTTTTGAAAAGCGATAAATACAGATGAACAAGATAGGCAGATTATTATGTTTCAGCGCCCTTGCGGGTGCCGCGTTTTGCGGCGCATGGGCGGAGAATTTGGTGATACTTCACACAAACGACACCCATTCCACGATAGACCCCGACGTGAACGGACGCGGTGGGGTGCTACAGCGTAAGGCTATCATCGACAGCGTGCGTTCCGCGGAGAAAAACGTTATTCTCGTGGATGCCGGGGATGTGGTGCAGGGCACCCTTTATTTCCGTGAGTTCAAGGGGGATGTGGAGTATCCTTTGATGGAGAAGCTCGGCTACGATATTCGTGTGCTTGGTAACCATGAGTTCGACAACGGCATTAATGATCTCGCCAAATATTATAAGAATCTTAAGGGAAAAGCGATATCCGCCAATTATGATTTCAGCGGCACACCGCTCGACGGTGTTTTCCTCCCTTATGTGGTTAAAACAGTGGATGGCAAACGCATAGGGTTCTTCGGACTTAACGTGGATCCCTATTCTCTTATAGATGATAAGAATATGGGCGGCATCCGCTTCAAGGATGTGATTTCCACCGCCACCGCCACCGCGGCGAAGCTGCGTAAGCAGGAGAAATGTGATTTGGTGGTCGCGGTGACACATATAGGCTACACCACCAAGCAGGAGAAGACCACTGATGTGGATCTTGCCAAGGCGAGCCGCGACATAGACGTGATTATCGGGGGACATTCGCACACCGTGGTGCGTCCCGGTAATGCGGATCCCGAGACTCCGTGCTATGTGGATAACGCCGCCGGTCGTCCGGTGCTCATCGCGCAAACGGGGAAGTATGGCCCGTATTTGGGGTATATCAACATAGACCTCGACAAGGTGAAGCGTGGGAAGACGGATGTGAAGGGTTTTGACTACCGCCTGATTCCGGTGACCGACAGGTTCGCCCCCGAAACTCTTGATGCCGACATACGGGAGTTCATCCGCCCCTATAAGGCGGTGGTGGATTCCATCAATGGGAATGTGATCGGCTACGCTCCCCGTTTCATGGACAGCGACGACAGAGTCGGCGAATATGCCAATTGGACCGGCGACTACGCCCGTAATTTGGTGCAGTTGACCCTCGACAGCCTAAATGCCGCGCACCCCGGTTCCGTGCCGGCATCGGTGGATTTGGGACTTATGAACGTCGGTGGAATACGCCTTGATATGCCAAAGGGGTATGTCACTGAGGGACAGATACTCTCCACGTTCCCGTTCGCCAATAAGTTTGTGGTGCTGCGGCTGAAAGGCTCCGATCTGCTAAGCACCCTTGCCATAGCTGCGAAGCGAAAGGGGGAGTGCGTGAGTGAGAATGTAAGAGTGGTGGTGGATAAGGATTGGAATATGGTCAACGCTCTGATAAACGGCTCTCCCATAGATCCGGAACGCGTCTACAATGTGGCGACGATAGATTATCTGGCACGCGGCAACGATTCCCTCGTTCCGCTGAAGAACGGGACGGTGGCGTGGACGGATGAGCGTGATATCGCCCTCCCGACGATAGAATATGTGAAACGCAACACCTCTTTCGGATTGCCGATGTGGTCAGATCCTTCGCCTCGGTTCGTGGAGTGTGTGGAGGTGATGAAGAAATAGAGAAACCAAATATGCTCGAAAATACCGTAAGAAACTCAAGGATATGTATGGCGGCGCTGCTTGCCGCGGTGATAATGGTGTGTTTCCTCTCCTGTCGCCGTGAGGAATCGCGGAATGGGGAGAGCGCGCCTCAAGCCGGAGAGTGCGATTACACGTCGCAGGCGTTGGCATGGGCTGACTCCGTGGTGGAGACTATGTCGCCGCGGGAGATGGCGGCGCAGATGGTGATGCCGGCGTTGTACGCGCGTACGGAAGCCGCCGACAAGGAACTATGGCACCTTTATTCCGACTCCCTCCGTGTTGGGGGCGTGATGCTACTTAAAGGTGACGCGGTCTCGGCGCGCGCGCTTATCGATTCGTTGCAGGAGTGGTCTAAGGTGAAGATGCTCATAGCCATAGATGCCGAATGGGGGCTGAGTATGCGCTTCGACGACGCTCCGGATTTCCCCGTCAACGGAAACCTTCCGGCGGAGGTGTCGGACCAGGCTCTTTATGATTACGGATTTGAGTTGGCGCGTGAGTCGCGCATGATAGGTATCAACATAGTCCTCGGTCCGGTGCTCGACGTGGCGGCTCCCAATTCTTCGATAGGGAAGCGCAGCTACGGTGATGACGCGCGCCGGGTGGCGACGTTGGGCCTCGCCTATGCCCGCGGATTGGAGGATGGCAATGTCCTCTCGGTGGCGAAGCATTTCCCCGGATTGGGAAGCGCCATGGGCGACAGCCACAGAGTGCAGCCGCACATAGTGAAGGACCGTGCCGCTTTGGATTCCGTGGATTTATACCCTTTCCGCAAGTATGTGGAGATGGGTCTCTCCGGAGTGATGGTGGGGCATTTGGCTGTCACCGCGCTCGACACGGTGATCCGTTCCGCGGCGGTGTCGCCGATGATCATAGAGAAGCTGCTGCGCCGTGAATATGGTTTTGAGGGACTTATATTCACTGACGCGCTCAATATGAAAGGACTCGGGAGTGTGGAACGCCCAACGGTGAGCGCGCTTCTCGCCGGGGCTGACATAGTGTTGGCTCCCACCGACACGCGCACGGCGGTGGCGGAAATCACCGACGCCATAATCAACGGAGAGCTGACGTTGCGCTCCGTCAAGGAACGCTGCCGGCGCATCCTCTTCTATAAGTATAAGCTCGGACTCAACGGCATGGAACCGCGGCTGCGCGATGCCGCTCCCGCGGACTCCCTTTCTTCGCCGCAGACAGAACGTCTCATACGCCATTTCTCTTACCGCGGTTAGGGATGGAGAGGAATGGGATTGATAAGAATGAGATGGATGAAAAAATAGGATGCCACTCCCTTAGGGGCGGCATCCTTAAATTTTGAGATGAAAAAGTGGATATCTTATTTACGGATACCAAGCTCTTTCTTAGCGATGATCGCACGGTAGCGATTGATGTCTTTGCGGATGAGATAATCGAGCAAAGCGCGGCGTTGACCTACGAGAGCTTTCAAAGCGCGCTCAGTGGAGTGGTCTTTGTGGTGCTCTTTGAGGTGTTGAGTGAGGTGGGAGATTCTGATTGAGAAAAGTGCAATCTGGCTCTCCGCGCTACCGGTGTCGTTTTTGCCTTGACCGTACTTAGCGAAGATTTCTTCTTTTTCTTCAGTGCTTAAATGCATGATTTTGAGAGATTTACGTTAATAATTAATAGTTTACTTTCGCTTTTATCGAAAGGAAAAGGGCAGCCTCTCTCGGGCGTTATGCCGACTCCTTTTGTCAAAAAGACGGTGCAAAGTTACTCATTTTCTTTCAAATAGCCAAGACACTTTGCCCATATCGCAAAAAATTATTATTTTTGCACTCTAAAACAAAAGTTGAGCAGAAATCCTCGGGATTTCAAATAACAATATCGAAATATGATTAACGCCCAAGACATTAAAAACGGCACTTGCATCCGCATGGATGGCCGTCTCTATTTCTGTGTTGAATTCCTTCATGTAAAACCCGGCAAAGGCAACACTTTCATGCGTACCAAACTTAAAGATGTGGTCGACGGCCGCGTACTCGAGCGCCGCTTCAACATTGGTGAGAAGCTTGAGGACGTGAGAGTGGAGCGTCGTCCCTACCAATATCTCTACGCTGAGGGTGGCGACGATATCTTCATGAATAATGAGACTTACGAGCAAATTCCTATCAGCAAGGAGCTTGTGACCGGCGCCGCGTTCATGAAAGAGGGCGACACTGTGGAGGTAGTATCCGACGCATCCACCGACACTGTGCTTTACGCTGAGATGCCTATGAAGACTGTGCTCAAAATCACTTACACCGAGCCCGGATTGAAAGGCGACACCGCCACTAACACACTCAAACCCGCCACTGTGGAGACAGGTGCCACCGTACGTGTGCCTTTGTTCGTGAACGAGGGTGAGCTTATCGAGGTGGACACACGAGACGGCTCATACGTGGCACGTGTGAAAGCTTAATACATCTTCCGTTTCTCATTCCGCGAATGCTACAGAGCGCGTCGATATCCATCATCGTGCCGGTCTACAACCGACCCGAGGAGGTGGCGGATCTCCTTGAGAGCCTCGCCGCACAGTCTGACAGCGACTTTGAGACAGTGATTGTGGAGGATGGTTCCTCCGTGCCATGCGCCGACATTGTGGCGGCGTATGCCGACAGAATGCGTGTCCAATACCACTTCCGCGAGAATGAAGGGAGAAGTCCCGCAAGAAATTATGGTATGATCCGAGCCAACGGAGACTTTTTCGTCTTCGTTGACTCGGATACTATTTTGCCCCCGGACTATATCGCGGCATTGAAGCGCAACCTCGCTGCGAATCCGGTGGATTGCTTCGGGGGGCCCGACGCCGCCCACGCATCCTTCTCCACGCTTCAAAAAGCGATAAACTATTCCATGACCTCATTTCTCACCACCGGGGGCATCCGTGGCGGGAAAATGAGCATGGAGAAGTTCGTGCCGCGCACTTTCAATATGGGATTCTCACGCCGCGTGTTCGAAGCCGTGGGCGGGTTCCGTGAAATGTTCAGCGAGGATATAGACATGAGCACGCGCATACGCAACGCCGGCTTCTCAATCACTCTCTACCGCGACGTGAAAGTGTTTCACAAACGCCGCGTGGATCTGAAGAAGTTCTTTCGTCAGGTCTATGTGTTCGGCATGTCGCGTGTCACTCTCAAACTCCTTTATCCCGGCTCCATGAAGTTGGTACACACCCTCCCGGCGCTATTCACCATTTTCTCCGCGCTGATGGTGGTCGGGGGCATCTTTTGGCAATGGCTATGGCTCCCCTTGGGGATATACATTCTCCTTCTATGGATCGGGGGCTTGCTGAGCATGGGGAGCCTTAAGCTGGCGTCGCTGGCGGTGGTGACCTCCATGATACAGCTCATAGGCTACGGATGCGGATTCATCAAAGCCTACATACGCGCCATAGTGCTGCGCCGCGGTAGAAACGAAGCGGAGGAGGTGGAGATGCGGCGCGGAAAATGACATTACCGACTCTGCAACAAAAACTATTAGCTTCAAAACAACCTTTTTTATCATGATACGCAAAAAACTTGACACTCCGATGAATGACTCCACGCCGCATTCCGCGGATGGAGATGTCCCGTTCCCCGCACCCCTATACAAGAAAATGAAAGATATACACGAGGATGAACGTCCCCGTGAGAAAGCCATGCGCTCCGGCTGCGGCGCTCTGACGGTGCCGGAACTGTGGGCGTTGATTCTCGGCTCCGGCACGCGCGGTGTCAACATCGTGGATCTCTGTTCCGACCTCATGGCGCGCAACGACAACCATTTGAGCATGCTGTTGCGCCGCTCTCTCAATGATTTGCTTGAGATCAGGGGACTCGGTCCCAAGAAGGCGCTCCAGGTGATGGCTGTGCTGGAGCTTGTGAAACGCTTCAATCAGGAGGGTGCCCCGGTGCGTCCCACGATACGCACCTCTTTGGATATCTATAATGTCATGCGCAATGAGATAGCCTTCATCGGACATGAGGAGATATGGATACTGCTGCTCAACAGGGCTAATAAAGTGTTCAAGATACAGCAAGTGTCGGAGGGTAGTGCCACCGCCGCCGTGTTCGACGTGAAAAGGGTGATGAAGGAGGCGTTGATGGAGAACGCCGAGGGGCTTGTTTTATGCCACAACCATCCCTCCGGACATTTAGCGCCCTCGGGTCAGGACGACCATATCACGTCAATGTGTAAGCATGCTTGCGAGACCATGTCGATGCGCTTTCTCGACCATGTAATAGTATGTGTTGAGGGGTATTACAGCTATGCCGACAACGGCAGATTGTGAAAGAATTTAATACCTTCGGAGGGGTGTCGCGGCTATGCGATTAAAAATCGTTAAATGTGAAAGTTAAAAGTATAATTATTTAAAAACGGGTTGCATAGTTGTTTTGGCGGTTATAATTTTGTGGCGTATAACAGTTCTAACCTCATGCCAAGACTAAGATTCTTGTATAAGATAGGAGGGACGCTCGCCGTCCTGTTGTCGCCTCTGATGGGTAAGGCTCAGACTTGCATGATAAATTGCGGGGTTGATGCCGGAGGGGTGCAGACCTACATGGAAGTCTATGAGTACGACTTCGTGTCGGAGAAACCATCGTTCCCCGGCGGCAACGAAAAATTGCTCAGCTACATCAACAAGTCGCGCGTGTATCCTAAGCATGCCTACGAAAATGGATATCAGGGACGGGTGATATGCTCGTTTGTGGTCAATTCCGACGGCTCCATCTCCAATGTGAGAGTGTTGAGGGGAGTGGAACGTTCGCTCAACTGCGAAGCGGTGAGAGTCCTCTCTAAAATGCCGGATTGGACCCCGGGAAAACTTAACGGCCAATCCGTGCCGGTAAGGGTGATTTACCCCGTAATATTCAGAAAATAAGCATCGAAAAATAGGTACTAAAAAAATAGATACTGAAAAAATAGGTACGGTGGCTAATTCCAGAGGTCAGGTAATAAAGAATTTGGGTTCACTTTTCCAAGTGAAGCTTGCGGACGGCAGAGTGGTGGAGTGCCGTGTGAAAGGGAACTTCCGCATCAAAGGTATACGCACCACCAACCCCGTGAGTGTGGGTGATTGGGTGGCTGTGACCCCCACCGGCGATGATTTCTTCATCAGCGCCGTTGAGCCGCGTAGAAACTATATCATCCGCCGCGCCTCCAATCTCTCGAAGGAGAGCCATATCCTCGCTTCTAATATCGATATGGCGATTTTGGTGTGCAGCATCAAAGAACCCGTCACCACCACCACTTTCATCGACCGCTTCCTCGCCACCGCCGAAGCATACAATATTCCGGCAAAGCTCCTGATCAACAAAGAGGACCTTTGGGATGCCGACGACCGCGAGTATGCCGAAGCGTTGAAGTATCTCTACACCTCCATAGGATATGAAGTGCTGTTCACCTCCGCCGCCACGGGTGAGGGGATGGAGGCGTTGACAGCGCTGCTAAAGGATAAACTCTCCCTTCTCGCCGGAAACAGCGGAGTGGGAAAGAGCTCAATCATCAACCGAGTGGTGCCCGGCGCGAATCTGCGTACCGGCGAAATATCGGAACTGTACCACACCGGAACCCATACCACCACTTTCTCAGAGATGCTGATGCTCCCCGTGGGTGGCGCGGTGATCGACGTGCCGGGAGTGAAAGGCTTCGGAGTCATTGACTTCGATAAATTTCAGGTGGGTCACTATTTCCCCGAAATCTTCAAACATTCCGCCGATTGCAAATACAGCGATTGCCGACACCGCACCGAGCCCGGCTGCGCCGTGGTGCAAGCGTTGGACCAACATCTTATCGCGGAGAGCAGATACGCGTCGTATCTCTCGATTCTCGAAGAGGTGGAGGAGCAAGGGGAGAAGTATCGTAAACCTTTTTAGGTTTTTATTGTCAAATGTAGCGAAGCGACTTCGCAAAAATATATTATGAAAATGAAATCAAAATTACTATTAGCGGCGATTGCCGTAATTTTATTAGCTCCGGTGAGAATGAGCGCGTTCGACCTTAGCTCATTGTTTGGGAACTCAGGTTCCACAATCACCAACCTTATCGAGGGCGTGTTTTCTAAAACTGACCTTGAATTGACCGACTTGGCGGGAGAATGGATCATCGACGGCAGTGCCGTGGCGTTCCAAAGCGACAACTTTTTGCAGAAAGCCGGTGGTATGGCGGCTTCCGCTGCCATTGAGGCTAAAATCGACCCTTATTTGCAGCAATATGGTCTTGTGGGCGCCGTGATGACTATCCAAAGCGACGGTACTTTCGTAATCAAGACCTCCAAAGCCTCCATCAACGGAAAAATCCAAAAGAAATCTTCCGGCAACTCCAACTTCACTTTCAGCATAACTGTGCTCGGCAAGAGCATCTCCTCGATGCCCGCATACGTGCAGAAATCATCCTCGTCGCTCGACATCATGTTCGAGGGCGATAAACTGAAATCAATGCTCACCACCGTGGGTAAGCTGCTCAACAGCTCCCTCGCGTCCACCGCATTGAATATCCTCAACTCTTACGATGGCGTGTATGTGGGATTCGGAATGCACCAGACAGGAACGGTAAGCACTTCCACTACCACTACCACCACGAATACAACCACAACCACTACGGAGACCGGCGGTTTCTTGCAGTCGCTCGGCTCATTCTTGGGCGGCGGCAACACATCCACCACCGGAACAACCACCACAGGTACGTCTACCACCGGAACAACAACCACCGGCACGTCGACTACAGGCACAACCACCACCGATACCACTACGAATACCGGGGCGGATGCCATCAGCACTCTCTTCAATTTGCTTAAGAAAAAATAGATAACAAAATTGTTTTCATAGCTTTTAGTTTAGCCGTGTGTTTTCTTGGTGAAAATGCACGGCGTTTTTTTTGTGCGTTTTTTTTGTGTTTTTTGTTCGCTTTTTTGAAAACTGCATATTTTCTTCTTTTGAGAGTTTGTCTATATGAAAATAAATTGCTAATTTAGCAACGCTGTTTTGACGGTGAATTACACAGCGTCCCTTGACAGCACTACTTAACAGAGCCTATTGATAGCGCCATGGAGCATTTGTTGCTTTTTATAAAACTCCAATCATGGATTTATTCGATACTCTCTATCGGATACGCCGCCACTATTGTTAGCTGCATTGTGATTATCTTGTCGGAGAACCGCAATCCTATAAAATCGTTGGCGTGGATTACCGTGCTTATATTCCTGCCTATCGCGGGACTGGCGTTTTATGTCTTTTTCGGGCGCAACCCCAAGACGCACCACACGTTGCTGAAGCACCAAAAACGGCGTTTGCTCCATAATTTCAATAGCCGTCCGGTGTCGCTCAAGGATGTGGATCCCTCCGTGGTCAACAAGCAGATTGTGAAACTCACCGACACTATCGGCGGCACTCCGCTCACCATAGGAAACGAGATAGAGGTCTTCACCTCGGGGGAGCGTAAATTTGAGACCCTTAAGCGCGACTTGCGCCGCGCCACCAACTTCATCTGCCTGCAATACTACATCTTCACCGACGACCATATAGGGCATGAGATTGCCGATATCCTCATAGAACGCGCCCATGCGGGAGTGAATGTGAAGGTGATTTACGACCATGTGGGGTCATTCTCCGTGAAGAATGAATTTTACAAACGTATGCGCCGCGCCGGAATCGACGCGCAGCCTTTCTTGCGCGTCACTTTCCCTCAGTTGGCGTCGCGCTTGAATTGGCGTAACCACCGCAAGATAGTGGTGATCGACGGAAAGGTGGGATACATCGGCGGTATGAACATCGCCGACAGATACGTGGAGGAAATAAACGGGAAAGCCCCGTGGCGCGACACCCATTTCCGCGTGCGCGGAGCGATAATCAATTCTTTGCTCTACTCCTTCGCCTCCGATTGGAGCTATATGGGCCGTCCCCTCCCCACAGATGAGCGCCGTTTCAAACCGGAACTTGTGGACAACAATGTCGGAATCCAACTCATCACCAGCGGTCCGGACTCCCGATGGGCTAATATCGCCTTGGCGTATCAGAAAGCTATCTCGGGGGCTAAAAAATCGATATTTATCCAAACGCCCTATTTCCTCCCCACCGACGACCTCCTCAAAAGTCTTCAGGCGGCGGCGTTGGCTCAGGTGGACGTGAGGATTATGATTCCGCGCCACAGCGACTCATATCTGCTCAATTGGGCGTCGTTCTCATACGTGGCGCAGTGCCTGCAGGCGGGTATCAAGATTTATCTGTACGAGGAACGTATGATTCATTCGAAGATGATGGTGATCGACGACGCTATGGTCACCGCCGGATCCACCAATTTCGATTTCCGCAGCTTTGAGCATAATTTCGAATCGAATATCTTTGTCTACGACAGAAATTTCAACACTCGTATGCGCGACATCTTCTTCAAGGATTTGAACCAATGCACCAAACTGACCTACACGCGCTGGCGGCATCGTCCCTTCTTGCAGAAGGTGATGGAGTCGGTGGTGCGTTTGCTATCCCCGATTCTGTAGATACTCCTTAGCCACAAGGCAAAGTTCATCATACCATTTCTGTCCGAACGCCCTCACCAGCGGTCCCTCCACGGCTTGATAGACGCGGATGCCTTTGGCGCGTCCCGCCACTTCCGCAGCTTTGCATATCTTCCAACGATGATAGTTGAGGGCTGTGTAGGGCCCGTATTTTGAGACTCTGATGGGGTAGAGGTGGCAAGAGATGGGCTTCACCATAGGGAGCCTCCCTTCGCGGTAGGCCTTCTCCAAGGAACATAGGCATTTGCCGCCGGGGGCGTAGGTGGTGAACACGCAGTCGCGCCCGTCAACTATTGATGTCACTAATTCGGAATCGCGGTCGCGGTAGCTCACGCCGCTCTCCTCAATCACGCGGCGTCCGCCGGGGGTGATGTCGTCCCATATCACCGGCACCGCCGCTTCAAGGTCGGCGCGCTCACTCTCTGTGATGGGTGCCCCGGCATCCCCCTCCACGCAGCATTCTCCCAAGCAAGCGTCGAGGTCGCAGCAGAAAAATTCCTCTATGATGTCGAGCGACACCACTTTATCATCAATCAGTATCATAACCTAAGTAGTAAATTAGTGGATTAGTAAATTAGTGAATCCTCGGATTAGTAA
>CAYQMV010000028.1:11647-31111 GCA_964418705.1 uncultured Sangeribacter sp.
GGATTAGTAAATTAGTGAATCCTCGGATTAGTAATTGCGGCGCAGGGTGGCGTGTCCTATCAGATAGTCGGCGCGTTCACCGGGGTCGCGGTGGTAGACTTTAACCAAGTATTCGTTAAGCGTCTCATAGTGGTTCCCCTCTATGGCGTTGGCGTTTAGCTCCGTGGCGTTTGCGCGGGGAACCGCGACATAGCGATAGTTGTAGGATCCCTGTTTCAGCGGAAGCGCGATTTCGTAGCATTGTGAGAACTCATCGTAGCGCATGCGGTAGGCGTCGGTGCGCAGATGGTGGGTGATGCCCCCGTCGATGTAGACCTCCGCGTCGCGTAGCTTCGGCGTTTTCAGAGTGAAGTGCGTCATGACATAGTCCGCGCCGAGGTCGGAGTCGGTGGCGTTGAGTTCGCGCACCATGAATCTTCCGTTTTGCGTTTGGTCGTAGGAATAGGGCGCGTATTTGCGCGGCGTGTCGGTGGTGAGGTAGGCGTGGTAGCATTTCCCCATATATCTCATGGAGTCCACCCCCATGCCGGGATATTGCACTTGGATGGTCTCGAAGCGGCGGAACTCGTTGCCGGCGGGGTATATCAGTTCCCCTTGATGCTGGTAGAAGATGTTTTGTCCTTCGAGGCGTAGGGGTGCGTTGAGGGTGTGGAGGGTGTTGGGGTCGCTGTTTTGCTCTATGGTGACGATGATGTCGGCGTAGGGGTTCTGCACGCGGTAGTTGTGCAGGTTGAGGTCAATTTCGAGCTGTTGCCATTCATCGTTGGCTCCTCGGTCGGTAATGGTGGTGATTTCGCCGCCCACCTCCGCCACGTTGTCGCTCACGCTGAAGCGCGCTTGGAGCAGTATCTCCTCCTCCTCGTTCTCCGGGAACACCTGAAGCAGATAGTTGCCGCTGCGTGTGGGGGTCATATCCTCGTTGGGGATGAGGATGCGGTAGTTCACGTAGTGGATGAAGGTGTTGGTGGAGAAAGCGTAGTCGTCCACGCGTGCGAGGTTGAAGCCGGGGAGATATTCCGATTCCAAAAGTCGCGATGGCTGCCAATTGGCGTCGCAGTGGAGGATGCGGTATTGGAGGTAGCTCACTTCGTCGCCGATTTCATCAAAGCTTATTTCAATCGCGTCGTTGGAGTTGAGGCGTATGATGGGGGGTGCCATGAAGTCGTCGGCGCATTGAACTCTGAGGGTGCGGAATGTGGAGTCGAAGATTTGGCTCCGGGTGTCGAGCGCGGAGAGCGGCAGGCAACCGAAGCAGCAGAGCAAGGCAAGGCAGAGGCACTTCTTCATGGAATCTATTCAGTGTGGGTTATTGGTTTGCCTCGTACCATTTGTGGAGGATTTCCACGCCGTTGAGGATGAGGTCGTTGCAGGGGATGCGTCCCACGGTTTTGAGGTCGCGGCAGCGTAGGTGGTGGTTATTGTTCACAAAGCTCTCAGTGAGGTCGCGGACAGCCTTGATGGATGCCGGTTTTTCCGAGGCCACAGGCTCGTGGGTGGTGCCTTCGGCTATTGCCATGCCTGTCACCACGCCGCAGATCTCCCCTTGCGCGCCCACGCCGCCGCCGAGTCCCATGGCTATTTTCGCCGCGATGGCGTCGGAGAGTCCTGTGCGGTCGCTGAACGCCATCACCACGCATTGGGCGCAGTTATATCCTTGTTTATGGAGGGCTATCGCCCTTGCCTTTCTCTCTTCAAGTGTCATCTCTTTTTCTTCTTTATCTTTGCAAATTTATTTCTGCGAATTTATCTCTGCGAATTTATCTCTGCAAAAATAGCACATCTCCCTGACTTTTCCAAATATTACCTAAACACCCACCCATGTTTGTTTTATGTTCTTCGTTTTTATACGAATATTTGTTTTATACGAAATTTCTTCGTAGATTTGCAAGAATAAAAATTGCGAAAGATGGATGAGAAAAATGGATGATGTGAGAAAAATAGCCACCTATATATGCGTACTGTATCGTGGACGGTATGGCAAGCGTATTGATGAAATGAAGCTCCATAAGCTGCTTTATTTCTCTCAGCGTGAGTCTTTTGTGATTAACGGAGAGCCCCTTTTCTCTGCTACATTCAAGGCGTATAAGTATGGTCCGGTACTTGTGGATTTGCGTCCTTACTACAAGGATGGAAGACTGGAGAACAAATTTTTTGGTGATGATATATCAGAAAAAGCGAAGGGTGTGATTTCGTCTGTTTTTGATATTTACGCATCGAAGGATTCCTGGAGTCTCAGTTCCATAACTCATGGGGAATATTCGTGGCGCACGGCGCGGCGTGGGTATGCCCCTATGCAAGCTTGTGATGTGGATATTGCCACCGCCGATATCGCCGTTGATGCGAAACGTATCAAGCAACGCCGTTTTCTTTTAGACGCTTATCAGAAATTCTTAAAATCCTCTCATGAAGATTAGCGAAGAACAGCTTGAAAGGCTTAATTCTCTTTCGTGCGAACGCCTTTCGTCGGATGAGAACAATTTGCGCATAGTGGAGGATTTCTACAATACTCGTAACGAGACGCTTGCTAATACTCTGAAAAATGAGGCTTATGGTGATGATGTTGATAACCGTCTCGCCTACTATCTTGTCAAGGATTCGGAGCAGAATATCCTGTTTTACTTCTCTTTGAAGTGTGGAATGTTGTATGACCGCTTTATTGAGGGTGAGGGTCTGGCGAAAATAAGAGCATTCTTTTCATTTCTCTCTAAGCTGAAGCAATCTCCCGATATAGATGTTGAGCAAGTAAAATCTATAGACGCTATATTGGAGAGCATACGTGCGAAGAAAGGACTTAAAAAGGCTCAAGTCATGGATTTATTGCATGGCATGGTTGCAATGAATGAGATTGAGACTCTCTTTGGCGATGGGCAGAAGACTGTGGGTAAAACTTTTTCCGGAATAGAGATAGTGCATTTTTGCGCAAATGATGGCTGTCGGGATAAGTGGGAAAAGCTTGGCTTAGGCAACAAATTGGGTGCCGTGGTATTTTGGCATTTTATTGTGCCGAGGGTGCTGAAGGTTTTAGCGGAAGTCGGATGTGAATATCTCTTTCTCTTTGCCGCGGACTTAACTTCCGATGAGCATTTGGTTAATTATTATCGCACCTATATGCACTTTGAAGACAGCTCAGAGCATGGCGCGGCAGTGCCGTTGTATGATTTGACCTGCAAAATGATGTGTAGAAAAACGGAAACATTGGAAGATGACCAAAATCTTTTTTACGAATATTTCAATTCTGACGAAGACGAAATATAAGCAGCGCGCCCCATCGGATTCTTCCGATGGGGCGCGTGCTATATATGCGTTTTTGGCGTTTGGTCAGAGGTGACCATGCGACAACGGTCTATTTGATGAGGACTTTCTTACAAACGTTTTTGCTCCTCCAGATATAAATGCCCGGCGCCATATCGCTCCATTCTCCGAATCTGATAGCGTCGGAAACGGATACTCCCTGAAGATTATATAAGACACCCTCCTGCGACAAATCTTCCGCGACGGTTGTCACTTCGGAGCCTTCATCGGAGGAGGTCGGGAATAGCGGTAACGAGGGGAACCAGTAGTTCATAATCATTTCATAATCGCGGATTTTTTCTCCGGATGGAGAGTAGCGGCGGGTGATATATGTCGGTGTGCCAAATTCATGGTACAATGCCATATACAACTCATCGGTGGTGGGATGCACTCCCATCGCGCAGCCATAAATTTTCCAATTCGCACCCTCCTCCTCTAAATCTATAAACAGAGATTGTTCACGTGTGTCGCAATCGAATTTATAGATTTTGGTGCCGGTGAACCAACTGTTCGGTCCCCCTTTCCAATAGAGGCAATTTTGCACTTTTGAAGCTATGAACGCGTCCGGAGTCCAGGCATACCATGAATTTGAGGGGGGATACATCCCCTCCGGAGTCGGTATTACTTCATATTGGAGCGTTGCCGGATCGAGTCGGACGATATAATTCAGAAATGCTCCTGTCCCTTGGAGGTTCTTTGCCACAGAAAGCCATAGAAAACCATCTTTTGACTTGACGATAGAGCCTATTCCGGCACCTTCTTGCACAATATCCATGGAGATTGTTTCCACAACTTTGTCTGTTGTCGGATCCACGACTAATACTCCATATTGTTGGTGGGCTACAAACACTTTTCCGGCGGCGGATACCATCATACCTGATTGCCCATGGTATAATGAACCCGTAGGGTCGGTGTTGGGGGTGTCGCTGTCGCCGCCGGCGTTGGGGTTCGCCGACCCCTCCACTTGTCCTGTCACGGTGTAGGTGTCGAGGTCAAAAATCCACACGCCGTTACTTGTGGAGATATACCCTTTATGTTCATCCACTCCGAGGAATCCGCGTCCGTCGCATTGTGCGCCCGAGGGGTCGATCATCGACTGTTGATGCAGAATTTTCATCGTTTTAGCGTCAGCCACGGTGATGCGTCCTCCGGTGATGGATGCTCCGGGATCCTTATCCTGTTTGGCTATCAGGTACAACCGGTCATGCCAGAGCGCTCCATATTGGTTGGTGCATCCAAGTTCCATCCCAGGATTCTCGCTCTGAATAATCCGATAGTGCCAATAATCGCCGTCGGGATCATCGGGAAGAAGATAATTCACTGTGGAATTTTGGTGTCCGTACCAATCTTCGTTCACCCAAATGATGCCTTTGGTGTAATCCGTCTCTTGGGCGGCGATGGTCTGTGCCATCGCCACCAATAGAGAGGATATAATTATCGGTAACTTTTTCATTTGTGCGAAATTAAGATTTTACGTGATTTGCCGTTTGTGAACCTTACGACATACAGTCCGTCAGAAAGTTCTTCAATTCGTGAACCCTCTTTAACCCCTGTCATAGAATAAATTCCTTCTATTTCCTCTCTATCGGTAGTAATCTCCTTGATGGTTGTTCCCGAATCGAAGTGGTTGTAGTTAAGAGGGTGCCACGGCGTGGAAGCTCCGGTATAACCGTCGACATCTCCCGATACAGGTCCGTCAAGCTGAGTGTATTTCCATCCGTCAACTTGTCCGTCCGACAGTTTTCGGGAGCTGTATCCCAAGCCGGAGTAAGAGGCCTTGTCAAGATCTTCCGATCCCACCCAATAACTCCAATAACCGTCATACCAACCGGCATTCCAACGGTAAGTGTTGAGGTCGAGAGTCGCACCCGGTTGCCACCAGTCGTAGTCATACGCCGGATAGCCATACTCAAGAGCGTTTATCGGATGCTCGATTATATTGGTTGTCTTAGATTCCTCAAGGGCATTCTTGCAATATAATGGAGTAAAGTTCCCGGGAGCTTTCGTCTGCCCCATTATTTCATTCGGATTAAAGTAATCGAAACTTATGCGGGAGTCCTCTTTCGCTCCATTAAAATTATATTCGATTAGATTTGCCAAATGCTCCTTTTCGGGATTGAAATAGCCGATTCCGTCGACGGTGCTGCCCATCCACCCCGTATATTGAGTGAAAAGAAGCAGGTCGCGGCTGTTTCCGGCTATGGCTCTGAACATATCTTCGCCCGACGGGGCTCCGTATTCATAATCGCTCTCATTCCAACGAAACCCCCAAACGTAGGCCTCCTTTGACCCGTCATCCAGGAATTGAACAACGAGAGCCGCCTTATTTGTGCCTTCACCTGTCCAATTAACAATCTTATCCCATTCCACGGTCACGGCGTATGACGAAAAGATAGTTGCAGACAAGCAAAGCAAACTAAATAGTCTATTTTTTCTCATCATTAAAAGTGTCGTTTAAGAATTTTGAGGTATATGCAGAGACAGTGCGGATCCTGTCTCTGCATATAGTCATGCTATGATTTTATTTTATTAGGAACTTTACAGTCCGTGAATTATCAATAGACCTCAGGATGTAGACTCCGGCGGGAAGAGATAAGACAATGTGCGATTCTTCACCTTCGGCGCGGAATCCGCTGACAGTGTTTCCGTTTGCGGAACAAATCAAGAATTCCATTCCCGAGAGTCCATAGATATTGACTCTGTTTTCCGTTATCACGATTCGTCCTTCATTATGCGTAATAGCATCCACGCCCGTCGCAAGTTTAATATTAACCGGGATATTGACTGTGGTTTTGCGTCCGTTTGATTCAGCGATCAATGACAACGATCCACTTCCGGTCTTGGTGGGAGCGAATTGAAGGGTGGAACCGACTTTGGTAACCTCACAAATATCGTTCAGCTCGTTGTCAATCTCGTGAGTCAATCGAATATTTGAATCGAGATTGTCTTGATCTGAAACAATATTACTGAGGTCAAGGGAGGTGGCTGATTGCGTCTGTTCCATGTCAATTTCAATGGAATTGGGAAGATTCTTAAATTCGGGAGCGTACTTATCAGGGAACAAAGGCATCGCCGGGAACCAATAGTAAGGTTTCAACGCTACAATCGTTGCCTCCTGAGTGCTTACATCCAAGAAGTTATACCAGTTCCATCGATAGTTGCCGCTCGGAGCCGTGGTTGTGGCGTAAAGGATGCTGTTCGAACGGTCGTCATAACGCATAGTGCCATAAGGCACGCGTTTTGTGTCAGGATACATACCTTCAATGGCGGGAATTGAATAGAGCGGCTCAAGATTAGCCGGGTCTTCGCCTATTACCCATTTGTAGATAGTCGTTCCGCTTTCTACAATACCGCTATTGGATGCGGATGCCCAGAAGAGAATCGGTTGCTCTTTCGATGCAAAGAAGTTGGTGGAACGCCACGAACCCCATGAGCAAGAAATCACACCGGGCACACTGTAACTGTTTATCTCCTCAGTTGTGGCTGGATCTATCTCATGCAACAATGTATGTCCGGTCTCCGTGACATTCGCCGTTGAAGCATACCATACATTTCCGTCAGAGCTGAGGGTGATACCTTGCACGCCGGTGTCGGGTATGGTCTTCACAAGTTCATCGGTCTCAACATCAATAACATGGACACCGATGCCTTGTTGGATGGCGTAAACATGATTCAGAGTGGAGACCATGTCGCCCACCTGATTGTTGTATAATGACTGATTGCTGCCTATATCTGAGGAGTCACTTTCAATATCGTTGCCGATTCCGGCGATGTTCGCGCCCGCTAACTCAAAGTTATTCTCCTCATCGAAGCGGAGTACACGTATGCCGGCATTTGTTCCGACATATACCTTTTCAGAAGAAACACCCACACAAGCTCTTCCGTCGCCTCCGATTTCATCGAAGGAAGCAAGACGGGTCAAATCATGAGCGTCGGCGACAACGAGTCGTCCGCCGGAAATGCCTCTAAGGTCGCCCTTGTCCTGATTCTGTTTTGACATTACAAACAGTTTGTCGGCAAATATCATGGCGTACTGCGAGGTGGCGCCAAAGCCGTAACCCTCGTTGCGTGCTCCGTATGCGCGGTATATGATTTCATCATCCGATGAGGGTGACGGATTTGTCAAATAGTTGATTGACCCGTTTTTATGAGTGAACCAATCTTCATTTAGCCAGAACACGCCGGCTTCATAGCGGTCTTCTGAAGCTGTGTTGTCGGGATTCTCAACTACCACATGGTAGGTGCGGGTGATCGCATTGTTCTCTTGCGAGGTAAGCACAAGATCAAACTCTCCGGCCTTGTAGGTCACAAGCTCCGTAAATTTCTCCGCGCCTCCTACGGAGTAGGTCGTCGCCATGTTCTCTTCCGTCATGTTTTCCAAGCGGAGAGCCACATACTTGTTGTCCGCATCCTCGGGAAGCACTGCCGGCTTGAGGGCAAGGATGTCGTTGGCGGTCAAGACGATATTTTCCGATTCGTCCACACCGTCAAGATATACTTCGGTGACGGCATTGGAACTTACATTGAAGTAGAGCATTCCTTTCACAGTGGAATCCAAATGATAGCGCACCTCAAACATTTGGCTTTCCGCTCCCTCGGCGATTCTGATCTTGCCCTCTTCAACGAAGTAGCCCGTCAGGAACTCATTCTCTTCATTGAGATTTACCTGCTCGCCGGTTGTGAATGAAGTCATGTCGTAAACGAACAAATCCATATCCGTCAGCTCGGCATCCTTAGGCTCGTAATCCACGAGATCTACAAGGGTGGTCGCTTCCATCGAATTAACGACATTTACTTGCGTGTCATTAATCTTGGTGATCATTTTGGGAGTGGTGACGGTTTCGCTCTCGCTCGTAAACAACGTTTCGCTGTTGTTCTCTTTGATGGTAAGGGTGATACTTTCAGGGATAGCGTCGCTCGGGATCGTACCGCTGAAAGTAAGGTCATTCACGTTGATTTCTACGGGAATTTCTTGACCATTGACTGTAATTGAAGAAGTGTAATTTTGCTTAACAATACCGTCGTTGACATTTACGAAAGCCTTCGGCATATTCTCCAAATCATATACAAAGTTGACATTTCCGCTGATAGCCATGTTTGCCGAGCTTGTTTTCGCACCGGTTTTCGCGCCGGTTTTGGGCACACTTACCTTAACCTCTGAAATAGTTACGCTTTGCAGTTTGGGAGCTGTGATAGAAGCGGCTTTATTCCACGAAGCCTTAGCATTGTAGGCATCAGCCGTCCCCATCGGTACGTAGATCGGTGCAAATACACCTGTCTTAATGCGCAATCCGTTGGCAGAGCAAGATTTAGGGGTCTCTCCGGTGAGATAGACCTTTATATCATCGCAATTGCCGAAAATATCATTACTGTTAAGAGCTGTATTCGGGGGAAGCACGATCTCTTTAAGCTTGGTCTTCCTAAATGCGTAACCATTTATGGTGGTTAATTTTTCAGGCAAAGTTACGGAGGTCAGTGACGAGCATCCGTCAAAAGTGTTGGTGGCAATGGCCGTGATTTTTTCCGGTACGATTATTGAATCTATGGCTGTGTTAGCAAGACAATAACTGCCTAATGTGGTAAGAGTGGAGGGTAATTTAACGGTCTTGAGCGACGTGCAGTTTTGAAATGCGTAAGTGTCAAGTTTAGTGACACCTTCAGGAACATTCACCTCTGTCAGCCCCGTGCATCCGGCGTAGCTATACGAGCCGATAGTTTTAAGCTTAGCTCCAAACTTGACTTCTTTCAGCGATGTGCAATTTTTGAATGAGCTGCTTCCGATGGATGTGACTTTCTCACTCATATTGACTTTTTCAAGACTCGTGCAGCCGTAAAGAATTTCATTCGGGATGGCTGTTATTGATTCCGGGAATGTGAACTCTGTTATTTTCTTGCAATTCTTGAATACTCCTGTGCCAAGAGTGGTGACGCTTGCCGGAAGGGTGACGATAAGATTTTCACAACCGGAGAAAGCTGTATTTTTTATTTCTTTGACCCCTGACGGAATGTCTAATGTCTCAAGCGCGCTACAGTTGTTAAACATATTAGCCGGAATAGTCGTAAGACCTTCAGGAAGAGTGACTTTTACAAGACTCTTGCAGTTTTGGAAAATGGTTGTTCCTAACGTTGTGATTTGGTTTCCAAGCGCGATCTCTTTAAGAGAAGTGCAGTAAGAAAAGCAATTGTTAGAAATCTCGGTCATCGCCGTTGGAAGATTGATTTCAACCATTTGGTTACATTGGAAGAACGCGCGTTCACCCAAAGTAGTCACACCCTCGGGAAGAGACATTTTCTCTATGCCGGCGTAGGAGAATGCATAAGTCTTGATCGTGGTTAGAGTCGAAGGCAAGGAAATGGTGGCCATGCTTGTGCATTTATAGAAAGCGTAGCTCGGAATTTCAGTTACTTTTGCCTGAATCTGCATCGAGGTGATGTTTGCGGCTTCGTAGAATGCCTTCTCCTCAATTGACACTACATTGAATGTCTGCGTCATGTACTCCACAGATTCCGGGATGATAATGTCGCCGGTATAAGCGGCGTTTGCCGCTTTTATCGAATTATCGTCAGCAGTCCCTTCAACTTTGCAATAAGTCGCGCTTACAGTCCTGTTCTCAGCTGATTTTACTATGTAGGTCACACCTCCTGTCGAGAATATATCACCGTCATTTACGGGGATTACAGCGGTTTGGAGGTTCGTGAAGTTTTTCCAGCCGGAGGCATTTTGATAAGTGCTCTCATAACCATAGGGTACTCTCAATGTCGCCGTAGTGTATGTCGTCTCACTGAACACGTCGTCGGAGATGGCAACGGGATAGGTGCTGCTGTAGTCGATAGTGGTGATAGCAGTGCAGCCGTTGAAAGCCTTCGCTCCGATTGATTTAATCTTTGAGGGTAGCACAAGAGTTGTCAGCTTCTGACATCCTTCGAAAGAGGATTCGCCGACTGACTCAATGCGTTCGTCAAGTTCCACGTTGACAATGGACGTGCCCTTAAATACTCCGTCGGGGATTGCTGTCAGCGTATTAGGCAGTACCGGAGTGGTAAGGTTACCGCATCCGGCAAACGCTTCGGCGCCAATCTTTGTAATGTTGTTGAAGTCTTCGCGGCCGGTCACGTTGAAAGTGGTCAGCTGTGATGATTTAAATGCCTTGGCTCCAATCTTCGTAACCGTGGCGGGGATTGTCAGGGATGTTATGTCCGTGCCTTCAAATGCCGACGCGTCAATCTCCGTAACGTAGTAAGTGATTTCTTCGTCTACAAATGTTGCAGGCACGGTAATCTCCCCGCTGTAGGGTTGTGCGCCTTCACGGGCTGCGACCAATTTCACAGACTTATTGGAATAATCTGTGAGAGTGTAGCATAAACCATTCTGCTCAAATTCTGTTTTGGCATCATCCGGAATCAAAGCGGGAGCCGCTATGAACTCTTTCCAATCACGGGGTTTCATATTAAGACTGAAATTCCAGCCGTCCCAGCTTCCGTCTTTTAACACACGTCCGCTGGCGCCCCAGCTCGAATATCCGAAGGCGGAACTATAATCATCCTTCACCCAATAGCTCCAATAACTTTGATACCATCCGGCACCCCAAAAGTCATCCGTGTCGCGTGCGTGCCAATCGTCATAGTCGTAGTCTATGGAGCCCCCTTTATCGGGATCATAGCCACGGGGATGAATGAATACACCATCTTCCGTTTCATAGACCTGATTATCTTTTTCGTCCCAAATGGCAATGTCGCCGTCGTTATCCTGGTCCCATCCGAAGCCATTGATGGTATAGCCGCCATTTGGATCCGTAGGTGATGACACGTCGGTGTACTGAATCAAGGTGTACAACCTCGGGTTGTTGGCGACAACGGCACGGATCATATCGGAGCCTGTGGCTTGCCCGTTCCATTTGTAGCCGAAGACAAGGGCGTTCGTCTCTTTGTCATCGTTCCATTGAATCACCAGAGCCGCGCGGTTTTCACCATCGCCGGTCCAGTTCTTAATCATGTCAAAAGTAAATTCGCCGTCGGGCGCGGGCATATCGTCGGGCACTTGGAAATCACCCCAGTCGTCAGACGCGGCTGAAATGCCTGAATTTGCGCGTGGTGTGTAGGGGATGCCCTGCACTCGTCGCAGAGGCTGCGCGGCTACGGCAATTCCTACCGTTAACACGGCAGCCATGAATGTGAGAAATCTTTTAGTCATAATTTTTATATGAAAAATTTAAAATTGTTTTTTCTTAAAGAATGGGCATCAGGCTGATATGCAGATCCTGTGCGCGGCTCAGCTCCGTGGAGGTTTCGCCAATCCATCCGCAATATTGGTTCACCCCGGTGTAGACACGTATGAAATCCACCCCCGGGAGGTTGACGGGATTCCCGTCGGAGTCCACCGCCCACGAGATATCGAAAGAATTGAGGTCGGCGTATTCGTTGGGATGGTTGTCCACATACCCCCAGGGATAGCTGTATAGCACATAGTATGCGCCGTAGCCGCTTAAATCCTCGGCGTTGTCAGCAAGGAGGGAGCCGGTGAAAATCAGTCGGTCCGCGGTCAACCATTTGGGAAAATAATCCTGATTATGGAATATGTTTTTAGCGATGTAGCCTGTGCCTCCGCAGTTGTCTTCCCAGCGTATATAATGTATGTCGTCGAGACTGTTGTCGTCGTCGGCGATCACTTCTCTGAGAGGGTCGGGGGGATAGTATGTGATTTGGTAGCCATGGCGTGTGTCGGCGGAGTAATATTCGCTGCCCGCCAGCTCATACCATTCATCGTCGGGAAGCCCGTTG
The DNA here is from genome assembly GCA_964418705.1 of uncultured Sangeribacter sp. Taxonomy (GTDB): domain Bacteria; phylum Bacteroidota; class Bacteroidia; order Bacteroidales; family Muribaculaceae; genus Lepagella. Next base: position 23,717 of record CAYQMV010000028.1, read on the forward strand.
CAATTCGTGTCGTAACTAACCATCACGATGCCCGGTTCCGCCGATCCACCCTTCTTCTCCGGTTGGAGAAGCTCGTAGAAGCAGTTACCCCATATTCTGAAATCTTTCTCTCCGGGGATGTTCATCACCGTGTGGTCAAAGCCGAAGGTCACGTAGCCGCCGTATCCGCCCAACGTTATCATGATGTCGTTGGTGCCGGAGATGGATTCTTCCGCTTTCTGGAGTATTGACTCGTATGTGTCGCCCTCCTCATAGCGCGGCATCTCGTTGACGAATTGACCCGGGGCGGGGCAGTACTCATATACTTTTGAGATATAGGGGCTGTATTCAACCTCCTCGTGCATCACTTCCACTTGAAATGAGAAGTCGAAGGGGGTCTCGTCGTCGATTATTTTCAGCTCTAAGTCGTAGGTGCCCTCCTCCGCGGTGATGAAGATGTAGTCCCTTTCACCGCTCACAAATTCTCCGTTGACATACCATTTGTATTCCTTGCCGGTGAACGCCGGGTGCAGGTCAAGTTTCTGCATACGTGAGATGTAGTACACATCGTCGATGCCGAGGTTGACCATCGGTATATCCTCCTTGCATCCAAGGAGCAGGAGCGGCAACGCTATGTAAGTGATTATCCTTTTCATTTGTACAAGAATGTTATGTGGGCGGGTATGTCCCCGGCGCGTACGCTCCATTTCTTATACCCCTCGGGGGAGAAGCAATAGAGCGTGCCTGATGAAACATAATTCTTGGCATCGGTGACGAAGATATCCCCGGTTTCGGGATTCACCGCGATGCCGTATGGTATCTGTATCTCTTTTTCCGTGCCATCCTTTATGAAGTTGTCGGAAATGACCTCTTTCGTGCGCACATCTATTATCCCGTAGCTGATTGTGTTGGATTGGGTGTAGTTGTTCCATTCGGTGGCATAGTAGTACATTTTATCTCCGTAGAATGCCATATTGGAGCAGGCTATGGGGAGCGTGTCCGTGACTACCATCTGATTGTAGCCCCCTTTCTTTTGCATCACATACAACCGCGAGGGGCGTGATTGGTAATCACCTCTTGAGGTCACCCACAATTTGTTGTAGCGGTCTTTCTTCAATCTGTGGAGATTTATGCCCACGGGGATTTGTTGCACCTGCTTGAAGTCTATCATTTGGATGACGGATACTGTGTTGTCGTAGTTCGGCGCGCGGTATCCTCCGGAATTGGCGACGTACATGTAGTCGTCGACTATCTCCATCTCTTCCGGTTGGTAGCCTACGGAGACTTTGCGTGTGACGCTGAGGGAGAGTGTGTCCACCTCATACACAGCCCCCTTGGGCGCGTCCGGGTCTATTAAAACGGGCCCGACGTAGGAACTTACGTATGCTTTACCCCTGTGGAATCTGACATAGCGGCAGTTGGGAATATCGATCTGACCCAACCGTATGCCGGTGCGGGCCTCCAAGACCTCCACTTTGTGGGAGCAGTTGACCACCACATATAATTTCGAGCCGTAGATGCCGATGTCGTTCCCTACATCGCCGAGTTCTTTTATCACGTTTGGGTTCTTCTCCGCGTATATATTGCGGGAATAAAGCCCCGTCACGTAATCGTAGTAATCGATGGTGCATTTGTTCGACCCCATATTCCCCTCGTTCACCAAATATAGTCCGCGAATGGCACTTTCGGGCGCCTCGTCGCCTATTATTTCGTACTCCGTGGGTACCACAAGCTCATCTTCACGGCAGCTTGTGGTACCTCCAAGGAGTGACAGAAAAAATATGATAAAGAAAAATTGTTTCATCTTTTTATATGTTTCTCCACATTTCCTATCCATAATTCCCCATTCCCCATTCCCCATTCATAATTTCTAATTCCTCATTCCTTATATTTCCACGGTGAGTGAGACTTTATAATTCCGTTTGGGCATCGGGTAGTTTAAAATCACGTCGTAGTCTTGGCTCAACAGGTTGTTGACCTCTACTAAAATTCTGCTTTTCACTTTCCCGATAAGAAAATCGTAGTTCATGGATACATCTGAGGTGTACCATGGTTGCGTGTAGTTATATCGTATGTTCTCCTGTTGGTTGTAGCGCGAGCCCACGTAGATATAACTATAGTTGATTCCAAAATTGCGCCACGAAGCGTTGATGACGGCGGAACCTGAATGGTGGGGTATATAGGGGATTTGGTGCCGATAATAATTGTCGGCGGGATTGGTGATGTCGATGGCTTTTTGATAGGTGTATTGACCTCGGATGGTGAATATCAAGTCTTGATATGGGTTGATCGCCAGCAATGCCGACACATCTATTCCGCGGATGTCCACCAAGCCTAAGTTAAGCATCGTCCAGCGGAATTGCTGACCTTTGGGGTAGGCTATGATTTTGTCGTGGACTTTATTGTAGTAGGCGTCGCAGCTGAATCTAAGCTGTGACACCACACCTTTCCTTGACTTGTCAAGCAGCAGACCGAAGTTGTATTGCTCCACTCGCTCCGGGTTCAGCTTGGAGTTTCCCATATCGGCGTAATATAGGTCGTTGAAAGTGGGCATGCGGAACGATTTCTTGTAGAAGGCGCGTATTGAGAACGCTTTGCCGCGTAAGGGGTAGCCGGCGACATAGACCGCAGGGGTGAATACGGATTTATCGGCGGGGGCCTCCTGACCTTTGAGCTTGTCGTTGACGAACGTGCCGAGACCGCTTGCCGTGACGGTTATGCGGTTTAGGTCGAAAGCGGTGGCTACCGACAGTAGATTGGTGAATCTGTCGGGTTTCGCGAATCCGTAGACATCGGCATCTAAGGAGTTGAACATGAAATCGTAGCTGGCGGAGGCGCGCCACCACGATGAAATGGTGAACTCGTTCGCGGATGAGAAGTAGAGTTCGCGTTGGCGGTAGAGGTTGTCCACTTTAATCTGTTTATCGTCGTTGTTGACGTAGTGGGTGCGGTAGAAGGCGTATTTTATGTTCCCTAAAGTGGTCCAACGTCCGGATGTGAGCGTGGTCGAGCCTTGCACGAAGGAGTTGGTGTCCCAAATCCGTTCTCCACGCCTCCAAACATTGTTGACGATCGCCCCCGGCACACCTCTCTCGGAGTTGTAGTTGTAGACTTTAAAATGCCAGTCCCCTTTGCGGAGCGCGCCGTTGAGGTTCATTTCGAGTCGGGTGGCGTTGATGTCGCCGTTTTCCCGTACCGCCGTTGTGTCGTAGGCAAGCTCCCCGGCGGGGTTGACCCTCCGGTATCTGAATTTATATTTACCGCTGGAGTTGAGCCACTCGGCGCTTATGGCGGCGTTGACATTCTTCGATAGTTTCAGTTCCACCAGGGCTGATGGATTCAACAGATCGAAGGAACCGAATCTCATCGCCACTCGTGCGTGGTAGGTCTCGTTCTCTTTGAATACGGGGGTGCGTGTACGCAGGTATATTGTGCCGGCGTTGCCGAAATCGCGTGCCGGTTGGAGCAGGGCGCTCTTCTGCCCGTTGTGCAAGGATAGCGCTTCAATGTTGTCGAGGGAGAACTGACCTAAGTCTATCTGCCCGTTTTGGGCGTTCCCGAGTTGTACGCCGTCGTACACCACTCCGGTGTGGTTGGTGCCCATGGAGCGTATGTTGACGGTCTTAATGCCGCCGACACCGCCGTAGTCCTTCACTTGCACTCCGGCGAAATATCGTAGTGCGTCGGCGACGCTGTTGCTGTTCAGTTTAGTCAGCTCGTCGCCCGACAGTGTCTGCACGGGTATTGTCTCTTTCCGTGTCTGGCTCGCTGTGACAATCACTTCCTGGAGGTTTTGAGTCTTTATGGTGTCGGCGGGCACTTTCTCTTTAGCCGCCGCTGCAAAACCGCAGGATAGAATAGTTGTGAGTATCAGTATAGATTTAGTTAAAGTCCCTATCATTTTTTGATATTTATATATACAAAAATCCCCGTTTGCACTGGTGAATCGTGCTTACGGGAGAATGTAGGGTATTGGGAAATCCCAAATAGTTCCGTTGAGGGGAACAGAATAGAGTCTACAAACGGTGCTAAATCGTCAGACCAATGCCCATAATCCCGTAGGCGGGTTCATAATGCGAAAGTGGCAGGTCTTCTGACTTATCCCGGTTTTGCCGCGCCTTCCCGGACTATTGAATCCAGTGGCAGGTTGCGGAAAACGTCTGCTTGCATATTGATTCTGCAAGCGGAAAATACAGCAGCGGGTACTGTTGAGGATTCTCACCTCATTCCCTTTTCATGTTCCGTGATGCCTCCTCTCTTGGATGGCGGAACAACCATTTCGTCCGCGAAGTTACGAATTTTTTTTCATTCGCATCAATTTTTCTTGCATCGTTGTTTTTTTTCAAGCTGCCGTTCCGGGTGCCTGTTTGTCTGTTTTGGCAATATGCCAAAAATCATTACCTTTGTGCTTAGTTCATCGCTGTGAATGTGGCGGTGAGGTGTTGTGATGCACATTGTTGATGTACATTGTCAACGTATTATAAGGATAGCATGAAACTATGGAGGAATTTGCAGTGAATTTGGAAGGGCTGAACGACCGCCAGGTGGAGGCGGTGCTTGAGATGGATGGGAGGATCCGTGTGGTGGCGGGAGCCGGGAGCGGTAAAACGCGCGTGCTCGCCACCCGCTTCGCATACCTTGTGGAGGAGGTGGGGCTGGATCCCGCCAATATCCTGTGCATGACCTTTACCAATAAGGCGGCGCAGGAGATGAAATCACGCATAGCCACGATGGTGAGGAACCAGGCGCATGTCAACGATTTTGTATGCACTATCCATGGCTTCTGCGTCAAGGTGTTGCGCCGCGACATATACCGCCTCGGATTCCCCGAGAATTTCATCATCCTCGACGAGGAGGACGGCAAAACATACGCCAAGCAGGTGATGGATGAACTCAACATCGACCGCAAACAGACCACCGCCAATAAATTCCTCGAAGCCCTCTCCAACCGCAAATGCCACCAGGCGGAGGAGTACGTGGCGAGGATGCTCCCCAACGCCTTGGAGGGTGACGACGCGTTCTCCCTGTACCTCGCGCTCCAAATCAAATATTTTGCGCTTGACTACGACGACCTTATCTTCTTCACCCTCTATCTCTTCGACAATTTCCCCGAAGTGAAGGAGTATTGGCAAGACACCCTTGAGTTTGTGATGGTCGATGAGGTGCAGGATTGCAGCGGATGCGATTGGGCTATCATCAACAGCGTCACGGAGCGGAACCAAAACCTCTTTATCGTAGGTGATCCCGACCAGGCGATATACGAGTGGCGCGGCGCCTCCCCCGACTCATTCGTGAACTTTAAGGCGGACAAGACGATTATCCTCAATGAGAACTACCGCTCCACGCCGAATATTCTTAATGTGGCTAACTCCGTGATAGCCAATAATAAGAACCGCATCCCAAAGAATCTGTTCACCACCAAGCCTTCGGCGAAAGTGGCGATACATTTCCATGGCAAATCGGAGAACGAGGAGGCTGAATGGGTCAGTGGTCAGATAGAGACGTTGGTGAAGGCGGGAGCCGACTACAATGATTTCGCCATACTGTACCGTGCGTCGCAGCTCTCGAGGGTCTTTGAGCAGTCGCTGATAAAGAGGGAGGTGCCTTACACCGTGTGGGGTGGAGTGCGTTTCTTCGAACGGCGGGAGATCAAGGACTCGTTGGCGTATCTGCGTATGATAGCCTCCGACGACGATATGGCGTTCCGCCGCATAATCAACGTTCCGTCGCGCAAGTTCGGCGAGGAGTCTATGAAGCGTTTGGCGGCGTTGGCGGAGGAGGAGAATAAGCCGCTCTTCGCCGCGTTGTCGGGGCATCTTTCGGAGAAACCTTTCGCCAAGCCCTTGCTCTCTAAGTTCAGATTCATTATAGAGAAATACCGCCTGATGCGCGACGCGATTCCCATATCTGATATCCTCGATGGCATCCTCAAGGATTCCGGACTGCGGGACTTGCTGCGCGGTGACGGCGATGAGGACAGGCTGGCGAATATCCAGGAGTTGCTCAACAGCATAAAACTGTATGAGGAGCAGCACGCCGAGGATGATGTGACCCTCGACAGCTATTTGCAGGATATAGCACTCTACACCAACGCGGACTATAAGAAGGATGATAGGAAAGTGAAGCTGATGACCATCCACCAATCCAAGGGGCTGGAGTTCCCCTACGTGTTTGTTGTGGGACTCACCGAGGGCGTTTTCCCGAGCCATAGGAGCATAAGGGAACGGCGCAAGAAAGGTGAGGAGGAGGAACGCCGTTTGATGTATGTGGCGGTGACGCGCGCTGAGAAAGCTGTGTTCCTCACGGAGTCGGAGGGGTTCAACATGAGTACTCAGGCGAACAAATATCCGTCGCGTTTTCTGAATGAGATAAAGTCGGACCTCATAGAGGTGGAGGGGGAGATTGATCCTTCGCTGCTTCAGGGCACGATGGCGTTGGTGTCGTCGCTCAATGAGGAGTTGGAGAACGGCGAGAAGGCGGATTTGTTTGAGCCAGGCGCGGCGGTGAGCCATAAGCTCTTTGGCGTCGGCGTGGTGGTGGAGAACAACAGGGAGCGCGCCTCCTGCCGTGTGGATTTCGGAAACCGCAAGCTCACCCTCCGTTATGCCGTGCTCACTCCCGAGAGCTGTCCAGGCGGCTTCCCCAACTAAAAAAGTGTCGCACGTATTAGTTGATTCCTCTCAAATCTGTCAAGCAATTTCAGTGAAAGGTCAATTTATGGTGAAATAATAATTGTTATATTAATTATTATGGCTAAATTTGCAGTGCAATCATTGATATATCAATCATTAAATAGTAATTGTTATGGACTATTACGCACTAACAGACAAAGCTATCATACAAATGATAGGCGTGAAGATTAGAGAACTGAGATTGGCACGTAATGTCACCCAAAAAGAGTTGGCTGAATCTGCCGGTGTGTCGTTGAGTAGCGTAACGGGACTGGAACGTGGCAAGAATACCTCTCTGCTTACCCTTATCCCCGTGCTGCGTATGTTGGATGCTTTAAATCTTATTTACCCTTTTTTGGAGGAACGAAAGATAAGCCCAATAGAATATATGCAAATTATGGAGGGAAGACATAAGCGTAAGCGTGCGTCTTCCCCAAAAACAGGTAATGATAATTACGAATCGGAATGGTAAACAGTGCAAAAGTATATCTTTGGAACACCTATGTAGGTAGTGTTTTGTGGGACGAAATAAATAAAGTTTCCGCTTTTGAATACGCTCCATCGTTTCAAGAGAAAGGATGGAATATATCCCCAATTGTCATGCCTGTTAGAAAGGGTGTGCCATATTCATTTGGACAACTTTCTAATGAGACATTTTTAGGATTGCCGGGACTTTTAGCGGACGCTTTGCCGGATGCGTATGGTAAGGCTTTGCTCGACAGATGGCTGGCTTCAATGGGACGAA
>CAYQMV010000029.1:0-30583 GCA_964418705.1 uncultured Sangeribacter sp.
GGCAGAACCAAAAACTGCAGTGCTACCATTACACCATAAGACAATCCTAAACACTTTTAGGAGCGGTGTCTCCTCAAAAGCGATGCAAAGTTAGTAAAATTTTATTTATCCACCAAATATAGGCATAATCTTTTTTCATCAATAGGCTTATTTTGCCATTTTTCCAAGATTCAACAATTTAGAGCGTTCCTTTCTAACATTATGAAATTCTTAAAGATATCATTTTCATTCCCTTTTTCTCGTTTTATTTTGCTCATATTGTTTTTTTAGCTAAGTTTGCATACTTTTTCGCCGCAATCACACGAAAACAATTGCATTATGGCGCAAAAGATTGAGTAACCTATAAATACAAAATAATACCAATGGCAACACAAAATTTTAGACTTTGCCCTAACGCAGTAGTTCGCTTCCTCGAGAAAGCGCCGCAAGAGTTCCGCAAAGAGGACATCATCCGCTTTGTGAAAGAGAATGACATCCGCATGGTTAATTTCATGTACCCCGCTGATGACAACCGCCTTAAGACACTTAACTTCGTGATTAACTCTGAGGAGTATCTCGACTCCATCCTCACATTCGGTGAGCGCGTGGACGGCTCCTCTCTATTCCCGTTCATTGAAGCGGGCAACAGCGACCTATACGTCATTCCCCGCTACGCCACCGCTTTCGTGGATCCATTCGCGGAGATTCCCACAGTGACCATGCTCGGCTCATTCTTCGACAAAGATGGCAATCCGCTATCCTCCTCACCCGAGCAGACACTGCGCAAAGCGTGCGCCGCTTTCAAAGAAGTGACAGGAATGGACTTCTACGCCATGGGCGAGTTGGAATATTATGTCATTTCCAACACCGACGGTCTTTTCCCCGCTTCCGACCAAAAAGGGTATCATGAGTCGGCACCCTACGCCAAATTCAACGAGTTCCGCACAATGTGCATGAACCTCATCGCACAAGCCGGTGGACAAATCAAATACGGACACAACGAGGTGGGCAACTTCACCGTGGAGGATAAGGTCTACGAGCAGAACGAAATCGAGTTCCTCCCCATCCCCGCGCTCCAAGCCGCAGACAATCTCATGATTGCGAAATGGATTATCCGCACATTGGGACACAAGAACGGCTACGATGTGACATTCGCACCGAAGATCACCACCGGGAAAGCCGGATCGGGTCTGCACATCCACTTCAAAGTGATGGACGGCGACACCAACATGATGACCAGCGGCAACGTCCTCAGCGACATCGCCAAGAAAGCCATCGCCGGCATCCTCGAATATGCTCCGGCAATCACAGCCTTCGGCAACAAAGTACCCACAAGCTACTTCCGTCTCGTACCACATCAGGAGGCCCCCACATCCGTATGCTGGGGTGACCGCAACCGCTCCGTATTGGTACGCGTGCCCCTGGGATGGACCGGTGAAAAGGATATGTGCTCACAAGCAAACCCCTTGGAAAAATACGACATCTTCCCCGCTCCCCAAAAACAGACCGCGGAACTCCGCAGCGCCGACTGCTCCGCCGACATCTATCAACTCATCGCCGGAATGGTGGTTGCCGCGCGCAAAGGATTTGAGAACCCCGACGCGCTCAAACGCGCCGAGGAGATGTACGTCAGCGTGAACATCCACAACGATGAGAACAAAGATAAACTCGCACAATTGAAATCACTTCCCGATAGCTGCTGCGCTTCCGCCGACCAATTGGAGGCTATGCGCGAGGTGTTTGAAGAGAGAGGCGTGTTCTCACCCCAAATGATCGACGGCATCATCAAAAAGCTCCGCGCTTTCAACGACGCATCGTTGCGCTCCGACCTCGCCGGAAACGAAGAGGAACTCTCCAAAGTGGTGCGTAAATATTGGCACTGCGGCTAATACTTAGCCACAGCTAATCTCAAAATAGTAAAAGAAGAACTTAGATAGGAATGGGGGATGCGTCAGAAATGACACGTCCCTCTCTATTATGACCTATACGCCTCTATTTTATTTAGGACCTATTCCCGGAAGATAAAAAGGCGTGTGGGTTGGAAACGCGGCAGCACACCGATTCTCACATCAGCGTTCCTGTCGGCGAGTGTGTTGTCGAGTCCGCCGACAGTGAAACCCTTTTTCGCCACAGCTTCGATGCTGGTGCGCAGCGCTATTTCCTCGGTATTGTTGTCCGCACTTAAATGACACAAGAACACGTACTTAAGCCGCTCGCTCACAATCTCAGAGAGGAATGCGGCGGTGGCTTCGTTGTCCATGTGTCCGTTGTCCGCCATGATGCGGGCTTTAAGATACTCCTTATACTTGCCGTCGCGGAGCATGACGCGGTCATAGTTTGATTCTATCACCAAATATGTGGCTTGGCTCATGTAATGATATGCCCTCTCCGTCACCTTTCCTAGGTCTGTGGCAAGCACGAAATTACGTCCCCCATACTGCATGAAAAAGCCCATATTGTCGCTGCCGTCGTGAGGCACATCGAACGCCGTGATTTCAAAATCCACCAAGTTGAAAGGTATCTCCTTATATATCGCCACGTGGTAATCACGGATGCGCTTAGAGATATTATGGCGTTGCAAAAGTCCGTTGAGCACACGGTTGGTGCAAAACAGATGCATATGCTTGTAGGAACGAAGCAACTTGTAGACGTAGCGTATGTGGTCGTGGTGGTCGTGTGTGAGGAGTATCCCCTTAACACTCTTCATGTCGATGCCGCTGGCTTTGAGTTGCGTGACAATGGTGTCGGCGTTCACTCCGGCGTCAATCAGCATCCCCCCTTTGTCGTTTCCGACGTAGCATGAATTGCCGCTGCTGCCGCTGCCGAGGGATATGTAGCGTATGGGGGCGTTGTTGCCGGGGGCTACTCCGGCGGTGTCACCCTTCGCCGATGCCTCGTGCGACTCCACAGGATCATCGGCAAAATCAAAATTTATAACTCCCTGGCGAGGGTATGTCGTATCTTTTATCGTATCGGTCATGATGGGGTATGGATAAGGAATATTGCGGGGTATTTACCTATCTCCGAAGCGCGGTCGCGCCACTTTTTCGCCGGAAGGGTGACGATGGATTCCGCATCGGGATCTGTGATGTTCGCCGCCACACACACCATGGTGTCGGGATGGAGCGTGGTGGAGAGCTGAAGCAGTAACGCACTGTTGCGGTAAGGGGTCTCTATAAATATTTGGGTCTGCCCGTAGCGGCGCGACATACTCTCCAATTCTTTGATTCTCTTCACCCGCTGATCAGGCTTCACCGGCAGATACCCTTGAAAAGCGAAACTCTGACCATTGAATCCTGAAGCCATTAGCGCCATCAAGATACTGGAGGGACCCACCATGGGCACTACCTTAAAGCCCTCTTTTTGCGCTATCGCCACCACCTGCGCACCGGGGTCAGCCACCGCCGGACATCCGGCTTCGCTCATCAGTCCTAAAGGTTTCCCCTCGCGCAATGGCTCAAGATAGCCCGGGATTATCCGGGTGTCGGTATGTCCGTTAAGTTCGTAAAACTCACATTCATCAATAGGAAAATCATGATCCATATTGCGGAGGAAGCGGCGCGCCGTGCGCACGTTCTCCACCACAAAATGACGTATTCCGCGGCACACTTCGGCGTTATGACTCGGAAGCACCATATTCAACGGGGCTTCACTGATGTTTACAGGAATAAGATAAAGGGCGGGATTCAGCATCTTCTTGGTGTTTCTTGATGCAAAGTTAATAAATTTCCCCGACACCTCCTACGACAGTATCCACTTCTCAATTATCCACCTCTCAACCTCCTGATTATCCACTTCTCAATTATCCGCCTCTCTATGCTGTGCGTCTCTTTGGAGTAATCAGCCACGATCAGTCAACAACGCATCGGCGATGCGACGGTCATTGCACAAACGTGGTATCTTGCGTTGACCTCCGAGCTTGCCGGAACCCACTGAATGGAGCCACCGGTCAAACGACCCTTCGGGCATAGAGCGTATCTCAAGCCGTGAAAGGAAAATATCGCCGGCACGCTTCGCCTGGTAATCGGAATTGACACGCTGAAGGGCGTCATCCAACAAATCAGCGAACATCTCCGTTGATTTCGGAGCCACACGCCACTCCACAAGCCATTGATGCCTGCCGCGCCTGCCACACTCCGCATACTCCGGAGCCACAGTGTAGTTAGCCACTGACGCCCCGGTGGCGGCACAGACCTCACCCATGGCACGCTCCGCATTCCATTCCATCAGCTCCTCACCAAAGGCGTTGATGAACGACTTCGTGCGTCCCGCCACTCGTATTTTCACGGGATTCACGCTTGTCACCGTCACCGTGTCGCCGGGTGAGTAGCGCCACAAGCCGTTTGGCGCCGATATCAGGAGTTCATACGTACTCCCCTCCTCCGCCTCCCACACCGGCAGCGGAGCGCCCCCCTCCAACGGCAGAAGCTCATAAAAGATTCCACCATCAATCAGAAGCAACATAGAGGGGTCATCAAAATCATTCTGCACCGCGAAGAAGCCCTCCGAGGCATTATAGTTCTCCAGATAACGCATCCTTGGAGAGCGTATCATCTTGGCATATTCGGCACGATAAGGCTCAAAAGAGATGCCGCCATGGAAAAAGACCTCCAAATGTCGCCAAAGAGCGTCGAGGGTCTCCACGCCGCGACGCCGCATCACCCTTTGCAACACCACCATCATCCACGACGGCACGCCGGAAATATTGGTGACATCGGCAAACGCCGCACTCTCCACGAGCCGCGGCAGCTTCTCCTCCCAATTCTCCATCAACGCCACCCTCTTCGACGGTATTCTCACTATATTCACCAGAGGGTTGATTCTGTCGATAAGGGTGGCGGAGAGATCCCCCACCTTCACTCCCTTGGGCAAGTCCACCACCTCATTGGCGAACGAGCCGCCCAAAATCAACGATTTCCCGGCGAAGAGCCGCGACTCCGGCACCATACGGAGGTAGTGCGCCACAGCATCGGTGGCCCCCCTGTAATGGTTCAGCCTCAAAGAATCCTCAGTGATGGGTATATATTTCGACTTCCCACCCGAAGTGCCCGATGACTGTGCGAAACTGCGGCACACCCCGCGCCACAAAATATCCTTTTCCCCATGAAGCATCCGCGACACATCGCCACGGATATCCTCATACCCACACCGGGGTACCGCCGCGGCATAAGCGGCATACAAGTCTCCGCTGCGGAGCAACTCTCCGAAGCCGTAACGCCGTCCCATCTCGGTATCCGCCGCCGAAGTCAACAGATAGCGTAATTGACGCAATTGCAGTACTTTGCATTGAGTATTCCACGTATCGGTGCGTCGCGACAACCTAACAAAATATCCGCGCAACATGGGGGTGATAAACGAGCGAGGTATAGACAAGGGGGTGATATTTATCATTTCTTCGTTTCATCTATGATGATATTACAGATTTAACGCACCAACATCCCACATTATTTCAAACCATACCACATTATTATTCCAAACCATCTACATTGTTTCAAACCACAACGCAGCAGGAGGCAAAACAACTCAACTTTCACAACTTATCAGTGGCATATTTGTGTAATTGCCATAATTAGTTTAACTTTGCAAGATATAGAAACCCATATTCTCATGAGTGGAATAACCCCTTTATGGAAGAAATTATAGACACTATAAATAAAGACACCATCGTGGCTGAGCTGTCGGAAAGCCGGCTACTACGACATACCAACAAAGGCGGCAACGACATCTACGTGATAGACGGCCGCACGGCTCCGCACGTGATGCGCGAAATCGGCAGACTGCGCGAAATCGCGTTCCGCGACGGCGGCGGCGGCACCGGCAAGTGCTGCGACATCGACGAGTTCGACACCATGGATCCCCCATGCCACCAGCTGATAGTGTGGGATCCACAAGATAAAGAGATTCTCGGAGGCTACCGTTTTATCCTCGGCGAGGACGTGAAACGCGACAGCCACGGAAGGCTGCGCATCGCCACCTCCCACATGTTCGGATTCTCCGAAAAATTCATCACCGAGCTGCTCCCCCACACCATTGAGTTGGGACGCTCCTTCGTGAGATTGGAATACCAATCCTCCAAAGCCGGAGCGAAGGCCCTCTACGCCCTCGACAACCTCTGGGACGGACTCGGCGCCCTCACCGTGGAGTATCCACAGATAAAATACCTCTTTGGCAAAGTGACCATGTATCCCGGCTACGGAGCCGAAAGCCGCAACCTGCTCCTCTATTTCCTCAACAAACACTTCCCCGACAAAGACCGTCTGGTGTGGCCCTTGGAGCCCCTCGACACCGGAATGGACACGCCGTCGCTGGAAGCGCTTTTCACCGGAGAGACCTTCAAAGAGGACTTGAAGATTCTGCACCGCGCCCTGCGCGAACGTGACACCGCCATCCCCCCGCTCATCAACGCCTACATGAACCTCTCACCCACGATGCGGATGTTCGGCACCGCCATCAACCATGAGTTCGGCGATGTGGAGGAGAGCGGCATCTTCATCACCCTCTCTGAAATATTCGAAGAGAAAAAACGCCGCCATATAGGCACATACAAGATATAATGACACGACTACGCACTCTCTGCCGCGCCACCGCGCTCATCGCCGCACCCCTGTTGGGAATCGCCGGAGCCGCCGCCGCATTCCCACTGAAATGGGAGGCAGCCACCACCGTAAATATCGGCGACGACGATTTCGCCCCATACTACATCGCCTCCAACAGATACGGCACGCTCACGCAAGCCACCTCGCTCATGGAGAACGGCAAGCTATGGAAAGAGATGGATTTCTCCCGCAGATTCGACTACGGATTCGGAGCCGAAATCTACGCAGCCATACCCTCCTCCACCGACTATATGCGCTATGACGCCGCCACCGGAGAGACGCACATAAACTCCCAACACCCCGCCTACGCATGGCTCCAACAAATTTGGGGCGAAGTGAAGTATCGGAGCCTTTTCGCATACGTGGGAATGAAAAACTACGACCGCTCTATCTTCGACAACACTTTGGGTGTGGGGGACATCACCCTCGGCACCAACGCGCGTCCCATACCCCAGGTGAGATTGGGATTCACCGACTTCGTGGATGTGCCATTCACCAACGGATGGCTGCAAGTGCAGGGGGAGCTGGCTTACGGCAAATTCGCCGACAGCAACTGGCTCAAAGACCACTACAACTACGAGTACTCGTTCATCACCACCGGCACATGGTTCCACTATAAACGCTGGTACTTCCGCACCAACCCCTCCGCACGCTTCAGCGCCACGATAGGATTGCAGCACGCGGCGCAATTCGGGGGCACCAAACAGAGCTATAAAAACGGAGTGATGACTGCGGAAACCTCATCTTCGGTTCGGTTCCGCGATTTCGTTGACGTGTTTGTGCAAAAGAAGGGCGGCAGCGGTTCCTCTACCGGCGACACCCAATACTACAACGGCAACCACCTCGGGAGCTGGGACGTGAAACTCACCTATCGTTTCCACGATAACTCCACCCTCACCGCCACGCTCCAATCGCCATGGGAGGATGGCTCCGGCATCGGCAAGCTCAACGGATGGGACGGAGTGTGGGGGCTGGAATACAGCACCGGACGCAAAGGATGGCTCACCGACGCGGTGGCTCAATACATAGACTTCACCAACCAAAGCGGACCTATGCACTGGGCCCCCGACGACCATAACGGCACGCAAATCAACGGCAACGCCACCGGCGCCGACGACTACTACAACAATTACTTCTACAACGGATGGATGAACCATGGTATGTCGTTAGGCACGCCGTTCGTCAAGAGCCCGATATACAACCTCGACGGATATATGCGCTTCACCGACAATCGCGTGCGCGGCTTCCAAATAGGGGTGGCTGGCACCCCCTCCGATATATGGAGCTACCGCGCGATGGTCTCATGGCGCAAATCATGGGGCACACCCTTCATCCCCGCTGCCACCACACGCGAGAACACCTCCGCAATGGTGGAGGTGAAACGCCTCTTTCCCTCAACCCCGGGACTCTGGGCGACCGGACAAGTGGCGATGGATGCCGGGAAACTCTACGGCAACAGATTCGGCGTATGCTTCACCGTAGGATACACCGGCAATCTAAGTCTCTAACCGCTAAAGGAATCACTGTTAAAGGAACAAATTGACAACAGAACAAATTATGACGGAACAGATTATGACGGCAAAAATACACAAACTCAAAAAATATCCGCTGACGCTTCTAATGACGCTCATATATGTCGTCACTCTCTCGGGCTGCACCTCCAACAACGGTGATATCGGCAAATTCTTCGGTCAATGGAAACTCTCCGAAATGGAGTTCACCAACATCGACCCCACCACCTACACGGGGACAATCTATTGGAATTTCCAAAACAGCACCATTGGAATGATGGAGGTGTGTGGAACTAAAGAGCGTTCCGAAACGTTTGGTAATTGGGAGGATGTGGAAACCGGAGGAGAACAAGGGGGATACCGGCTCAAACTCGATTTCCCCGATGAAGAGTATCCGCCGCTGTCGGCATTGAAGCTTCCGCGCCATGCGGAACTCTCCATAGAGAGGCTCACCGGCAATGAAATGGTGGTCACATACCATCAATCAGCCACGGAGTTCATCACCTACCATCTCCGCAAATGGGGATACTGAAAAAGAGCATAATTAGGTCAACGACAAAAGGTAAAAAGGAATATCTACGGATAAAATACTATAGTGAAAGGAAAGAAAGTAATAGTCACCGGGGCGGACGGATTCATAGGGTCGCATCTCACGGAGCAGCTGCTGCATCAAGGGTGCGAAGTGACAGCCCTGAGCCAATACAACTCGTTCAACAACTGGGGATGGCTCGAAGGGATAGAGCATCCGCATCTACACGTGGTGTCGGGCGACGTGCGCGACGGGAATTTCTGCCGTGAGATGGTGAAAGGACATGATATCATATTCCATTTGGCGGCGTTGATAGCGATACCCTACAGCTACAGTGCCCCGGACAGCTATATCGACACCAACGTGAAAGGGACACTCAACATCTGCCAAGCGGCACGCGACAACGGCGTGGAACGTGTGCTTATCACCTCCACCTCGGAAGTCTACGGCAGCGCGCAGTATGTCCCTATCGACGAGCATCACCCCCGTCAGCCCCAATCCCCCTATTCAGCGTCGAAAATAGGGGCTGACGCCATAGCGCAAAGTTTCTATCTCTCGTTCGGCACACCGGTGGTCACGGTGCGCCCGTTCAACACCTATGGACCACGTCAATCGGCGCGCGCCATCATCCCCACCATCATCAGCCAAATCGCCGCCGGAGCGAAGGAGATAAAAGTGGGAGACCTCACCCCCACACGCGACTTCAACTTCGTGGAAGACACATGCCGCGGATTCATCGCCCTGGCGAAAGCCCCGTTGGAGAGAGTGGTGGGAACAGACTTCAATATCGCCACCAACAAAGAGGTGACAATGGAACACACCCTCCACACCATAGCGCGGCTCATGGACAAAGAGGTGGAATGGGTGGTGGACCCCGCACGCTTGCGTCCCTCCAAAAGCGAAGTACGCCGCTTATGGGGATGCAATGACAAAATCCGTACAGCCACAGGCTGGTGTCCTCAAGTGACCTTGGAACAGGGTTTGCTGAGAACCATAGAATGGTTCACTAATCCACAAAATTTAAAACATTACAAAACAGGCATTTATAATACATGAACGGCACAAACAAATTATCGATACTGATGCTCGGAGGAGCACGACGGGTGTCGATGGCGGAACTCCTCATAGAGAGTGGCAAGAGAATGGGCTACGATGTGGAGATTCTCAGTTACGAATTAACGCCGGAGGTCCCCATCGCTATCGTGGGGAAGGTGATCGTAGGTCTCAAATGGGGCGACCCGGAGGTGATCAACGACATAGCACGCGTGGCGGAAGAGAACAAAATCGACATTATCCTCCCCTTCGTGGATGGAGCAATAGATATCGCCGCACGCTGCCGCGCGCGGCTCCCCCACGTGTTTATCCCGGTGAGCGAAGCGGACACCGCCACTCTCATGTTCGACAAAGTGGAGGCTGCGAAAGCTTTCAAAGAGGCAGCCCTCCCCATACCCAAGACATACAACGTGCTTAACGCCGAACTCCCGGCGATAGCGAAACCGCGCCACGGATCCTCGTCGAAGGGAATCAAAGTGTTTCACAACATGGCGGACCTCATGCACCTTGAAAACATAAAAAATTATCTCATCCAGGAGTACATCACCAACATGGAGGAATACACCGTGGATTGCTATGTCACCCAGGAGGGGGAGATTCTATGCACGGTGCCCCGCATACGTTTGGAGGTTATGGGCGGTGAAGTGACCCGTACCCGCACATGCCACCTCCCCGAAATGGAGGATATGGCGCACAAAGTGATAGATTTCTTCCACCTACGCGGTCCGGTGACTCTGCAATTCCTCCACGACCTCGACAAAGAGCGGTTCCTGCTCATGGAAATCAACCCACGTCTCGGCGGCGGAGTGATCTGCTCCATCAAAGCCGGGGCTCCAATCCCCGACTATATCATCGGCGAGGCCTTACACCAAAAGCTCACCAAATGCGATGATTGGAGAAACAACACCCTCATGACACGCTTCTGGAAGGAGATGATATTCTGACGACGCAAAAAACAATGCAAAAAAAGATACTTATAATCGCGGAAGCCGGAGTGAACCATAATGGAGACCTCGGGCGCGCGCAGGAGATGGTGCTGGCGGCGAAAAACGCCGGAGCCGATTACGTGAAGTTTCAGACAGCGATCCCCGAAGAGGTGATTTCAAGCATCGCCGAAAAGGCGGATTATCAAAAGACCACCACCGGCGACGCCGAAGAATCGCAACTCGACATGTGCCGGAAGCTGCACCTCCCCCTATCCGACTACGCCGGATTAAAGGAACTATGCGCCAAGGTGGGGATAGGGTTCATGAGCACCCCCTTCGACCTTCCGTCGATAGATTTGCTCGCGGACCTGCGGCAAGACTACTTCAAAATACCCTCCGGGGAAATCACTAATCTGCCATACCTGCGCAAAATCGCCGAAGTGGCTGACAGAGTGATCCTCTCCACCGGAATGAGCTGCATGGAGGAGATTCAGACAGCGATAGAGATTCTCACCGGAGAGAGTGCGAAATATCCCACCGCCACACGTCTGCGCCGCGGCGATATCACAGTGCTCCACTGCAACACCGAATACCCCACACCCTACCCCGACGTCAACCTACGCGCCATGGCGACGATTAAGGAGAGGTTAGGCGTGGAAGTGGGATACTCCGACCATACCCTCGGCATTGAAGTGCCGGTGGCGGCGGCGGCATTGGGAGCCACCGTGATAGAGAAGCACTTCACCCTCGACCGCGACCTCCCCGGTCCCGACCATAAAGCGTCGCTGCTCCCGGAGGAGTTGGCGCAAATGGTGAAATCAATAAGGAATATCGAAGCCGCCCTCGGCAGCCCCGAAAAAATTGTTTCTGCGAGCGAAGCGAAAAACAAGCCTATAGCAAGGAAAAGCATCGTGGCGGCGTGCCATATCCACGCCGGAGAACTCCTCACCGAGGATAATCTGGCGGTGAAACGCCCCGGCAACGGCATCTCACCCATGCGCTGGGACGAAATCATAGGCACACGGGCGATAAAGGATTTTCCCTACGACTCACTGATAGAGGTGTGACCCACACCCACCACATAAAGGCATCATGAAACGAATAAAGAGAATAGCAGTGGCTACCGGCACACGCGCCGACTGGGGACTTCTATCGCCGATAGCGAAAGAACTCAGCTCACGTGGCGCCGAAATAAGTGTGATAGCCACCAATATGCATCTGTTGCCCCAATTCGGCGACACTTACAAGGAGATACTCGCCGACGGTTTCGCGATAGACCACCGCGTGCCGACAGAGGGGACACGCGCCGAAATCACCGCGCAGACAACCACCGGATTCGCCGAAGTCTTCGGCAAAGAGAGGTTTGACGCGGTACTAATCCTCGGCGACAGGTTTGAGATGCTCGGAGCCGCCACGGCGGCGTTGCTGTGCGGAGTGCCCATAATCCATATCGCCGGAGGGACTGTCTCCTACGGAGCGTTGGACGACTCCATACGTCACGCCATATCGAAAATGGCGACATTGCACCTCACCGAAACAGAGAAATGCCGCCGACGTCTGCTGAGAATGGGCGAGAATCCCGACTCAGTGGTTGTGAGCGGCGCTATCGGATGCCGCAACGTGCTGGAAACACCCTTGATGAGCAGAGGGGAAATTGAAAAAGAACTTGACTTCAGACTCGGGGAAGAGTGCTTCGTAGCCACGCTCCACCCCACCACGCTCTCCTCAATCCCTCCACTGCAACAAATGCGCAACTTCACCGAAGCGATAGCGGAGGATATCGAGAGCCGCGGCAGCCGTTTCATCATAACATTCCCCAACAACGATGTCGACGCCGCGCCGCAATTGGCGTTGCTGCGATCCCTGGCGGAAAGCCACCGCGACAGCGTGAAATTAGTGGCTTCGTTGGGCAGGACACGCTATTTTTCAGCATTGGCGCACAGCGGAGGATGCGTGGGAAACTCCTCCGGCGGACTTATAGAGGCGCCACTCATCGGCATCCCCACACTCAACATAGGAAACCGCCAAGATGGACGTGAGGCCCCGGCTTCAGTGGTCAACTGCGGAGATTCAAAAGCGGAGATACTCCGCGGACTGCGCCGCATAGCCGCCCCCGACGCTCCGCGCCCATCATCCCCATCCGAATCACCATACTATAGAGAGAACACCCTCAACATCATGGCGGACGCGATCATGAACTTTGAATTTCAACAATATCCTAAAAAGAGATTTTTCGAGCAATGAACAGAATATTGGTGGTCATTCCGGCACGCGGCGGCAGCAAAGGGATACCCAAAAAGAATATAAAGCCATTCGACGGGGAGCCGTTGATTCTCCACAGCATCCGTCAGGCGCGCGCGGCGTTCGGCGACGCATGTGAGATATGTGTGAGCACCGACTCCGAAGAGATACGCCGCATGGCTGAAAGGGAGGGGCTGCAAGTGCCGTTTCTACGTCCCACCCACCTCGCCACCGACACCGCGCCCACGCGCGACGTGATTCTCCATGCGCTTGACTACTACGAATCAATAGGATTCACCCCCGACAGGATAGTGCTGCTACAGCCCACCTCCCCCTTGCGCACGCCGGAGCAAATCATAGAGGCGAACGCACTATACGGCGATGACGTGGATATGGTGGTGTCGGTGAAGGAATCCTCCGCCAACCCCTACTACGACATATATGAACAAGCCGGCGACGGCACTCTCCATATCTCCAAGGGTGAGGGGAAATACACCCGCCGCCAAGACGCGCCGCACGTGTGGCAATACAACGGAGCCATATATATCATCAATCCACAATCCCTCCGCCGCATGACACTGGGAGAATTCCCGCGCCGCATCCCCTACGTCATGGACAGAATAAGCTCCTTGGACCTTGACTCCCCATTGGATTGGGAAATTGGCGAGAAAATTGCTAACGATAGGAAAAACGAACAAAAAGATAACGTTAATAACATAACTATATAATGTCAACCAACACGACAGACAACGCCCGGAAGGTGACCACGCGCCGCATGATAGAGATGAAGGCGCGCGGAGAAAAAATATCCATGCTGACCGCATACGACTATTCAAGTGCGAAAATCATTGATGAAGCGGGGATAGACTGCATCCTTGTGGGCGACAGCGCCTCCAATGTCATGGCAGGCAACACCACCACTCTACCGATGACCCTCGACCAAATGATATACCACGCCAAATCAGTGATGAAAGCGGTGCGCCGCGCTCTTGTGATCGTGGACATGCCGTTCGGAACATATCAGGGGAATTCAAAAGAGGCACTCGCGTCGGCGATACGCATCATGAAAGAGAGCCACGCCGAGGCAGTGAAAATGGAGGGTGGCGCGGAGATACGCGAAAGCATCGAACGCATCCTCAGCGCTGGGATCCCGGTGATGGGACACTTAGGACTCACCCCACAATCGATTAATAAGTTCGGCACCTACAACGTGCGCGCCAAAGAGGAGGCGGAGGCAGCCAAACTCATCGCCGACGCCCACATGCTCGAAGATATAGGATGCTTCGGCATCGTCATTGAAAAAGTGCCGGCGGCGCTCACCGCGCGCGTGGCATCGGAACTCACCATCCCTATCATCGGCATCGGTGGCGGTCCCGCCGACGGGCAAGTGCTTGTGATGCACGACATGTTGGGTATCAACAAAGGCTTCTCGCCGCGTTTCCTGCGCCGCTACGCCGACCTCGCCACAATCATGCATGATGCCGTGGGCAGATATATCGAAGATGTGAAAAGCGGTGACTTCCCCAACGACAAAGAGCAGTATTGATGCCCGTCCGCCGGGAACAAGATACTCCTCCTCCGGGAACAAGATTGCATGGATGAATTATTTTTGCTATCTTCGCACCGCTAATTTCTTTAGAGATTAACAAAAAACGCGTCAAAACGACAGGCGCGAAAAAAACGAAATAACAAACTCATTAACACTAAAATTTCAAAAATCATGTCAGATCAACAGAACAACAAGAACCAACTTCAAATACAACTCCGTCCTGAACTCGCCGATGGTAAATTCAGCAACCTCGCGATGATCGGCCACGGTCCCAACGAGTTCCTCATCGACTTCATCTTCGCGGCTCCCGGCATGCCCCAAGCACCCGTAGTAAGCCGTGTGATTATGACTCCCGAGAACGCCAAACAACTTCTTTTCGCGCTCCAAGACAACGTGAAGAAATATGAGGCGAACTTCGGTGAGATCAAACAAAAACGCGGCGGCAACATGCCCCCTTACGAGGCTAACTAATTAATCCTTCATAGAGATGGACAACAATCTTTGCATATACAATTCATTAAAGCGCGTGAAGATGCCTTTCCGCCCCATACACCCCGGAATGGTAGGCATGTATGTGTGCGGTCCCACAGTCTACGGCGACGCCCATCTGGGTCATGCGCGCCCGGCGATCACATTCGATATCCTCTTCAGATACCTCACCCACCTCGGATACAAGGTGAGATATGTGCGCAATATCACTGATGTGGGCCATCTCGAGCATGATGCCGATTCCGGCGAAGACAAAATCGCTAAAAAAGCACGCTTGGAGCAGTTGGAGCCTATGGAAGTGGTGCAATACTATCTTAACAGATACCACCACGACATGGAAGCCCTCAATGTGCTGCCACCCTCGATAGAACCCCATGCGTCCGCACACATAATCGAACAAATAGATTACGTGAAACGCATCCTCGACCACGGCTACGCCTACGTCAGCAACGGCTCCGTATATTTCGATGTGGAGAAGTACAACCGCGACCACGGCTACGGAATCCTCTCCGGACGCAACATCGAGGATATGCTAAACACCACACGCGCCCTCGACGGACAAGACGAGAAACGGAATCCGTTGGACTTCGCACTGTGGAAAAAGGCATCGCCGGAGCATATCATGCGCTGGCCCTCGCCTTGGAGCGACGGATTCCCCGGATGGCACTTGGAGTGCAGCACCATGGGAGAGAAATATCTCGGCAGCACCTTCGATATCCACGGCGGCGGCCTTGACCTACTTTTCCCGCACCACGAGTGCGAGATCGCGCAAAGCGTCGCGGCGCAAGGAAAACCTGCGGTGAACTATTGGATGCACAACAATATGATCACCATCGAAGGGAAAAAGATGGGTAAGTCGTACAACAACTTCATCACGCTCGAACAATTCTTCGAGGGTTCCCACCCGTTGTTGACACAGGCATACTCACCTATGGTGATACGATTCTTCATCCTACAAGCACACTACCGCAGCACCGTGGATTTCAGCAATGAAGCCCTCTGCGCCGCGGAGAAAGCCTTGAAGAAAATGCTTGAGGGATACCGCCGTCTCAACGCGTTGCTCCCGGCGGAGAAAACGTCGATGGAGATTCCTGACTATATGCGTCTATGCTTCGAAGCCATGGACGACGACCTCAACACTCCGATGGTCATCGCCCATCTGTTTGACGCATGCCGCATCATCAACTCCGCCACCGACGGAACCGCCACGCTCAACGCCGAGGATATACAAATGCTGAAAGTGCTCTTCAAGACATTCCTTGAAGATATCCTTGGAATACGTGTGGCTCAGGAGAACACCGACAACAACAATCTCAAAGCCTACAGCGGAGCTGTGGATCTCCTCATGGAGATTCGCGCCAATGCCAAAGCGGCTAAGGATTGGGCCACCTCCGACCTCATCCGCGACAAACTCGCCAAATTGGGATTCAACATCAAAGACACCAAAAACGGCGTGGAATGGAATCTTGAATAATTCCAACCGCATTATAACACAATCACGTTATAATCAAAAGTTATAACCAATAAAGAAGGCGCGTCCTCAACGGATGCGCCTTCTTCATTTTAGACCTTAAAGGTTCTACGGATTTTTTCTATTTATCAAATATTGTTATTTCAAATAGTTCTACTTCAAAGTATTATTCCTATTTCACAATAACTTTTGAAGTGGAATCACCCACCTTCACCACGTAAACGCCGTCGGAAACGGGGAAACGAGTCTCCCCACCGGGCTGTGAAGATGCCACCACGGAACCATCCACGGAATAGATATTCACCGGAGCGTCGGCGTTCTCCACAACAATGGCATGGCCCTCCACAAAGACGGAAGCCTCATTCTCAACAGTGTCAACGCTATTGGATGTACCCTCCATGCACAAGCCGCAAACCTCATCGTGGTAGTAGAAGTCAAACAACTTTGTGGCAGCTCCGGTTGTGAGGTCTATAGATGTGAGGAAGCCCTCGTCATCGTTAGACACAGTCCAATACGCCACCTTATTCACACTGTCGTAAACGGCACCTGTCTGATACATCGAGCTGTAGCCGGTATCACCGATCTTAGTCCTTGACCCATCGGTAGTGCTTACGGAATACAACGCGCCAGCCTCATCGATACCATAAAGATTACCCTTGTCATCAAAGAAAAGGTTCATCCATATAAAATCGCCGAGTTTGCAAATCACCTCCTTCGACAAATCGTCGAGATACATTCTTTCAAAAGTCCACTCATCGGTATCCTCTATCCAGAAGCAGCCATAAAGCACCTCCTCAGAGGGTTCGTACGCCACGGTCATGGCATAATAATCCGAGGGGGCATCCACGAAGATAGGAGCCACCTCTTCACCCGTGACAGCGTCATACGACATGAGATTAATCTCCATGCCGGCATAGCTGTTGTAGCTGTCATAAGTGTAATACACGCCATTCACAATCCATGCGCCGCTCATCGCCGAAACAAGCTCCGTATCCTCGATATACGACATGGATCCGTCGGAGGATATATGGTAAAGTCCCCCCAAATGCTCCTCCAAACCATAAAGGTCGATAGACATACCCAAAAGTGTGAACTTGGGATTCCCAGCACTCTTGTAAACCTTAAACGGATTGGCATTAGGAGTGAATTGTGCCGCGCCGCGAGGCATATTCTTACTGTGGCGCACCACTGAAGTAACCGCGGCGTCACCGGCATACGCCGTCGCCGGCATGGCGGCGATGCCCACCATAGCCAACGACAGCATTAATGTTGTTCTTGTATTCATATTAAAATTAATTATTTCACTATCACTTTCACAGTGGTGGAACCATAGCGTACGAAATAAATCCCGGCAGCGAGATTCTTATTCACCATCTCAACACCGCGGAGGTCGAAGACATGCGCTCCTTCGGGAGCGACCACAGCTCCGACGACGCCATAAATCTCGGCGTTATCCTCGATGTACGCCACGCTGTCGCTGCCGCCATAGCTATTCAAATCCAACGGAACCACTTCCATAGTCGCTGCGTCAGTGGAGGGTGTGGAACCCACGGCACGCAGAGTGACCACGTGCTTACGCTTCATCGCGGAGGCTGTCTCCTCAATCACATACTCATCTACATCGCCGATATTCTTATCGGTGAGGTCATCCACTGTTATAGCGGTGCCGGCGGAAGTGTAGCGTTTCACTGTGAGAAGATAATTCACAGCTCCGGGACACTTGTTCCAACGGATCACGAATCCCGTTTTTGAATCATCAGTGTCATATCCCTCACGTTTCCAAAACTCCTTGAACGTGGGCACTTCGGTATATTCAGAGAGGGCGGTGGCGTAGTCGAAACTCGACACGTTGTTCTCAGCGTCGTATGTAATCGCCGTCACAAAGGGATAGAACGCCTCTTTATCGTAATTTCCGAACGGAGTCAGTGCGGAATCATATCCAGGGGCGATGAATGATCCGGCGAAGCCGGCGGCGGGCCATGAAGCCTCATTCAATGCGCTGCCGGGAGGAAGCACTATCGAACAGCGGGGACGCGACGCATTGTTGTTGACGGTGTTGTTTGTCCACGCCGTTTTCTGGAAGTCTATATGCCACACGAGCAATCCCTCATTGGGGAGTCCGGAGTCCCACCCCTCTTTGGTGCGCGACTCAAGCACATAATACTCATTGGCGAGCACACCGCCGTTGGCGGCCGGAATAGAGATTTTCACGCCGCGGGGTTCCGATACCAACGACTTCAAATCATAATGCTTGCCCTCCACGGCATCCTCATATTCTATCCAATGGCACACCCATTTCTCGTAGGCGGAGTTCTCCGGGGGGGTTCTTCCATCGTCGGTATAGCTGCCGCTGCACATCACCGACCATTCTCCGGGCACGACAGTGTCGGCACCTCCGGAAGTGACATATAAGTCGGGAAGTCCAAGCACGTGTCCGAACTCATGACAGAATGTGCCGATTCCACAAAGAGCCATATCTTTCTGCTCATAATGGGAGCTGCCACGCAATTCTCCGCCGCAGGCGTAGGTGGTCATCAACTTACCATCGTAGCGATAGCCGTAGGAGGAGAGGTTATCCTTATGCGGCCACATATAGTCGCTGTTGAAAGTGTCCGACTGCTCATAGCCGGCGTAAAGGAAATAGACGTTATCTATCTTTCCATCGTTGTCGATATCATACCTGGTGAAATCCACGGTGGCATCCACCATATCCAACGCATACTTTGCAGCCTCATAGAAGAGCGCGGTCTTAGAGCCACCGGTGTAGTAAGCGCTGTTGTTGGGAAGTGTCACCACTTCGGTTACATCAAAGTATGGCTTGAACAAGCCATTGGAGGATTTGGTGTAGTAGTCCCTCACCGAACCCTTCAAATCCTGATGCTCGAAATTCTCCTCATTGCACCATCTGGTGTAAAACGCCTGAGGGTCGCTCATGGAGAATTTTATATCGGCATACTGTATCAGCACGACAAGGAAATGATCCTCACCGGTGGTGGGGAAAACCGATCTGCCGTCATCGCCCACCTCCACAGTCTTGGGACGTGACGCATAACGTGCGCCGGCGGGATATGAAGCCTCACGCAAACGCTCCACATCCGCGGGCACATTCAACAGCTCCGCACCGTTGAGGGTGGCTTTAACCCAATATCCGGAGGCATTGCGCTCATAGATATTCACGCCCTCCGCGTCGGTGGCATAGCTGAAACTCTCATCTCCGTGCATACGGAGTGTGATTTTCGTGCCATCGGGATTCGACATCGTTATCAATCCGGGATATGCCGGCACTGCATTAACCGCAAAGGGTGCCGCCAACGCTAATGCCGGAAGTAAATGTCGTAGTTTCATACTCTTTTATCTCTTATTTTAAACTTAGCGGTTGTAAACCTTCTCGGACTTGGTAGCCCCCGACTCCATGTGTGAGATTTTGATGACCAGTCCCTTGGTGTCGGCATCCACTCTCTTGCCATCCACAGAGAAATATTCGCTGCTTACCACCTCATCGGTGTCAGCTACCTCCTCCACTCCGGAAGTGAGGATTTTGCAGCCATCCACATTCTCTATAGTATAGAGTGAATAGTCATATTTGTCGTAGTCGGAGATGAAAGCGATCACCTCAAGATTCTCCTTATCCCACGCTTGCTTGATGCTGATGGAGCGTGAAATTTCGAATGTGTTGTCGTCGTTCCAGGGAATCTCCACACCCCAAACGCTGTTGGTGGCGCGCATCACGTGCTGATGAATGAAAGTGCCGCTGGCACCCGCTTGGGATTTCGCTTCGACATTGTTCTCAATCACAAAGAAAGTGACACGTGCCGGATTAGTGGTGAACTCGCGGCTGCGCTCCCCTTTCGCTGTGACACGCACCATATCCCCGTCGGCATTGTAAACCGCGGAAACAGAGATTTCGGCGCGGCACATATCGTTCAAGCGGTTAACTATATACGGATGCAGGCTCGCGGTGCCGCCAAACACGGGAGTGTCGAGGGAGAAGATATGGCGGTCCACCATAAACGCCGGAGCGTATGTGCTGCCATTATTGTTATAGAGGGCGGTATAGGCGTTGTCCGCTTCAGTGGTCAACCAATCGGTGCCGTATCCGGCGTGATGGCACGTCGCGAACACCCTTCCGGGATACTCTGTCTCTAAAGTTTTGAGCATAGTGTTCATATACGCCGCCGCAGTGGGACAGTTGGAACATTGTTCGGTGGTGAACTCCTCCACCAACACCTTGCGTTCATAAGCACCGGCTACATTGACAGACGATGCGGCGAAAACTGTGGCTAAAGCCCCAAGTAAAAATTTCTTCATATCTGTTTTTAAAAAGTTCGCAAGTAGGGATATGTCAGCAAGAAATTCCACCTCCATATCCATACTTGCGAAAAAGCATTATAGATTATTAATCAATTACTTAACAACCGTCTATTTGACGATTATCTATCTAACAATCGCCTATTTAACGATTACCTTCACCACACGTTTACCAACTTTTACGATATAAACGCCCTCGGCTACGGCAAATCTCATAGTGTCCACGCCAGCCTTGTCAGCGACGAGCTTGCCATCCACAGTGCAGATAGCCACATGCGCGCCCTCGGCACCGGCAACCACGATTTCGCGGTTCTCAACGTAGATGTTAGCGCTCTCGGCAGCCACGCCAACCACCTTGGTGGTGGCTACTTGGATGCTCGCGGCATTGGACTCTCCGTTGGCATAAACGGCGCTGACAGAATATGTGTGAGTGCCGTTAACTTTCTCGGGACATGCATATTTGGTCTCTGTGATAAGCTCCTTATTCACTTTCACACCCTCGCGGTAAACGTTGTAGCCTAACAAAGTGAGGTCGCCAACACCCTGGATGAAGTGAACATCGTCGATAAACAACATGAAGCAGTTTTGAGAGTAGCAACGGATGGCGAAATACATTGTTCCAGCGGGAAGTGTGTATTCATATTTAGTCCAATCGTTGGGGACGGAAGCCTCTCTACCCAAAGTGGAGAAGCTGGCGACGTTCTTGTCGGAAGTGGAATAAAGCACCTCAAATGACTCGGGATAAGAGCCTTCATAACTCTTGGCATAGAAGCTGATTTTCTGGCTCTCGCCGGTGAGAACGGGTGAGATAGCCCAGTCGTCGCATTGGCCGCCATCATTCAAGAACATATTAGAGAGGTATTTGCTACCACTGTGGGCTGCAAACGATTTAGCGTAACCGCTTCCGGTGATAAGAGAATTGCTTGCGTTCATCACCCAGAAGGAGAGAGCACCGCTGATGCCGGGAATTGTAAGGCCGTCAAGAGAGCCGATTTTGCTCTGGTCGCCGTCATACATTGTCCAGTCACCTACGGATGTGCTCCAATCGGAATAACCCTCGAATGACTCATCAACCTCTTGGGCGGCATCCACATCCTCAAGATCCGGAGCGTCCCATGTCAAATTGACATAGCCCAACTCACTGCCGTCACCTTTAAGATTCTCAACCATGGGGCCAAGATACTTTCTAACTTTCACCTTAGCCACGCTGGTCTTATTATCGTTGAGGTTATCATCTTTCTCGGTCACAGCCTCGATATAATACTCATTCTCTGTCTCGGATGCCACGGTAAGCTTCTCTGTGAACTTGGCAAGGTAGTTCTCCTCGCTCGCCAAATTCTTAACCTCTTTTGTTGCCACGATTTGGTTGTTGCGGTAGAGGTTCACAGTGACACTGTTCAAATTCTGACGTCCGGTGTTGGTGAGACGTGCGGAGACCTCAAACTCCTCATCGGAACCAACCTCGGTGGGTGCGGAAATCTTACCCATGGAGGCATTGTACTCGATATCGTCGGAGAGTTTGAAGTAGTCGAGGATAGTGTATGAGAAGTTCTTAGATACGAACTGAATACCGATGTTCACCACTTGGCCCTTATAGTCGCTCAAGTCAACAGAAAGTTTCTTCCATTGCCATGGAGTGGGAGCATCTTGGTCAAGATAGAATCTCTTAACCTCCTCGAATGTGGAGCAACGGTCGGTGCTGACAAGGATAGCCACCTCGTTATCGTCAACCAAGTTGTCCGTAGAATTGTACAAGGGGAAGGTATAGAAAGAGAATACGGGGTTGGTAAGATTCATGTCGATTTTACCGGTGGCGAAGATTGCGCTGGCACCACTGCCGTTGAAACCGCCGCACACGAGATAACCGTCATCACCATTGGCATCGCTGGTGATGTAAGCTTTGAAGTCGGAATCCACAACTCTTGAGTTCACCAAAGTGGTTCCGGAAACGGGATACTTGGCATAAACGTAAGTGGGCTGACCACCTTCGAATCCCTCAACATAAGGAGGAATGTAGGCGGGACCTAAGAAGATAGGATCGATTTGGTAACCGTCGCCGGTACCTGCCTCAGTCTTGGCGATCACACCATATTGTTTAACCTCTTGGTCGCCGTTGGAATCCACAGCTTGATAAGTATAAGAAAGTCCATCTGTAACCTCAGCGATGACAGTGTAAGTGTCGGAAGAGGTGATATCACAGATAAGATATGAGAGTTCGTCGGCTGTCAAAGCGTTGCCGTCGACATCAGCTTCGGGAGCCTGCCATGTGATTGTCACTTCGCCGGGGTTGGTTTTGGACTCAGAGGCAGATGCAAACGGAGGATAGGAAGGAACATTCTTACCTACGTAAGCAGTGGCGGAAACAGGCTCGCCCGCACCGCTTTCATTGTAAGGAGTGACAACGTAGAGATGGTCGCCGCTGGTGGGCACCGCATCGGTGAATGAGCAAGAACCACCGATTGTAGGATTATCGAAAGTCTTGACAACCTCGCCGTCGCGGCTAACCTCGATTTTAGTGAGCGATGCGAGTGTGCCGCCGTTGATAGTCTTGCTTGGAGCGGTGAATGAAATATCAGCGCTCTTCACGCCGCCGCTGGCGGGAGTAATCTTCAAGTTGGTCACGGAACCCGGAGAAGCGGGATCCTTAGAAGTGGAGATGGTCAAATTATCGAAATAGAAGTATGCGCCATCTGTAGTGGAGTTGGCGTGGATACCGATGTAGTAGTTACCGGTGGTGGTGGGTTGAGCCTTCACATAGAATGTTGTGGGGGTGCTCCAGTCCACTGTGGTTGTGGTCATGAGAGTGGTGGTCATGCCGGAAACAGTGTTGCTGGTACCCATGCGCATTTCATATTTCTCAGGATAGTTCTCACCATTGGAACCCCATACATCGTAGCTGACCATATACATCTTGCCTGCCTCCATAGCGATCGGAGGAGTGATGAACCAGTCATCCTTGGATGCTGAAGTGGAATCGTCGCCGGGCATCATGCAGCATACTGCCTTATAGTCGGTGCCGGGGGCTTGACGGTAAATCCAAGTCACATCGTCGCGGTTAGCGTCGATGATTGTGAAGTCCTCAAGTTTAGTTGAGGTGTTGAAGTCGTTGGAGTAAGGAGGAATGATAATGCCGTCGCTGCCCTTCACGCTCTCGGTGGCAGCCTCCTCGGAGTCTCTATTGTCGTAGGTAGCGACCACGGTGTAATAGCACTTGCTACTGTCGGAGCTGTAAACGTCGTCGTATTTAGTAGCCTTGATATCTCTTGCGACAGTCACATCGCCGGGATAGCGAGTCACAGTGTAAGTGATGGCGGAAGCATCCACATAGCCGCTGTGTACACCTTGAGTCACGGCGTTCCAAGTGATATGGAAAGATCCGTCGGACCAAGTGAGGTTGACATTAGTGGGGGCTAAGGGGGTGTCATGTCCCACGTAAATGGTTGTGGTGGCTGCGGCGCTGTCGCCGTTCTCATTGGTGACAACCACGGAGAACACATACTCATCGTCATCCTCAAGAGCCACATCCACGCTCACCTCGGCACCGTAGGAGGATGTGCCGTCGGCGCATTGCTTTCCGTTTGCCATCACTTTATAAGTAAGGGAACCGGTGGAAGCCACTCCGTTGTCGGTGGTGGTGGGCATTGTGAACGACACCTTACCGCTGAGTGATCCGTTGGCGAAGTTTGCAGCCAAATTGGAAACGGTGGCGGGAACGCGTTTATCCACGGAGGAGGATTGCATCACAAGACCGCAGAAGTGCTCGCCGTTGCTCAAATCCATAACTTTGGTAGCGGCACCGGTCATGAGATTCACCTCATCAAGATGTGCTGTTCCGTAATCATAGACTGACCAATAAGCCTTATTGTTCAATTGGTCGTATGCGATACCGGTGAGGTCGGACCATGTGCCGGTGGCTCCTACCAAAGTCTCGGCACCTGTCTGGGTGTCGACCTTAAGGAGGTTACCCTTAAGATTTATCACATACAGTTGGTTATTCTCATCGAAGAATGCGGAAACCCACGCACGTTCAGGAGTAGCGATCACTGTTCTTGTCTTAGTGGAGAGGTCATACTTGAACATCTCGACGGAATAGAAATTCTTAGCACTCTTATAGCATCCGTACACAGCGTTATCCTTGGCTGAATAAGCCACGGCGCTGGCATACATTTCAGAGCTTAAGCCGATGATGGATTTATCCTCCACATACGACCAGTCGCTCATGTTGTAAGCGAGGATATTAGCACTGTATTGGTTACTGTTCTCCACATAAATGCTGTTGTAAGCATAGTAGACATCGCCTATCACCCAAGCTCCGGCGGTGGGTTTGATGCTCGCGGTGCCGGGGACGTATGTCATGGTTCCGTCGCCGCTGATTTTATACACGCCCTCTTGACGTGCGCCGTTGCTCTCGGTGCAAACACCAATCATGGAGAAATCGGAGGTGTTAGCCATACGTTGAGTCTTCACATTCGCGCGTGGCATAGTGTTGTTGCCGGGGACGAGGATACGCATGGCGTTCCCATGGAGTGTCTCTCCAAAAGTGAACACCGGCTCTACATTTGCCGGTGCGGCAGTCATCGACGACGTGGGGGTCAGCAAGGGATTGACCGCCACGCCCGCATTCTGCGCCGATGCTGTGGATGTCACCATCAACGCCGACACTGCCAACGAGAATAAATAGGTTGGTTTTCTTCTCATCATATAAAAAAGGATTCCTTATATTCTGCTGCTCTACGGTGGAATCATTAACACACAAAGCAGCGATTTTAATTGTATTAGATATAAATGGTTCACAGCCCCAAGCCCTCCGGGGCTTGAAGCTGTGATGCAAGAGTTCTAAAGAGTCACTTTGTAAGCGGTGTTGTTGACCACTACCATGTAAACACCTTTATTGTCAAGGTTTATCACAGAAGCGGTGCCGCGGTAGACGCATTTGCCGTCCAAGGTGTAGACTGCAACGCTGTTAGTATCCGAGGGAGAAAGAATCTCTATGGAGGTGCCGTTGGTCTTCACCATAACCTTACCCTCGGTCAATCCTTCCACGAAATCCTCACCGGGAGTGAATTTCTCAACGAGATAGCCGGTGTAGTCTTTCCAGCAGAAAGCGCTCGCATATTTGGATTTGCTACCTTTGGGAATATTGATTGTGGTGAGCGGAGTGTTCACGCCGAAAGCTGTGGTGGTACCCTCACCGATTGCCGGGGGCTCCACGGCATAGCAGTTGACGGTCACAAGATAGTCGCAGTCTCCGAACGCATACTCACCAATGGTGGTGACTGTGGAGGGTATATCCACGGTGGTCATGGAGCGGCAGTTGCTGAAAGCATAACCCTCGATGGTGGTGACACCGGCAGGAATGGCGGCTGACTCGAATGTGCAACCATAGAATGCCAACTCACCGATAGTTTTCACTGTTGAGGGGAATGTATAATTGGCGCATACTCCGGTGGGGCATACCACCACGCGTGTCATATCCTTGGAATACAACGCACCGTCGACAGAGCAGTAGGTGGCATTGTTCTCATCCACCTCAAGTCCGGTCATGTTGGAGCAGTTGGCAAACGCTCCCGGACGGATATTATCAACTCCGGCGGGGATTTTCAATGATTCAAGATATGCAACATAGAAGAAAGCACCGGAATCTATTGTTTTAAGGCTCTCGGGGAGAGTCATTGAAGTGATGTTGACGCAATAATAGAAAGCGTAGGGGCCGATTTCGGTAACACCCTCCGGCACATCGCATGAGCTGCGTCCACCGGGGTAAGCCACCAAAGTTTTTCCATCCTTGCTGTAAACCACGCCGTCCACAGAAGTGAGAGTGGGGTGCCCCTCCTCCACGTTGATACTGTTCAGGCTGTCGCAATAGCCGAAGACACCGCCGCCAAGGTCGGTGACGCTCGACGGAATTGTGATATTCTTAAGTCCGGTGGCATAGAACGCGAAATTGTCAATCTTCGTCACTGTGGAGGGGATGGTGAATGAGGTCAAGTTGGAGCACCATCCGAACATTCCCGTACTGAGTTCGGTAAGAGTGGAGGGGAGTTCCACTGATGTGAGCGAATAGCAACCATAGAAGACATAGCCGTCCACATGGGTCAGGCCCTCGGGGAGCTTAATGCTGGAGAGGTAATCACATGCGTAGAAAGCGAAGTTTCCAATAGTTTTAAGAGTTTCAGGCAATGTGATAGAGGTTAAGGAAGACCTGCCGTAGCATGAATAGTCCCCCATTGCGGTGACAGTGTATTCCTTGCCGGCGTCATCATAGACTGTGGAAGGGATAACCACTACAGATTTGGAGCTGTCGACTGAGTAAATCGACACCTCATTGTCGGAAGTGATCTCATAAGATGTTCCGTTTGCCGTGATTCTGTCGGCGTACATGCATCCGATTGAGCCGGATAGCATCAATCCTGTCAGAAGCAGTTTGTTTAAAGTAAACCGTATTCTCATATTCCATACGTGGATTCCTGACTTTAATAACGGCGTGCGGGGGAATCCATTATCCAGCACGTCCGGGTTGATTATTTCATTCTGATATTTAGCAAATTGCAACCAAACACGCCTCAAATTAGAGGATTCTCTGGCATTTTACCAACGTATCCGCATTTTAAGGTCATATTTACTATACATTTTGCAAGATAGGTATCATCATTTTTATAGTTCACGTCACAAAGTTAAGAAATCTGTCAGTTTTTGAAAAATTATTTGCCGAAAAATTGTACGCAACAAATGTTAAATATGCAAAACCTCACCCACTATACCCATTGGATATCGCAAAAAGTCGGCCTTTCGAATTTCTCTATCTCATTTTTTTGCTATACCTTTGTAGAATAATTAGATGCAGAAGATAATTAGATATCGCAAGACAAACAGTTATTGCAAAACAGATATCGCGAAAAAGATAAAAGGTGTAAACTGAAAAGATGAGAGAGGAGAATTATCCGGACAAGAAGACTGCCGTGCGCCATGCCCTTTGCCACCTTCCCGAGGGACAGCATGAAGAAGCGGCGAAGCATCTCATCGGCGAGCGTGAAAGCGTCGCCGACGCGCTGCGTATGCTCAACGCACCGTGTCTACACCCTTTAGTGCTTTTCTCCGTGGATGACCGGGGACGCATCAGCGGTTCCATCACCGACGGCGACATACGCCGCTCACTCCTGCGCGGAGTGCTTCCGGAATCTCCGATCACCGATGCGCTCCACTGCGATTTCACCGCGATACGCCCCGGAGATGATTCCATGCACACTCTCCGCGAAGCCAAAGAACGTATGCTCTCGCTGATACCAAAAATCGACGAGGAGGGCTATGCCATAGACTTCGTGGATCCGCAACGCATACACGCCATACTCCCCCTCGACGCGCTACTCATGGCGGGGGGACGCGGCGAACGACTCCTGCCGCTGACCCTCGACACTCCAAAACCGCTGCTCAAAGTGTGCGGTAAAGCCATCATCGACTACAACGTGGAGAAACTCCTCGGGTGCGGTGTCAACTCAATATTCGTAGCGGTGAACTATCTCCACGAACAGATTGAGGAGCATTTCCGCGACAACCACCCCGGAGCGGACGTGCACTGCGTAGTCGAACCGTCACGGATGGGCACCCTCGGCGCCGCATCCTTGATTAAGGAGTGGCGGCATGAGGATGTGGTGGTGATGAACGCCGATCTCCTCAGCGATCTTGATTTGGAGGAGATGTACCTCCACCACCGCGCCACGGATGCCGACGCTACCATGGCGGTGACATCCTACAGCGTGTCGGTGCCATACGCGATCGTGACCACGGAGGAGGACCGCGTGGTGGGGATGCAGGAGAAGCCCGTCTACAACTATTTCGCCAACGCCGGGGTTTATATCATAAAGCGTCGGCTGATAGAGCAAGTGCCGGAGCACCGTTTCACCGACGCGCCCCAATTCCTCATCGATGCCATGGCACGCGGAGCGAAAGTGGCGCACTTCCCTATCCGCGGTTCTTGGATAGACATAGGCACCCCCGAAGAGTATCGCCGGGCGTGCATGACAGTAAAGTAACGTATAATACGCAATTAAACACCATATAAAGTGGCAGATTCAAACTTTATAGACTACGTAAAGATTCTTTGCCGCTCAGGCAAAGGTGGCGCCGGAAGTCGCCATTTCCACAGAGCTAAATACATACCAAAGGGTGGGCCCGACGGTGGCGACGGTGGTCGCGGCGGGCATATTTTCCTACGCGGCAACCGCAATATGTGGACGCTGCTCCCCTTGCGCTACAGCCGCCATATCTTCGCCGGCAACGGCCAAGCCGGAGGGGCCAACGGTTCATTCGGATGCGACGGCGACGACAAGACAATAGAGGTGCCTGTGGGCACGGCTGTCTTCGACGCCGAAACCGGGGATTTCCTTTGTGAAGTGACCGAAGACCAACAGGTGATCAAACTCCTCGCCGGAGGCAAGGGGGGATGGGGAAACCGCCATTTCGCGACACCCACCAACCGCGCGCCGCGCTATGCACAACCGGGACAGCAGGGCATTGAGAAAGCGGTGGTGCTCGAGCTTAAGCTCCTCGGAGACGTGGGTCTCGTGGGATTCCCCAACGCCGGGAAATCCACACTTCTATCATCCATCTCCGCCGCGAAGCCCAAAATCGCCGACTATCCTTTCACCACCATGGAGCCCTCGTTGGGAATTGTCTCCTACCGCGGCGACAAGTCGTTCGTGATGGCTGATATCCCCGGAATTATCGAGGGTGCGAGCGAAGGCAAGGGGTTAGGGCTCCGCTTCCTACGACATATCGAGCGCAACGCCGTACTCCTGTTCATGGTTCCCGCCGACAGCAACGACATAAAAAAGGATTACGAGATACTTCTCAACGAGCTTAAACAATTCAATCCCGAGCTTTCCGACAAGGGACGCGTGCTGGCGGTCACCAAGTCCGATATGCTTGACGATGAACTACGCGAAGCAATAGCACAAGAACTACCCACCGATCTTCCGGTGCTCTTCATCTCCTCCGTCACGGGACAAGGGCTCACCGAGCTTAAAGACCTCCTCTGGAGGGAGATCAACAGTGAGGAGAACCGCATCGTGGGCAGCATCACACACCGTCCCCTCGACCCACGCCACCGCGTGGCGGAGGAGGACGACTTCATCTTCAACCCCGAACCTATCGAAGATGATGACTTCCTCACCGACGAGGACTATGAATCGGAGTTCTGGGACGAGGAGACATCGGTGAACCCCGACTGATTCCCACATCAGCGGCACTGATTCGCCGACACTGATTCAACACGCCGCAACAGCATACGAAAAAAGCGAGCCGGATTTCTCCGACTCGCTTTCTCTTTATAGAGTGTGATATTATTCTTTGCACTTAGCGGCGATGAACATACGGTTCATGCGGCCGATGTTGTAAAGTTTAATGTTTTTGGGACACTCAGCGGCGCAGGCACCGGTGTTGGTGCAGTTACCGAAGCCGAGTTCATCCATCTTAGCTACCATGGCTCTCACGCGGCGGTCTTTCTCCACCTCACCTTGGGGAAGGAGAGCGAACTGGCTGATCTTCGCGGAAACGAAGAGCATGGCGGAACCATTCTTACAAGCAGCCACACAAGCGCCGCAACCGATGCAGGAAGCGCTGTCCATAGCCTCGTCGGCGTTAACTTTGGAGATAGGCATCGCATTGGCATCTTGGGCGCCACCGCAGTTAAACGAAACGTAACCACCGGCTTGTTGGATTTTGTCGAACGCGTTGCGATCCACGATCAAGTCCTTGATCACAGGGAACGCCGCGGAACGCCAAGGCTCCACAGTGATGGTCTCGCCGTCGCTGAAACGGCGCATATACAATTGGCAAGTGGTGGCTCCGGTGGCGGGTCCGTGGGGATGTCCGTTCACATAGAGTGAGCACATACCGCAGATACCCTCGCGGCAGTCGTGGTCAAAAGCGATAG
>CAYQMV010000030.1:0-29731 GCA_964418705.1 uncultured Sangeribacter sp.
GTGGAATTTTTCCTTAATTTAGACTAATACTGGTCTGATTTTGGGGAGTAGCATATTATACCTATTTTTCGTATGCATCGGAGAATAGAAATAATTTCTACGAATTGGTTAACGGAATGCCTGAAATTAAGACGAACAGTGCGCAAAACATAAGAGTGGGAATATGGAATGAGACCCAAGAAAAAATCAACAAATTAACCATAAAATCAACAAACCTTAGAATAATAATGAACGGAGGTGTCACTTTCATGACACGTATACGAGACATTGCCATTACCGGTATATGCGCCACTCTCGTGGTTAAAGGAACATTTACATTTGGTGTAATGCTTACGATAAACTATATTGTAGGTCGTTTGTCAGCTCCTTTCTCCACACTTATAGCGTTGTTTTCCAATGTGCAAGACGCATCAATGTCGTATGAACGCCTTGACGAAATTCTTAATAATGAAGAGAGTATTGTCGCAGACACGGAAATAGGAGCAGAAAAAGATATAGAACTCAGAAACTTAAGTTTTAAATACGCCGGGAGCAAATCGCCAATGGTTCTTAAAAATCTTAACGCCACAATAGCGTACGGAAAGACCACAGCCCTGGTGGGAGCCAGCGGATGTGGGAAGACAACTCTTATAAAACTTCTTATGGGATTTTATGATCCGTATGAAGGTGATATAGTCGTAGGCGATAAGTCGTTGCGCGACATCAACAAAGATAACTGGATTGGCAGGTGCGGTGTGGTGATGCAAAACGGATACGTGTTTAGCGACAGTGTCAGTGCCAACATAGCCCTATGTGATAAAAAGCCTGATATTCTCCGTGTAAAAGAGGCAGCATGTTTGGCTCAAATTAATAGTTTCATAGAGAGAATGCCAATGCAATATTCCACACGTATAGGAGCTACGGGAGTGGAACTCAGCGGAGGACAAAAACAGCGCCTACTAATAGCGCGCGCACTATATAAAAATCCCGAGATTCTGATGCTTGACGAAGCTACATCATCGCTTGATGCTAATAATGAAAGGCTAATCACAGAGAATATACAACGCATGAGAAAGGGTAAAACCATGGTAGTGGCGGCACATAGGCTCTCCACGGTCAAGAATGCGGACAAAATATTATATATGGAGGATGGTGAAATTGTAGAGCAGGGAACACACGATGAACTTTTAGCTCTAAAGGGAAAATATTTCCAATTGGTGAAAAATCAATTGGAACTTGATAAAAATGACTGACCCATCCCCCCTTTTTTTGGGGGGGATGTTCCAGTGGTTATCTCAGAGGGGCGATGTTGAGGTTAGCCACGTTGTTCGATTTGAGGTTGTAAATATTCTCGTAGCCTAAGGCGAGGGCTTTATCCAGCATCTCGCGACCTTTGGCGAGGTTGCCTGTTTGGGCGTAAGCCACGGCGAGACAATAGAAGTCGTGAGGTGATAGCGCGGCGGTTTCCGCCGATTTGAGAGTGGAGGCGCCGTCAAGCTGTTTTCCCGACAGCGATTGAGCCATGCCCTTAAGCGCATATTCCTCCACGGAGGTCGCTGTCGCCGCCGCCACACGCTGGTAATCATTCTTCGCCGCACGCTCATCTTTGAGATATTTGGAGTAGAGATACCCGCGCACCATTATTAGGTGGATGTTGCCGGCATCCTCCATAATCGCCTCGTTGAGGTTTGATAACGCATCCTTGTAGTTTGTCAGTGCGATGTTGGCGAACGCCATCTCAGCAAGGGCGGAGCCGGGGTATTTCATGGCATCGTAGGCACTGCGTGCCATTGCCAATGCCGACACATTATTTCCCAACGCCAGCTCAATCTGAGCTTTGGTGATATAGTTATATGGCTGCGCATCCATGGAAAGTGCTTGGTTCACGTACACCAAAGCATCCCTTGTTTCATTAAGGAAATATAGA
This sequence comes from uncultured Sangeribacter sp., assembly GCA_964418705.1. Classification (GTDB taxonomy): domain Bacteria; phylum Bacteroidota; class Bacteroidia; order Bacteroidales; family Muribaculaceae; genus Lepagella. The sequence goes on from CAYQMV010000030.1 coordinate 1,907, forward strand.
GTCTGCGCCATGCGGTTGTAGACGGCGGCTTGCTTCCCATCCTCGCTCTTAAGCAGTACTGCGAATGATGTTTTCGCATCATTGTAATGACCATTTTCAAACTCCACATTCCCTTTGAGAAAGTATAGCGGCAAAACATTTGACGTTTTTGATATTGCTCCGTTGAGAGCGTCAGCCACCGCATTATAGTTGGATTTGGCAAGGTCGAAAATGGAAGTCATGGCGCGAGATTCGTTGTCGTCGGAGAGGGCGAACGCCATGAGATATTGCGCCGCCGCTTGTTGCGGCTCGTTGAGGTCGCGGTATAAATCACCGAGACGGCAGTAGGTGGTGGCTGAAGAGGAGTTCAAATCCTCCAGCTGCTGCATCTTTGTTTTAGCGTCCGCATACTTACCCTCGAGGATATCCACCTTTGCGAGACCCGTGAGCGCCTCCTGGCTGCGCGACTTCACGCGCTGCATCGCCACAAAAGAGTTGCGCGCCTCATTGAGATTGTTGAGATGCAGACAGATGTTACCTTTCATGTATAGCAGCGCATAGTCCGACGGCGACAATTCCAATGCGGTGTTCACCGCTTCCAACGCCCCGGTGTATTCACCCTTTTCATTGCGGATATTACCTAACAGAGTGTATTCCTGAAGGAGAGTGTCCTTATCCTTGGCGGGGGTGAGTTGCAGTGCCTTCACCACATCGTTGAGGGCTTGGTCATACATCGATAGCTGGTAATATTGCGCTCCCCGTTGGTAATATGTCACATAATCATTGGGATCCTCCTCAAGCATGGATTTGTAAGCGTCGAGCATGGCTTGGGTGATCGGACTCACCTGTTGCGCACCGGCGACCATGGTGGTTGCCAACAATGCCAATGATATAAATATCCTCTTCATATCTTTTGTCTTAATTTCGGCGTTTTAATTTCGGCGTTTTAATTTCGGCGTTTTAATTTCGGCGTTTTAATTACGATGTTTTAATTGCGGCGGTTCGTTTTTAATTATGCGGAGTGTGATTCAAGTAGACCGTTCTGAAGTCGGTGAGCTTGGCGAGAAGGTCAGCCACTTGGCTCAGCGGAAGCATATTGGCTCCATCGCTTTTCGCCATTTTCGGATCGCGGTGCGTTTCCATGAATATGCCGTCGCAACCCACCGCCACCGCCGCGCTTGCGATAGTGTCTATTCTCTCCGGCACACCTCCTGTGACGCCGGAGCCGCTGTTGGGCTTTTGCAACGAATGGGTGATGTCCATGATCACCGGACACTCGCACGACTGCTGCATACAGGGGATGCCGCGGAAGTCTACCACCAAATCGCCATATCCGAAGGAGACACCGCGTTCGGTGACAGCCACATTCTTATTGCCGCATGAGCGCACTTTATCCACCGCGAAGTGCATGGACTCCGGGGCGAGGAACTGTCCCTTTTTGATATTCACCATCTTGCCGGTGAGCGCCGCCGCACGTATCAACTCCGTTTGGCGGCATAGGAACGCCGGAATTTGAAGTATGTCCACATACTCCGCCGCCATACGCGCCTCCTCCGTCTCGTGGATATCCGTCACAACGGGGATATCAAACGTTTCGCCCACTTTCCGTAGGATTTTGAGTGCTTTCTCATCTCCGATGCCGGTGAACGAATCAATGCGGCTGCGGTTGGCTTTGCGGTAGCTCCCCTTGAAAACATAGGGGATGTTTAGTTTTGATGTTATTTCAACAAGCGTTTCGGCAATATCCAATGCCATCTCCTCACCCTCAATCACGCATGGTCCGGCGAGTAGGAAAAAATTGCCGGTGGGCGAAGAGAGCAGATAATCCATTATATTCTCTTTGTAATTCATGTCGTCAGTTTCGTGTCGTCAGTTTCGTGTCGTCAGTTAGCTTGATGGAGTGCGTGGATTACGCTCAATCCGAAGATTGCGGCGGTCTCGGTGCGCAGACGGCTCTCTCCGAGCGAGACGGCGATGAAATCCCTATTGAGGGCGTTGTCTATCTCCTCCACGGTGAAATCCCCTTCCGGTCCTATGAGCAGCAGGGTGTCGCGCATGGCTCCGCACTCTTTGGCGAGAATGCGCCGCGGAAGATCATGGTCGCAATGCGCCACAAACTTAAGCACTCCGTCGCCGGCGTTGAAGTCTGAGATAAACTCGTCGTATGGCACGTTCACCGCAAGCTCGGGGAGCGTGGTCTTGAGGCTCTGTTTCATCGCCGAAACCATGATTTTCTCCAGCCGCGCCGCTTTAAGCTCTTTGCGCTCAGAGTGCGCGCAGCGGATGAACGCTATTTTATCCACTCCGATCTCTACCGCTTTCTCCACGAGCCATTCCATGCGGTCCACATTCTTTGTGGGAGCCACGGCTATGGTCACGCGCTTTCCCCAGTGCGGCGGGATGAACACCTTTTCAAGAATCTCCACCGCCACACGTTTGTTCTTACATTCCGTGATGCGGCATAGGTAGCGGTAGCCTTTCCCGTCGGTGACGTATATTTCGTCGCCTACGTTTTTACGCAATACGCGGGAGCAGTGCCCCGCCTCCTCCTCCGGGAGCGCGAGTTCAGTGGCTATTTCGGGGGCATAGAACTGTATCATAAATCAGCCTTCCTTTCATGTTTGTATCTGAAGATGATGGCGAACAGAATCCCCACCACCAGTGCGTATGCGGCGAAGAGAAGCCATGAGTGGTGCCATCCTGTGATTTGCGCCATACCTTCGGGTTGTGAGTATACGAATTTGTTGATTACTTCCTGCGCTCCCAGTGTGCCTATGGTGGCTCCGATGCCGTTTGTCATAATCATGAATAATCCTTGGGCGCTGCTGCGTATCGAGGGGTCGGTCTGTTGGTCCACATATAGCGAGCCTGACACGTTGAAGAAGTCGAACGCCACGCCATACACTATCATCGAAAGGAGCAGGAACACCACTCCCGACTCCGGATTACCGATTCCGAAGAACCCAAAGCGGAGCACCCATGCGAACATCGCGATAAGCATCACCACCTTGATTCCATAGCGTTTGAGGAAGAATGGAATGAGGAGGATACACAGTGTCTCACTCACTTGGGAGAGAGAGATGAGTGCGTTGGCGTTGTGTACGCCCCATGAATCCTTGAACTCCGCCACGCTCCCGAATGCCTGGATGAAGGGGTTGGCGAAGCCGTTGGTGATTTGCAGCGACACTCCTAAGAGCATTGAGAATATAAAGAAGATAGCCATCTTCTTATCTTTGAACAGCTTGAATGCGCGGAGTCCGAGCGCGTCGGCAAGTGATTTCTTTTCGTTGGATTTATTCACCGGACAGTGCGGCATCGTTAGCGAGTAGACCGCCAAAATGAAGCTGAACACCGCGGAGGTGAAGAGTTGGTAGTAGTTGTTTTGGAATCCGGTGAAGTTCACGAAGAGCATCGCGCAGATGAATCCCACGGTTCCAATCACGCGGATAGGGGGGAAGTGCTTGATTGTGTCGAGTCCCGCTTGGTTCAGCGAGGTGTAAGCCACGGAGTTTGCTAATCCGATGGTGGGCATGAAGAATGCCACGGAGAGGGTGTAGAGGGTGAAGAGGGGAGCGAACGCCACGTTGTCGCCCGCCGCCATGCAATAAGTTCCCGCACCCGCCATAAACAATCCGGCGAGCAAGTGCGACAGACTCAGCATCTTCTGCGCGGGAATCCATCTGTCCGCCAAAATGCCGATAATCGCCGGCATGAAGAGCGACACTATCCCTTGGATGGCGTAGAACAAGCCTATCTCGCCACTTAATCCTATATTTACCAAAAAACTTCCCATGCACGTGAGGTAGGATCCCCAAACGGCGAACTCAAGGAAGTTCATGATTGCCAATCTACTTTTTATCATGGTTTTTAAGTTAATTATTGAAGTATTATTTGTGTTGAAGTATTATTTAATGCGAATTATTTATTTTGCAAAATTAGGCAATAATTCGGTTAGATAATAATTCGGTTAGACAAAAATTCGTGATTTGATGATTTGCGTGTTAAATTGCTGCGTGTTAAATTGCTCCGAGACGTGCCTTGAGGAAGTCTCTGCGTGAGGTTATGATTACCTTGTCGTTGGTGACTTCGGCGATACCCATATCGCGTATGCAATCCAGCTGCCGCACCACGATTTCCAGCGACAGGTTGGTGTGGGTGGCGAGTGCCACCAGGTCGTACTCTATCTCCACGCTCTCGCAGGTGGTGGGAGTGAGAGAAAGCACATACGTCTGCATTTTGGTGAGCACCGAGGCGTCCCTTTCCGCGGCGAGGGCCTCCGACGCACGTTGGCATTTCAGCGACAGCATATTTAGGAAATTGAGCAGGTAGACGGGGTTCAGCACAAGAAGGTCCATATATTGGTTTTTGGAGACGCGGAGCACCGAAGTGCGCTCCATCGCCCTCATGGAGTAGGGGTTTTCGCGCACCATGCCGAAGAGGTTGAACGCACCATGCACGGTGCCGCACCCGGAGACGTAGCACACTTTCAGCGACATATCATCGTTGACCCACTCCATACGCACCTTTCCGGAGATGACGAATATCAGCGCGTCTTCGGATTGATGATGGTCGCGGATCATGTCGCCGCGGTTGTAATTGATAAACTCTATATGTGTCTTCTCCAAAAATGAAGAAACTTGTGCATGGCTCAACCCTCTGAAAAGGGGCAAATCCATTATCACATCATACATTCCAGCCATAATGAATCAATTTTCAGCGAAGATATAAATATTTTTCAATACGCAGAAGCGGAGCAGGGGGTTCCTCTACATAAATTTTGTTAAATCTCTCCGTGTGGGGAAAAGAGCCGCATCTATCACAAAACTTTTTTGTAGTTTTGTAAAGTTAAATATTACGTCCTAAATTATATGACATAAAACCATAAATATAGGAATATCATAACTCAAGAAATTCAATAATTAGAATATTAATAATGAGAAAATTAATCACATCACTATTCTTAGGAATAGGAGTAGTAGCTCTTCCATTGGGAGTCTACGCTGAGGAGGTGAGCCAAGCGGACGCGCTTCAAAAGGCGATCTCTTTCAATCAGCAAAATTCCGGGAATAAGAGAATGGCGAAAGCCACGACTATGAAAATGGCATATAGCGTACCCTCCACCACGGGTGTCGCCCTATATGTGTTCACTCCGGAGAACGGCGACGGATTTACAGTCGTCAGCGGTAACGATATCACCGCTCCGATTCTTGCTTACTCAGACGATGGACGTTTTGACAGCAACAACATCCCCGGCAATATGGCGCAATGGATTCTCTCATGCCAGGCCATGATTAACGAGGGCATAGCACAGGGAGTCCCCTCCTACAAACCATCCAAAACCGCGACTACAGAGAAAGCTGATATCGCCAAATTGGTGTCTACTATTTGGGATCAGGATGCTCCTTTCTGGAACTACTGCCCCGGCAGCGGCAGCAAACATAAATACACCGGATGCGTGGCTACTGCCATGGCACAGGTGATGAAAAAACATAATTGGCCCGAGAAATCCCACGGCACCGCCACATGGAACAACACCACAGTCACTTACAAACGTACATACAAATGGGATTTGATGCGCGACGACTACACCGCATCCTATACCGATGAAGAGGCTACCGCGGTGGCTGAACTTATGTATGACTGCGGCACCAGCGTCAATATGCAATATGGCTATGACGCTTCAGGAGCCAACACCGACGACGTGCCCGAAGCGATGATTAATATCTTCGACTACGACAAAGGTATGACATATATCCAAAGCTACCTTTTCACCAAGGAGATGTGGGAGGATATGATGTACTATGAACTCCAAAACGGTCGCCCGATTATATATGGCGGTTTCGACACCACCTATAGTGCCGGACACCAATATATCGCCGACGGATACCAAGCAAGAAACGGCAACGGCTACTTCCACATCAACTGGGGATGGTCCGGCTATTGCGACGGTTTCTTCTTGCTTACCAACCTTACCCCCGCGGGTTCAGGTGCCGGCGGTAACAATGGCTCTTACCACACAGGCGCCGACGCGGTAATCAATATCAAACCCGCCACCGACGACACTTATGTAGACCGTCAATTGGCAGGTACCGGTAAATTTACCATCGGAACACCCTCGGGCGACAATATCAACTTCAAAATCACAAGCGGAAGCCTTTGGGGTCAATCCGAGAATGGCTTCGAGGCCCTCGGCGGTAATAACTTCCAAGCCACTTTGGGTATCCGTCTTATCAATGTGAATGATCCTGCAAACTCCTATACTGTCGAGTCAAGCACCAAAGACAAGCAATTCAACCGTTGGGTTACCAAGGTGGCGTCGTTCAATGTGAATATCACCGATGTCCCCGACGGAACATATTATGTCTTCCCCATGTCGAAGGCTACCGACACCGGTGAGTGGACACGTATCAAATGTCCCTACACTAAGCAACAATATGTGAAGCTCGTGCGCACAAACGGCTCCAACGCTTTCTCCGATCCCGGCACCACAAATCAGTTTGTTCCGGTGGTTTATATCCTCCAAGAGGAATACAAATATGAGCTTAAACCGGGAGAGACAGCAACTCTCAATCCGTTGGTACTCCCCGCCGACGCCGACAACACAGCTCTCTCATTCACATCCGCTGATGAGAGTGTTGCGGCAGTGAGCACCGAGGGCGTGATCACAGCGAGAGCCGCCGGCGAGACAACTGTCACCATGGAGGCTAAGGATGGATCCGCCACCAAACGTTCGGTTAAGGTTATCGTCAATGGCAGCAACGCCGTGGAGACTATAGATATGGCGAACTCCGCTAATCTCGTGGATGTCTACACCACCACCGGTATCCGCGTGCTCACCAACGCTTCCGAGGATGAAATCTGCAACCTTCCCCAGGGCCTTTACATCGCCGGAGGTAAGAAAATCATCGTTAAATAATTCTTTTAATTTAGCTAAATAAAAAATGCGGCTTCGTTGTTCGGAGCCGCATTTCTTATTTGGTAGTTTCTAATTTATTCAATTATCCTCTTTTCTTATCTGATGAAGAGAAGTTCGCGGTATTTGGGGAGTGGCCACATTTGGTTGTCCACCATCAATTCAAGTTTGTCGATGTAGACGCGTATCTCCTCTAATTTGGGAGCCACGGTCTCGGAGTATGCCACCGCTTTCTCACGCTCAGATTCTATACGGTTAGCCACTTTGCGCGCTTCCACCATCTCAGCCACCTTGCTCTTAATCTCGGAGGTGTAGTTGAGGATAGTCTCCACGGTCTCGCCATCCTGGCTTGTGAGGGCTTCGCCCTTTTCTCCGGGATATAGCTCGCGGAGTTTCACCATGTTGTCGAGAAGGATTGAGAGATAGCGTGTCGCTACCGGAACGATGTGGTTCAGTGCCAAATCGCCGAGCACGCGTGCTTCAATTTGGATTTTCTTGGTGTACATTTCCCATTTCACCTCGTTGCGCGCCTCAAGCTCCACGAGCGACATAACGCCTGTGCGTGAGAACATCTCCACGGTGGGTTGGCTTAAGTATGCGTCGAAGATGCGGGGTATGTTGGTCTCGCAGTCAAGACCGCGGCGTGCCGCTTCCTCTTTCCATTCGTCGGAATATCCGTTACCGTCGAAGTGGATGGCTTTGCTGCTCTTGATAAGTGCTTTCACCTCGGCGAGGATGGCGTGTACCAATTTATCACCCTTTTCAAGACGTGCGTCCACTTTCGCTTTAAATTCATTCAATTGGTCAGCCACGATTGCGTTGAGCACGATCATCGCGGAGGCGCAGTTGGCGCTGGAACCCACGGCGCGGAACTCGAAGCGGTTGCCGGTGAAGGCGAAGGGCGAGGTGCGGTTGCGGTCGGTGTTGTCGATGCGAAGTTCCGGAATCTCAGCCAATCCCATGCTCAGCTCCTCTTTCCCGGCAACGGTGACGAGTTCGTCATTGTTTGATGCCTCCACTTTGTCGAGTATTTCAGCCAATTGCGATCCGGTGAATATGGAGATGATTGCCGGCGGTGCCTCGTTGGCTCCAAGACGGTGTCCGTTGGTGGCGGACATGATGGATGCTTTGATAAGGGCGTTGTGTTTGTGTACCGCCGCCATGACGTTGGCGATGAATGTGATGAATTGAAGATTATCCAACGGCGTTTTGCCGGGGGCGAAGAGGAGTTTCCCTTTGTCGGTGCCGAGGCTCCAGTTGTTGTGCTTGCCTGAGCCGTTCACTCCGGCGAAGGGTTTCTCGTGGAGCAGCACATGGAAATTATGACGGCGCGCCACCTCGCCCATTACCGACATGATGAGCATATTGTGGTCGTTGGCGAGATTTGTCTCTTCAAAGATGGGGGCGAACTCGAATTGGTTGGGCGCCACCTCATTGTGGCGTGTCTTTAAAGGTATGCCGAGTTTGTGGGCTTCGATCTCCAAGTCGAGCATAAACGCTTCCACGCGTGAGGGTATTGCTCCGAAGTAATGGTCCTCAAGCTGTTGGTTTTTCGCGGACTCATGACCCATGAGCGTGCGTCCGGTGAGGGCGAGGTCGAAACGTGCGTTATAGAGCGCCTCATCCACAAGGAAATACTCCTGCTCCCATCCGAGGTTCGACACCACGTGTTTCACTTCCGGATCGAAATAGCGTGCCACACCCGCCGCCGCTTTGTCCACGGCGTTGAGGGCGCGTAGCAAGGGTGTTTTGTAGTCAAGTGATTCGCCGGTGTAGGAAATGAAAATGGTGGGAATACACAGGGTGTTGTCCATAATGAACGCGGGGGATGAGATATCCCATGCTGAGTAGCCGCGTGCTTCGAAGGTGTTGCGGATGCCTCCGTTGGGGAAACTTGATGCGTCAGGTTCCTGCTGCACGAGAAGTTTTCCGGAGAACTCTTCCATCACCCCACCTTTGCCGTCGTGCTCCACGAAAGCGTCGTGTTTTTCCGCGGTGGTCTCTGTGAGGGGTTGGAACCAGTGGGTGTAGTGGCGCGCGCCGTTCTCTATCGCCCAGCGTTTCATTCCTTCCGCCACGCTGTCAGCCACTTCGCGGGGAAGGGGCTCCTTGTTGTCGATGGCGTTGACCAACGCTTTATAGGTGGATAGCGGTAAGTATTCGTGCATCTTGATACGGTTGAACACGTATTTTCCGTAGTAGCTTTCCGGACGCTCGTCGGGAATCTCTACATTGCATGCTTTGCGATTGGTGGCTTGCTCCACCGCTTTGAACCTTAAAGTTGACATATACTTATTATTTAGTTGTTAGCTATTAGCTATTAGTTATTAGCTATTAGTTATTAGCTATTAGTTATTAGTTATTAGTTATTAGCTATTAGTTATTAGCTATTAGTTATTAGAGAATAGTTATTAGCTATTATTAGAGAGAAGTTATAAGAGGGTGGATGGGTGGATAAAAATGTTAAGACCTTAAGGGCGTGAAGCCCTTAAGGTCTTAGCGTATCATTGTGCTTTCATATTGTCGGCTATGCGCTTCATGGCGCGGCGTGTGTTCTCTTCTGTGTTGAACGCTGTAAGGCGGAAGTAACCTTCGCCGGAGGGACCGAAGCCGGATCCCGGCGTGCCTGCCACGTTACATTCGTGGAGCATCCAATCGAAGAACTCCCACGATGTTTTGCCATCGGGAGTCTTGAGCCATACGTAGGGGGAGTTGACACCGCCATACACTTCAAAGCCCATCTTCGACAGCTCTTCGCGCATGATTGCGGCGTTGTTCATATAGCAATCCACCGTCTCGCGTGTCTGTCTGATACCCTCGTCGGAATAGAGGGCTTCGGCGGCACGTTGGGTGAGATAGCTGGCACCATTGAATTTAGTGCATTGGCGGCGGTTCCATAGGGGATTCAACGCCACTTTGTTGCCCTGACGGTCCATTCCCATGAGTTTTTTGGGCACCACGGTGTATCCGAGACGTATGCCGGTGAATCCCGCGGTCTTGGAATAGCTGCGGAACTCTATCGCCACTTCGTCGGCACCCTCTATTTCGTAGATGCTGTGGGGCACGTCATCCTCGCGGATATATGCCTCGTAGGCGGAATCGAAAAGGAGCAACGCCCCATGTTCGCGGCAGTAGTCCACCCATACTTTTAGTTGTGCGCGGGTGAGTGTGGTGCCGGTGGGGTTGTTGGGGTAGCATAGGTATATTACGTCGGGATTGGTGGTGGGGAGTGACGGCACGAATCTATTCTCGGCGGTGCATGGGAGATATTCGATATTGCTCCAGCATCCGTCGGGGTTGAGGTTGCCCCCTCTGCCACCCATCACGTTGGTGTCGACATATACGGGATAGACGGGGTCTGTCACCGCCACGCGGTTGGCGGCGGAAAGTATGTCGCCGATGTTGCCGGTGTCGCATTTGGCTCCGTCGCTGATAAACACTTCATCAAGAGCTACTTTCACTCCTATTTTGGCGTAGTCGTGCTCCACGATTTTTTCGCGTAGGAAAGCGTAGCCCTGTTCCGGACCATAGCCGTGGAATGTAGCTCCGTGGGCTTCATCCTCCACCGCTTTGTGGAGAGCCTCGGTGGCAGCCGCACATATAGGGCGGGTGACATCGCCGATACCCATGCGTATCACTTCCACTCCGGGGTGGTCGCCGAGATATGCGTTGATGCGGCGTGCCACCTCGCTGAAGAGGTATGCTGCCGGCAATTTCAAAAAGTTATCGTTGACTTGAAACATTTGTTCTTTATATTAATGAGCGGGGCTCAATTATGATTTTCTTTTATAGGTTCCTTCAAAGGCGATAGCGGCGGGACCGGTCATGTAGACGTGGTTGTCGCTCTCACGCCATTCGATATCCAAGGGACCACCGAGAAGGTGTATTCTCACTTTGCGTCCGGCGCGGTTTGTGAGTGCCGCCGCCACTGCCGAGGCGCACGCTCCGGTGCCGCATGCGAGAGTTTCGCCGCTGCCGCGTTCCCACACGCGCATACGGAGTTCTTCGCGGTTGAGTACTTCGATGAACTCAATGTTGGCGCGGTCGGGCCATATAGGATGGTTCTCCAGTTCTTTGCCGGCACCCCATACGTCGACATCCTCCATCTTATCCACGAAAATCACTCCGTGGGGATTACCCATGGAGACGGCGGTGACTTTATAATCCCCTTTCGTGGGGGTGCTGACGGTGGACTCCACCATTCTCTCACCATCGAACTTCACCGGAATGAGATTCGGTGTCAGTTCCGGCTCACCCATATCCACGGTGACGGTAGCAACTTTGCCATCCTCGCCCAAGTGCATTTTAAGCACTTTTATGCCGGAGAGCGTTTCCAACGTCACCTCATGTTTATCGGTAAGTCCTTTATCGTAGACGAATTTTGCCACACAACGGGATCCGTTGCCACACATCTTTCCCTCCGAGCCGTCGGCGTTGAACATACGCATACGGAAATCAGCCACATCCGAGGGCATGATAAGAATCACGCCATCACCCCCCACTCCGAAGTGGCGGTCGCTCATCTCTATGGCTAATTGGGAAAGTTTCGACGGACACGACTCCATGCAATCGATGTAGATGTAATCGTTGCCTAAGCCCTCCATCTTGGTGAATCTAATTTCTGATAACTGCATTTTTTGTCGCGAAACGAAATTTTTAAAGCGCAAAGGTAGTAAAATTTGAAATATAATTCGTAATTTCGCCAATGAAAAATTTTAAAACAATTTTAAACCTAATATCGAAAGATGAGTAAAGAACAAGAGAACTTAAACACCGGGACGAAACTGCCGGAGAACGCGTTTCGTGAGCTTGGTCCCGGTGAGAAGTACACACCCATCATGCATCCCGAGAAGGATCAGAAAGAGGTGACCCCTTATTCTGTGATCACCGGTTTGGTGATGGCGATTGTGTTTAGTGCCGCGGCGGCATACTTGGGATTGAAAGTGGGACAGGTGTTTGAAGCCGCCATCCCCATCGCAATCATCGCCGTGGGTCTTTCCAATGCGCTTGGTAAGAAAAACTCTTTGGGACAGAATGTGATTATTCAATCCATCGGTGCTTGTTCGGGTGTGATTGTGGCTGGTGCCATCTTCACTCTCCCGGCGTTGTATATTCTGCAAGGCACGTATCCCGACATCGTGGTGAATTTCTATGAGATATTCCTCTCCTCTTTGTTGGGAGGTATCTTGGGAATTCTTTTCTTCATCCCCTTCCGCAAGTATTTCGTGAAGGATATGCATGGCAAATATCCTTTCCCGGAGGCGACAGCCACCACTCAAGTGTTGGTGAGCGCGCAAAACGCCGGAGCCAAGGGTGGTCAAGCCAAGACTCTTATCATGGCATCGCTTATCGGCGGTATCTATGATTATTGCGTCGCCACTTTCGGATGGTGGGCTGAAACAATCAAATCCACCACTACCGAGTGGGGCACATTCCTCGCTGAAAAGACTAAATTGGTGGTCAGCTGCAACACCGGAGCCGCGCTCCTTGGTTTGGGATATATCGTAGGTCTCAAATATGCGTTTGTGATTTTCGCCGGATCCGCGTTTGTGTGGTGGGTGGTGATTCCATTGCTTGGCACTTACGGCAACGAGGCCCTTGCCTCCATGACTCCCGAGGTGCTGTTCGCTGAGAAAGCCCGTTTGATCGGTATCGGCGGCATTGCCATGGCAGGTGTGATCGGCATCGTGAAATCATGGCCTATCATTGTGCAAGCCGTAGGCTTGGCGGGTCGTGAGATGGGTGGTAAAAAATCCGCTACGAAGGAGATACGTTGGCAGACAGACCTCTCCATGAAGTATATCGTGACTTATATCCTTGTGGCTGTGATCGCCACTCTGCTTTTCTTCCAGTTCGGAGTGATTCATTCATGGGGACAGGCTTTGATCGCATGGATAGTCGTGGTGGTTATCGCGTTCCTCTTCACTACCGTCGCGGCGAATGCCATCGCCATAGTTGGTTCCAATCCTGTGTCTGGCATGACATTGATGACCCTTATCATCGCATCGGCGATATTCGTGGGCATCGGTTTGAGCGGCACTTCCGGCATCGTGGCATCCATGGTGATTGGCGGTGTGGTATGTACGGCGTTGTCAATGGCAGGTGGATTCGTCACCGACTTGAAAATCGGCTATTGGCTCGGCACCACTCCTAAGAAGCAGGAATCTTGGAAATTCCTCGGCACATTGGTTTCCGCCGCCACCGTGGGTGGTGTGATCCTCGTGCTCAACAAGGTGTATGGTTTCACCGGTCCCGATGCTTTGGTGGCACCGCAAGCCAACGCCATGGCTAAGGTGATTGAACCTTTGATGATGGGTGGTGACACTCCATGGATACTTTATATGACAGGTGCCATCCTTGCACTCCTTCTCAACTGGCTCGGTGTGCCGGCGTTGGCGTTCTGCTTGGGTATGTTCATTCCTCTGCCCCTCAACGTTCCCATGCTCGTGGGTGGCGCTGTAGCTTATTTCGTAAGCAACGGTTCTAAGGATAAAGCCCTCAACGAGGCCCGCCGCGACCGTGGCACTCTTATCGCTTCCGGTTTGATCGCCGGTGGCGCTCTCTTCGGAGTCTTCGCCGCCATCACTAAGTTCGCCGGTTTCGAGTACCAGAATCCTTTGTCGGAGGGTACTTCGCAGTTGCTCGGTTGTGTCGCTTACGCACTCCTTATATGTTATCTGATTTGGGATTCCAAGCGTGCTAAAATCGAAAAGTAATTCGCTGAGATTGAAAAAGTAATTCACTAAAATTGGAAAAGGTGATTCGCTAGAATCGAAAAGTAAATTTCATAAATAACCAAAGAAGCCACATCCGACAGCGGATGTGGCTTCTTCTTATTTGTGATCCTGATTTATTGATGAATCGGATGATTGTTTTATTTGCAGAAGAGATGCTGTGCGATTTGCACCGCATTGAGGGCGGCACCCTTTTTGATTTGGTCAGCCACCACCCAGAATGTCAATCCTTTGGGATTGGAAAGATCCTTGCGCAGACGACCTACATATACGGGATCGGTGCCGGCGGCTTCCAACGGCATGGGATATACCTTGTTGGCGGGATCATCCACCACTACAAGACCTTCGGCGTCGGCGAACGCTTTCTTCACTTGCTCAATGGATAACTCCTCTTCAGTCTCCACCCAAATAGCTTCGCTGTGGGCGCGCATCACGGGAACACGCACGCACATCGCCGACACTTGGATTTTGTCGGAGTGCATGATTTTGCGTGTTTCGTTGTACATCTTCATCTCCTCCTTAGTGTAATCGTTGTCGGTGAACACGTCCACTTGTGGAATGAGATTGTTGATAAGTTGTGCGGAGAATTTGGAAACTGTCGGTTTCTCACCGGCAGCCACTTGCTTGATTTGAGTGGCGAGTTCCTCCATCCCGGTGGCTCCAGCGCCTGAGGCGGCTTGGTAGGTAGCCACGTGTACACGTCTGATGGGGCTTAGCTTGTTGATAGGGTTCAACGCCACCACCATTTGGATAGTGGTGCAGTTCGGGTTGCCCACGATTCCTTTGGGACGAGTGAAAGCATCGTCGCCATTCACCTCCGGCACCACCAAAGGCACCTGGGGATCCATACGGAACGCCGAGGAATTATCGATCATCACCGCGCCATGGCGTGTGATCACCTCGTGATACTCCAATGAAACGGATGCTCCGGCGGAGACAAAAGCCACTTCCACGCCCTTGAAAAGATCATCGTCGTGGCGTAGTTCCTCAATCACATACTCCTTTCCTCGGTAGGAACGTGTCTGTCCGGCACTGCGTTTGGAACCGAACAAACGGAGGTTGGTGATGGGGAAATTTTGTTCGTCAAGCACACGCAGGAACTCTTGTCCCACAGCGCCGCTTGCGCCTACAATTGCTACATTCATTATATTATTGACGTCCGGAAGTTGCTACTTTACGATCGATTTTTTTCACCAAGCCTTGAAGCACGCTGCCGGGACCGAGTTCGATGAACTCATCGGCGCCGTCGGCAATCATTGCCTGCACGTCTTGTGTCCAGCGTACGGGGGCTGTGAGTTGCTTGATGAGGTTCTCTTTAATCTCATCGGGGTTGGTGTGGGGTTTGCCATCCACGTTTTGGTAAACGGGGCATACGGGAGCGTGGAAGTCGGCGGCGGCGATGGCTGAGGATAACTCCTCTTGTGCCGGTTGCATCAAAGGACTGTGGAACGCACCACCCACTTTGAGTTTCAACGCGCGTTTGGCACCGGCGGCGAGCATCTTCTCGCAAGCCGCGTCGATACCCTCCATAGTTCCGGAGATTACCACCTGTCCGGGGCAGTTGTAGTTGGCGGGAGCCACCACATCGTCAACCTCGGCGCATAGTTCCTCCACTTTCTCATCGGGGAGCGCGAGCACTGCCGCCATAGTTGAGGGACGGAGCTCACATGCTTTTTGCATGGCGTGGGCACGGGCGGACACCAATTTAAGTCCTTCCTCGAAAGAGAGGGCTCCGGCTGCCACCAATGCGGAGAACTCTCCTAAGGAGTGTCCAGCCACCATGTCGGGCGCGAACTCTTCGCCCATTGTTTTCGCCAAAATCACTGAGTGAATGAAGATGGCGGGTTGTGTCACCTTTGTTTGTTTCAAATCCTCCTCGGTGCCTTCAAACATCAAGTCGGTGATGCGGAAACCGAGCACGGTGTTTGCAGTCTCAAACATCTCGCGAGCTACCGGATTGTTGTCGTATAGGTCTTTGCCCATACCTACGAACTGAGCTCCTTGACCTGGGAATACAAATGCTTTCATTTTTGATACCTTTGTTTGGGTGAAACATTCCGCGGATTATTAGGTCCGCTTCGCTTCACAATTGCTTAATTCAGATTGCAAAGTTACTATTTTTTATTAATACTTTTGCTATTTGGTTTTTTATTAATACTTTTGTGGTAGGTTTACCGCCTAATTCCCCACATCCTTGAATATATGGTGAATGAATCATTCTCCATAATCCCTGAATATGTGGAGAATAAACCATTAACTATCCAAGCATTAAAGTGACTGAGGAACTGAAACAATTTGCCGACATACGGCGATATAAACTCATCCTATACATCTCCGCCAAGGAGGTGCGCGGATATTTTGTCCCTTATGACGGATCCACTCCCCCGCGGTTGGCGGTGGATGTCCATTTGAATTGCGATGAGAAGAAAATTTTGAGCCATATAGAGAATGCCGTCTATGATAACCCCATCCTTCTTGAGGATTATGAAACGACACTTTTGGTGGTGACTCCGGAGTTGCTCTTTTTCCCGAAGGATTATTCCGAAGATGGGATTTATGAAGCAATGAATCAGGTTTACGCCGCTGAGAGTGATGATGTGTTTATCGATGATGACGACGAGGAAACAGTGGCGTATTATCTCGCTCCCGGCTTGAAATCGTTCCTCAACCGCACGTTCCCGGGTGTGTCGCCGCGTCACCATCTATCGGTGATGAAGCGTAAATTGCGCACCGCTTCGCAGCATGACGCGCGGGTGTATGCCGATATTGACGGAGGTGCCCTCAATTTGTTGGCGTTCTCGGGTAATAAATTCCTGCACGGTTCGGTGCATCAATTCAATGATATCAACGATGCCGCTTATTATATCTTCGCCCTATGGGAGAGTTTGGGCTTCGCCGCCGATGAGGCGGAACTCAACGTGTCTGGTCCTAAGGATATGCGCGGTGAATTGATGACAATGCTACGCCGGCATATCAACTATGTGATGCTCACCATCCTCCCATCGCATGAACCCTATGCCCCTGTGCCGGCATGCGTCTCTTTGTTGTAACTATGGAGGATTGCACAAGCGTTCTATAAAACTATTATCGGTTACTGATTATCGACTACTAATAATTGACTATGAGAATCATACGAGGAAAATATGGCAAGCGTCGTTTTGACGTGCCAAAGAATATAACCGCGCGACCCACCACTGATTTCGCACGTGAAAACATCTTCAATGTGTTGGATAATATGGTGGAGTTTGAGGGTATGACAGCCCTTGACCTTTTTGCAGGTACCGGGGCTATCAGTCTTGAATTTTTGTCACGTGGATGCGAGTCAGTGACTTCAGTGGAGAAAGCGTCGGTGCAATACCGCTTCCTCACGAGCGTGAAGTCCACACTCGGAGCTGAGGGGTTGCACGTGATTCGAGGAGACGTGTTTAAATTCATCTCCACCTGTTCGCAATCGTTCGATTTGATTTTCGCCGATCCCCCATACGATATGCCCAACTTCGGCGAGGTTCCTGAGTTGGTGATTAATTCCAAGGTTGTGAAGCCGGGCACTATCTTCGTGATGGAACATTCGAAGGCGTACGATTTCTCCTCATTACCCCATTTCACGCGCCATTTGACTTACGGAAGCGTGAATTTCTCAATCTTTGTGATTGAATAGGGTGAGGAGGGTGACAGCCCCAATCACCAACAATATACCTATGCCGTTGAGCGGAGTGATCACTTCGCCGAATACGGCGCATCCCACCACCAATGCCGTCAAAGGCTCCAATGCCCCTAAGATGGAGGTGGATTGCGCCCCGATGTAGCGTAGCGCCATGGCGGTGGTGACGATGGATATGATTGTGGGGAATACCGCCAGTCCTACGACGTTGAGCCATGGACTCCATTGCGTGGGGAGCGGCACAATGTCTCTGAAGAAATTGAGGTTTATGGCGAATACGCCTATGCCTATCAGAATGCTATAGAAAGTGAGCGACAGTGATGTGAGGTCCTTCAGTCCGCTTTTATTCACAAGCACCATATAGAGGGCGTAAGCCAACGCCGAGAGAGCCACCAGCATAATCCCCGTGGGACTGTGCATGGTGCTTCCTGTCTTTATGGAGAGTAGGACGATGCCAACCATGGCGACAAGAATGGTGACCATAGCCACCTTCGACAATCGTTGATGGAAGAATAGTGCTTGCACCAACGCCACAAACACGGGAGTGACGTAGAGTATGGTGGAGGCGATGCCTACATCCATATAGTTGTAGCTGGCGAAGAGGGTGATGGACGACAATGCGAAGAGCACTCCGGCGGCGATGAGGTGGGGAAGTATCCTACGCTCCACTTTGAACGACACTTTCCGCACGAGCATTATCACGGCGAGAATAGTGGCGGCGAGGGCGTAGCGGTAGCATAGCACCGAGGAGACATCAAGTCCGACAGCGTATAGCGGTTTCGCAAAGAGCGGATTAAGCCCGTAGGTGCATGATGCCACGCATGCGAGGATATATCCCCGTGTGTTGTTGCCCATCTTCATGCCTATATCTCCTCTTCGGGTATCGCAGGGGATGCCGGAGCGGCTGGCTCTTCACGAGGTGTCTCCGGCTCTTGGGGTGCCGCAGGTTCCGCTTTGCGAACTTCGGTTTTTGTTTCCTCCGGTTTGGATGCCACGACATCACCTTTATGAGTGGTGCTGTCGTTGTGGAATTCGTTTTCCGACACGATATTGGCTCCGTCGCCCTGCACAAGGAACTGATGTAGTTTCTTATAGGTGGATTGCGCATAGGCGTTGAATACGTTGGTGACAAATACCAAATCGGTGATTCTGTTCTCTTTCACGTATTTCTTGATGTTCTGAGTGAAATAGCGGAAGTCCACCACGTGTACCTCCTCGAAGGAGTAGAACAGGTATCCCGGCACGGCGTTTCCGTAGCTGTCTTTGATGATGAGCACCCTTCTGCCGTTTTTGGTGGATGTTTTCACCTTGGTGAGCTTCATGTCGCTCCCCATGAAAGTGCAGTAGGCGGCGGAACTGCCATCCTTGAATTTATAGAAGAACGGACCGGAATAGGGTTTCCCCACGCCGGTGATTTTGAAGCTTTTGTTGACGTTGTAGTTTACGTATGTGGTGGAGTATTCCACACCGTTGGGTGTGTAGTAGACGAACGTTTCGGGACTCTTCTTCACCGATGCGTCTTTGGAATAGCCATACATTGTGCCGACGTAGTTTTTAATCTCGTGGCGTGTATATGATGAAAGTCCTTTAAACGGCACTTTAGCGTATTTGGCGAACGCTTGCGCCGCATAGAAGGCTCCCAATGGGGCCCAGTGGTGGTCGGTGCGCAGATAAATATCCTCTTTCACGTGTGCCGCCAGGGCTGAATATGCGTCCACTCCGTGCGCTCCCCCTGTGAGCTTGGAATAGATGTGTTTGATGGTGGGTAGCTGCGGTTTTGTCGCTTTTTTAGCTTTGTCGGGGCAATAGAACTCTGTGGCGAGGGGAATGACCATGGAGTAGACATTGACATTGCCGAGAGCCGCTTTATATTCATTCACCGCTTTTGCGTATGCTTCGCCGCCGTTGGCGCTTCCTCCGTATGCCATAAGGGCCCTCACTGTTGGTGGGTTGCCGATGATGATGATTCCGGCGTTGGCGAGTTTGGCGTTTTCATTGGCGGTGATATTATTTTTGTACTCCTCTATCTCCGCGTCGGTGGCGTCGGGACCGGGGGCTTCGCTGTCGGCGGTGCCCGGCTGCTCCGCTCCGCCATGCACTGTCACTGCTTCGTCGCCATCTATGGTCATGCGTAGCATATCGCGAGCCTCCATGCTCATGCTCATAAAGTCGTCGCGGAATGGCTCGCTGTCGCTGAACCATGTGGAAATTTCTCCGGTGAGGGTGTTGTCTGTGAGTTTATCGAATGTGTATTCGGGGAACGTAGCCAACTCGCGTTTCTCCAGTTCAGAGTATTCGCTGCGTGGGAATGCGAGGAAGACTATGGCGAACATTGAGAACGCCACTGTCACGAATACGATGTAGAGTTTATTATGATTCATTATTAAGGGTTTATTATTTCAATGATCTATTATTTAAATTCGATGTTAGAAACGTGTGTAAATAAATGCGTTGTTAGTGGCGCCTACGAGCAGTGCCACGCTGAGTGCGAGGAGGAGGATAGATATGAACGCGCGTGCGGTGGCTACGGCGTATGACGCCGCGGCGCACGATGGCACTATCTTGGAGTCCACGAAATTCGCCACCCATTTGCGCACGGGGAGACACAGAATCACCGCTGCCACCCATAGCCAGAAGTAGTCGTATATCGCCGTCTCTTCAAAATAGCTGAATGAAAGGGATCCTTGACCGAGCAGCGAGGTGAAGAACTTACGCATATTGGTGAAATCATCGAAGTAGAATATACCCCATCCAATCACCGCCACCAGTAGACTGTAGAAGCGCGTGATAATCGAGGGCATCCATTTCCAACGTAGGATGGTGTATTTCTCTATGGTGACGAAGAATCCGAAATATATGCCCCAGATGATGAAGTTCCAGCTGGCTCCGTGCCACATTCCGGTGAGGAACCACACCGTCATGATATTGAGTATTTGGTGACGGCGGTTGCCTCCGAGGGGAATATACACGTAGTCGCGGAAGAAGCTTCCGAGCGACATGTGCCAACGTCTCCAGAAGTCGGTGACTGAGGTGCAGCAGTAGGGATGGTTGAAGTTCTCGCAGAAATGGAATCCCATGCATCTGCCCATACCTATCGCCATATCGGAGTATCCGGAGAAATCGAAATATATTTGCAAGGTGAATGCGAGCACACCTATCCATGCTCCGGCGGCGGAGAGGTCGTCAATGCCGCTCACAAGGAATTTGTCGGATATTTCGGAGAGCATATTGGCGAAAATCACTTTTTTTGCGAGACCGATGAAGAATCGGTATGCGCCTTGAGCCATATCCTCGGCGGAGACATGTCTGTTGTGAAGTTCCTCCGCCACAGTGCCGTAGCGCACGATGGGACCCGCGATTAGTTGTGGGAACATCGAGATATAGAGCAAAAGATCGATGAACCGCTTCTGCACGGGTGTGTCGCGGCGGTACACGTCAACAAGGTATGAAATCGCTTGAAACGTGTAGAAACTGATGCCTATGGGGAGTGCCAACTTGGGGACGCTGACCATGATTCCCACCTCCGAGAGCGCGTCGGCGAAGAACCCGAGGTATTTGAATATGCCTATAAGGCATATATCAAGTGTCAGACCTACCACAAGCCATAGACGGCGGTGTCGGTTGGAACCGGCTATCATTCTTCCGGAGAAATAGTTGATAATCACACATACAAGCATCAGCAGCACGTAGACTGCCTCGCCCCATGCGTAGAATAGAAGGGAGAAGATCACCAAGGTGATGTTGCGTAACGTGAAATTGGGCTGTTGTCCCTCATCCTTTTTGCGTTTGTCGATAAGGGTGGCTATCAGATAGCATATCACAAACGCCGGGATGAAAAAGAATAGAAAAAATAAATCGGAAAATACCATTTCAGTTTCTAAGCGAAGTCGCTGTATTTAGTTGTCGGTCGTGGACCGGGGTTAGTTTATTCTTAACGAGAGAGTCATGGACCAGCGTGGCTATTTTCTGCGCCCCTTTAGTGGAGGTGTGTGTGCCGTCGGTGGTTAGTTCATAGTGCTGTTTCTCTTTTTCACGGCTGATGCCGGAGTATTTGTCGAGACGGATGGTTATGATATTGTTCGCCTCCGCACATTCAGTGATGAGGTCAGCCACATGGCTTATCATTTCGCTGGAGGTGGCGGTGGTTTCCGGAGGAGTGAGTATTACTATCTCCGCTTCCGGGAACGCACGGCGTGTCATCGCTATTCCGCACGTCACCGCTTCGGTGAGCGATGTGTAGTCGGACGGCTTGGAGGCGAGGTTACTCTCGAGACGGCTCATTGCTTCGGATGTGGTGACGGAGAATATTCCGGGACGTTTCGCATGAAACCAGGCGTCGTTGGTGCCGGCGGAGAGGAAAATTATGTCGGGGGATTCACCTCCGTTTGCGGAGTCGTGGATAAGGCGAAGCAGTTCGTTGTAAATCACGTTGGAGTCCTCCAGCACTTCTGAATAAAGAGATGTGTCCGCCATTGTGGCGGAGGTGTTTGTCCATGTGGCTCCACTGCGGGCGTAGCTTCTCGCTTTGCTCGCGGGGATGAACTTATTGAACCAGAAGCTCCATGCGCTCGGATTTGAGCAGTCATCGCCCCCGATCCATAGATTGGAGTCACCGATATAGACGATGTAGATGGAATCCTCCGATGAGGGGAGCTGTGGCGCGCCTCGCATCACCAATGGCACCACAAGGAGTGTCAATGCCATCAGTATATGTTTCAATCGAATCATGAAGCGTTGTTAATTTGTGCCTTTGGTCAAGTATGGACTCAGGTATGGTTTTAGATAGCTGTTTTGATATGTGTCGTCATTTTATGATTAATTCCTCCAATGGACGTTTAGGCACGCATTGAGTGTCGTCGGTGTCGCGGTAATATTTGAAATTGCCGTCGGGGGTCATGTCCACGATTTTTGTTTTCTCTGCCGGATATCCTATGGCCACCACATACAGGGGGGTGAGGGCTTCCGGTATGTTGAGCACCTCTTTGACTTTGGCGGGGTTGAATGCTTTGATGATGCAGCATCCGAGTCCGAGGGTGGCGGCGCCGAGGGTTATAGCTTGCAATTGAATGCCGTCGTCGCAGAGCCCGTCGCCCCCTAAGGTTGTGTCGCGACATTGCACGAGGTATGCCGTTGGACGTTGCGACTCATCAGGTCCTTGCCAGTCGGTGTAGTATCCCGCCCATGCTAGTAAGGGAAACAGAGCGTCACGTTCCTCCCCCGTGGTCACTATCCTATATCTTAGCGGTTGCGCGTTCCTTCCAGACGCACAGTAGCGTGTCAACTCCACAAGGGAGCGCATAGTGTCTGCATCCACACTGCGTGATGCGTCGAAACGGCGCACGCTTCTGTCGCTTTGCAGCAACTCTTTTACCATTTTAAAATCCATGACGTTCAATTTTTTAGAATCCATGACATTCGTTCTTTTAAAATCCATGACATTCGTTTTTGCAGCACAAATTTAGTGATAATTGATGGATTAACAAAAATTTGTGTATTTTTGTAGTCGATATGGACACCCTTGATAAAAAAGAACGCTCCCGATGTATGTCGCATATCCATAGTAAGGATACTAAACCGGAGTTGCTGGTAAGGAGGTATTTGTATGGCCGCGGTTATCGTTACCGAAAGAATGACAAGCGGTTGCCTGGTACTCCCGATATAGTGATGCGCAAATATGGTGTGGTGATTTTTATCCATGGGTGTTTTTGGCATGGCCATGATTCGCATTTGAGAATGCCTAAAAGCAATGTCGAATTTTGGACAAAGAAGATAGCGCGGAATAAGGAGCGTGATGAGGAGAATAAGGAGAAGCTCCGGGAGATGGGATGGTGTGTGATCACGGTGTGGGAGTGTCAGCTGAAGCCTAAGATTCTTTCACACACATTGATGAACCTCGAATATTATATCAACGAGAGTTATCTGCGTCTCCACGGCGATAAACGTGCGGTTTATTCTGATGATGAACCGGAGATGATGATTGCCGCGGAGGACACTCCAGACTATGGAAAATAGAATGCCGAGCTTTGAGGCCCGGCATTCGTTATTTTGTATATGGCTTTTATTGTCGTTTTTTTATCCATGTTCCCATTTTAGAGGTGAGGTGTCGGATACATCTCATTCCACCAACGGGAGTCGTTTTTAAGCCATTTGTCGAACCATGCCATGATGGTGTTTTGCCACAAAAGCATTTTGTCGTAGGGGTATCCTCCGGAGACGTGGTCTTCACCCTCGATGGATATAAATTCCACCTCGCGGTCAAGAATCTTCAATGCGTTGAAGAGCTGGATGCTCTCACCGATAGGCACGTTGGTGTCGGCGGTGCCGTGGAGCAGCAACAACGGAGTGTGGATCTTGTCGGCGTTGAACAGGGATCCCTGCTTTGTGAATAGTTCGGGATTGGTCCAGGGGTATGACTCCGCGGCGGCGCATGCGTTGTAGGAGTAGCCCCAGTATCCTTCGCCCCAATAGCTTGTGACGTTGGAGATGCCGGCGTGGGAAACCGCGGCGGCGAAGATGTCGGTGAGTGTTTGGAGATACTGAGTCATGAAACCGCCGTAGGAGGCTCCAAGACATCCGATTTTAGAACCATCAATGAATGGATGTGTGCGTACCACCTCTTTCACTCCCTCTATAATCTCGTCTGCCGTTTGCTTGCCCCATGCGTTTACGTGGCGCGCGGAGAACTCTTGACCATAGCCGTATGTGCCGGAGGGGTTCACCACATATACCACGTAGTCGCGGGATGCGAACAACTGTGGCACATAGCCATGCGAACATGAGTAGGTGGAGGGGGTGCAGCCGCCGTAGTAGTAGACCACCATGGGGTATTTCTTGTTAGGATCGAAGTTCGGCGGCAGAGTGAGGGTGCCGTCGATCACGCTGCCATCCTTGTAGGTATAGCTCCAAGACTCGCTGGTGCCCATTTCTATGTCGTCGAACATCGGCTTCAAGGGATCATCTATGAGTGTGGATTTGCCACTCTTGAGGTTCATCATGTATCCACGTCCGGCATAGTTGTAGCCTTGACCGGTGTAGGATAGCCATTGCGACTCCTGACTGCCGATGGAGAATGAACCTAAATTATCCACTTGTATCGGGAGAGTGGTGATTTTGAGTGTGTTGGGATTCAGAGAGCATAGTTTGCCGTAGAATCCATCGGCGGCACGGAAATAAATATTTCCATCAGACGCGCTCCACACCGGGGCGGAGATGGCGGGGTCAAAATCGCGGGTGGCTGCCACCACGTTCTTTGTGGCGATGTCGTAGATAAATCCTTGAGTGTCGAAATCGCTGGGGATGGGTTGGTTGCCGCAATTCACGCCTATGTCGCCGAAAGTGCGCGGTGAGCCGGTGATGAATATCTTTTTGTCGTCGGGAGAATATTGACCCGATGCCAAATAGGGGTTATCTTTGATGATGGTGTCCACTTTCAGTGTCTTCACATCCATTTGCATCAAATCAACCGCATAGAAGGGGTATTTTGATGGCGTTTCACGGGTGATGGAATAAAGGATTTTATTGCCGTCGTGTGAGATGTCAGCCATTGATGTGGATTTTGTACCATAGGTGAGAATCTGCTCCGCACCCGTCACGAAGTCGTATTTCTTTAGGAAATAGCGTGTGCGGTTGCCCACGATGCGGTCGTCGGGAGAGATATAGCGGTGGAGTGGAGTGGCGTCTTTCGCGGGTTCCTCACTGTCGTAGTAGACGATATAGTCGGCGTTTGGACTCCATGTGAAGCTGTCGGTGGGGACATTCTTATAAAGGAGCTTTTGCTCCATTCCGGGGAGTGTCATCGTGTAGATGTCGAAGCCGTCCTCACCCTTTTGGGTGAAGTAGAGTGTGCTGCCTTTGGGCATCCACGCGCCCTTTTCGAAAGTGGTCAGCACTTTGCCGGATTTTATCTCCGAAAGCACCACGTAGCGGCGTGTGTTTGTGCCGTCCATCTTGTTGGTATAGTAGGTGAGTAGGTAGCGCCCGTCGGGGGAGATGGCTGTGTACGACACGCGTACGCCCATCATTGTGTCGTCAAGGAGGAAGCGGTGTTTGAGTTCGGAACCGGTGTAGAGCGCGGTGTTTTCCGATTTTTCATCAGGCACGAAGTTCATGCTCATTTTGGGCGCGGCTCCATCGGCGTCGGCAAGCACTTTCACGCATACTTGATAGGTGGCTTGAGGTTGCATGGTCAAGTCCACACTCTTTTTTGATGCGTCGCTGATGGAATCTTCAGCGGTGGTTTTCTGTGCTTTCTCCTCTCCATTGACGAGCACTGCGAAGGGTGCGTTGCACACCACTTCCAATTTGCCGCTCATGTAGTTCTCCGGACGCATTTTGGTCTCGGTGAGATAAATCACCTTCCCCTCGGCGGGATTGTTGAAACTATAGAGAGAGTCGGCGGCGTTCATCAATATTTTGGAGGATTCCCCCATGGTGAAATCGAGGTTCATCTTTTGTTTGAGAAGATTTGCCACGCCGTATTTTTCACCTTTGACATTAACGGTGTCGTTGCTCACGGGCATATTCACTTGCAATGCCGGGCGTACCTTCATGGAATCGAAGGACCATACTAAAGCGCATGCTGAGGTGGCGCATAGCATTGCGCTCCCCAGCATGATTGTTTTTTTAAATTTCATTGGCATCAGTATTTAAGAATATCTTTGATTTCAATATTTAGTTGGTTACTCACTCTTTTATTTACCTATTCCGGGATTTCGTAGGCGGGAACATCCTTAAGTTTAAGCTCGAAGATAAGAGTGGAATAAGGATTTATGGATCCGTATCCGGAGGTTCCGTATCCATATCTGTAGGGTATCACCACGGTGCATGAATCCCCCACGTGCATATTGGTGAGTGCGATGGCGAATCCGGTGACTTGTTGCGATGGTAGGCAGCGGTAGATGCTGTCGCCGTTGGTGGTGAGAAGGTAAGAGGAATCTTTCGCCACTCCGTCGATGGTGCTCACTTTGTAGGTCACATCACAGGTGGAGTTGTATAGGGGACGTAGATTTTTCTCGGTAGTTTTAGTGTCGTTGTGCCATTTCATCAACACGTAAGCCCCGGGATACCATGACGGCGACACCCTTGTGTATTCGTTGGTGCCGTTGAATGTAAGTGTCTCAAGGCTGTCGATGTACGACACGTTGCGGTTTTTCCATGCGGTGTAGTCGGTTTCATCATCATCTTTAAGACATGATTGCATCGTCACGCAGCATGCAAACAGCGCAATTGCGCTAAAAATAAATTTCCTCATTTATTTTAGTGTATAATTAAAACTCATGTGTTAAATCACAACTCAAGCGTTGCGGTTAGAACTCCACAGAGGGCGCTTTCTCCGCGCCGGCGTCCGCTTTGAATTGGGGCTTTGCAGTGAAATCAAACCATCCCGCATAGATATTTGTGGGGAATTTTTTGATTGAGGTGTTGTATTCCTGCACTGCCTCGGTGTAGTTCTTACGGGCTACGGTGATGCGGTTTTCAGTGCCTTCGAGTTGACTCTGGAGGTCGCGGAAATTCTCGTTGGCTTTGAGGTCGGGGTATGCCTCGCTCACTGCCAAGAGTGATTTCAACGCTCCGGAGAGCTCGGACTGCGCTTGTTGGAATTTAGCAAGTGTTTCTTCGTTGAGATCCTCGGCGTTGATATTGATTGAAGTGGCTTTGCTGCGCGCTTCCACCACTTTCTCAAGGGTCTCGCTTTCATGCTTGGTGTATCCTTTCACTGTATTCACCAAGTTGGGTATCAGGTCGGAGCGACGTTGGTATTGGTTCTCCACCTCCGCCCATTTTTGCTCCACATTTTGCTGCTTTTCCACCAAGGAGTTGTAGTTGCATGATTGGAGACTCATTGCTCCAATCATCACTGCAACCACCATGATTATTTTTTTTATTATTCTCATGACGTTTCTTTATTCTTCGATTTTCTTAAGAAGTTCGTTGATGCTCACTTTCTGACCGAGCAAAGCCACGAGATCGTTGACGTTTACGCGTTCCTGCTCCATGCTGTCGCGGTGGCGGAGGGTGACGGTGTTGTCTTCGAGGGTTTGGTGGTCGACGGTGATGCAATAGGGTGTTCCGATGGCATCCTGACGGCGGTAGCGTTTGCCGATGGAATCCTTTTCATCGTATTGTGAAGTGAAGTGGAAGCGCAGAGCATGTTGTATTTCACGCGCTTTCTCGGCGAGACCATCCTTTTTCACCAAAGGAAGCACGGCGCATTTCACCGGGGCTAACGCGGCGGGGAAATGAAGCACTACGCGGCTGTCGCCGTTCTCCAACTTCTGATCCTCGTAGCATGAGCAGAGCACGCTCAAGAACATACGGTCCACACCGATTGATGTCTCAATCACGTAGGGAACATAGCTCTCGCCCAATTCAGGATCGAAATATTGTATCTTTTTGCCGGAGAATTTCTCGTGTTGGCTGAGGTCGAAGTTAGTGCGTGAGTGGATACCCTCCACCTCTTTGAATCCGAATGGCATTTCAAATTCGATGTCGGTGGCGGCGTTGGCGTAGTGTGCCAATTTCTCGTGGTCGTGGTAGCG
>CAYQMV010000031.1:0-28230 GCA_964418705.1 uncultured Sangeribacter sp.
TCATGGATTTGATTTAAGAATCAGTTATATGGTATGTTTATTGTTGGGTCTCAACGTGGTATCAAATCGAGTGCAATGATATTGCACTATGCTGAATAATAGACGGTTATCCGATATTTTATTCATGCGTATGCGGATGAGTAACGAATTTAGGCGTATAGGTCAAAATGGGTGCTAAAAATATCATCCAAATTGGCTCATATAAAAAATTAATATTAGTTTTGTCTTTTGTGACTTGAAGCGTAACGGAGCTCTGCTGGGGAGCAACTCCGCCAGGAATAAAGTCGCTGATAATGCATAACGCAAAGATAGGAGGTGGCCTTATTAGTCGCCTCCTTGTTTGTTATGCATGTTCACATATGCCGAGAAAAACCCATCCACCATTCGTAGCCGATTATTTGAGGCCATTCCAGGATGGTTTCGTAGATTTTTCTTCATATCTGTGAAAGTTCCTTCGATTGCATTGTTGACCCATAGGTCTATATTTACATGATATTTATGTTACACTTTTACAATATTTATTTATGTTACACTTTTAAATTATGAGAGTTTCTTGTAGATGTTTAAATAAGTTTTGATGATGGGACCTTTAAGCTGCTTAGCGCGCGAATCCGCGGAGCCTCTTAAAGGTCCCAATTTTTTTGTACTCCCTAATTTTTTTAGGTGTATATTTTTCTATTAATCTGAGATTTTATATCTTTGTGCCACTACAAGAGTTCTGAATTATGTGCATATCAAATAAAGTGGGTCCGCCGGTGGAGGGAGATGACTTCTTCGGACGCGTAAAGGAGTTGAAGCAAGCCAACCGCTTGTTGGATAGCAATCATTCGTTGCTGCTCACGGCGCCGCGGCGTATAGGAAAATCCTCGTTCGCGAAGCGACTGATTGAGGAAAAAAAGAAATCCGGATGGAAATGCGTCTATATTGATTTGGAGGAGAAAACCTCGGAGGAGGGCTTTATCCGTCAAATCATTGATTCTTTCACCGAAGGAAATGTCTGGAAGCATCTCGCCGACGGTATGTCGAAAGGTGTCTCCTCATTGCTCAGGAAAATGGAGAAGGTCTCTATTGGCCCGGTGGATTTCAACTTCGCAAAGAGGGAGGAACAAGAGGATTTCTATAAGAATTTGAAGGACTCTATCCGCCATGATGAGGATATTTTCATAGCGGTGGATGAACTCACCCTGTTTCTCGGTATCCTGTACAACAGCGAAAACGGGGCAGAGAAAGTGGCGTTTATCCTCAATTGGTTGCGGAGCTTGCGTCAGGTCAGTCAGACAAAGGTGCGTTGGCTCTTTTGCGGCTCTGTGGGGTTGAGAAATTTCACCTCAAGCCTTGAGCTGGGTTATACTATCAACGATTTGACGGAGTTTTCCCTTGATGAGTTGACACATGATGAGGCGGTGGGGCTATTCACGCAGTTATGTAAGTCGGAAAATATCAACGCCTCTGATGATGTGGTTGAGTATATGCTCGACAAACTTCATTGGAACATCCCTTACTTTATTCAGGTTATCTTTTCAAAGCTGATTGACTCTTACGACGGGGTGGCGGTCACCACGACGGATATTGACGATGCCTATGGCAGCCTATGCTCCGATAGTTACCTCAATACGTGGTCGGAGCGTTTGAAGGAGTATCGTGATTTGGAGGTTCCGGCGAGGCGGACGCTCAAGGTCCTCGCCTCGAAGCCGGATGGGATGAACCGCGACGAACTATTCGCGGCGGTGTCCGCAAGTTTCGACACCACCAAGGTGGACGATGTGGATTATCTCCTCAGCAAACTCTTGCGTATGCTTGAGAACGACGGCTATTTGCTGAAGAATGGTTCCGTGCGCACATTCCGTTCGCCGCTCCTTCGTGACTACTGGTATCAAACTTTTGTGGAATAAACAAGCACTGTCGGCAGTGGCGGATAATCCCCGTCCGCCGCGAAAGAATTAGGGTGTGTCTCCAATCAACCATGGAGACACACCCTTTCAATAATAACGATTTCAATAATAACGATATGTAAGCTAAATTTTTCTTGTTTCTGATTTATATATGTTAGGGCCGGTGAGCCAACGTCAGCGTCGGTGAGCCAACGCCGTCGGCGGAGCGTCAGCTGTAGCTGTGCATGCCGCCGAGGAAGTAGTTAACGCCGAAGTATGTCACCACCACCGCGAGAAAAGCCACCGTCAGGTAGAGATTGACCACCCGGGGGTTGGTGAAGCTCCTGAAGATGCCGCGGTGGAACGGAACCGCGTAGATGAGCATCGTGATCAACGCCCACGTCTCCTTGGGATCCCATCCCCAATACCTGCCCCACGAGATGCTCGCCCATAGCGAACCCACGAAGATACCGCTGCCGAGCAACGCTATCGCCGGATAAAGCAGAAAACGGCTGGTGAGGGTGAAACGCTCCTGAACCACCCTCTCTTCACGCGAGATGAACAGCGATGTCAGCGAATTGATGAAAATCAAGCCGAAGAGGGCGTAGGAAATCATCACCAACGCCACGTGTACACTCAGCAGTCCCGAGTTGAGCACCGGCATCAGCTGCGTCACCTGAGGATCCGAATTACCTATCTTCGACACCAACAGAGTCAACCCCATCATCAAAAGCGCGTAGGAGGGGTGTATGCCCGAACGCCGTCCAATTAGTAAGTAAATCACACCTATAAGCATCGAAGTGAACGCCATAGTCTCCGGACCGTTGCCCAGCGGCACATGCCCGCCCACGTACCATTTCAAGCAGAACTCCACAAGCAGCAGTAGGCTGACGGCGCTTATGATTATCGCCGCGGCGCGGTGGAGAACACTCTTCTCGCGCCTTTTCTTAGCTATCGCCACCAGCGACATTATCCATCCCGCGATGCCGCAGAGCAACGCTATCACAAACAACGGAACCTTGCGGAATTGATTGAGGAAATGCTCGCTCCCGCGCTGTCCGGAACTCGGCACGTCGCTCCCGCCGCTCTTTATCTGATACTTATTAATCTTCGCCACCACCTCGTTGAAGTCACCGTGGCGGCGGCTGACAATCATCTCGGTGAGGAAATTGAACGCATTGCGGATGAAGATATATTCATCCCCCTCCACTTCCGCCGGGAGCCTGTCTACCGGGGAGAACCATTTCACCCCATCGGCGGTCTTCGCCGGAAACATCTTGAAAATCTCACCTTCGATGATCGACCTCATTATTTGGAAACGCTCGTCGCAGCTTTGCAGCGCCGACAGCTCACTTTCGCCGTTCGCTTTCTCA
Organism: uncultured Sangeribacter sp.; assembly: GCA_964418705.1. Classification (GTDB taxonomy): domain Bacteria; phylum Bacteroidota; class Bacteroidia; order Bacteroidales; family Muribaculaceae; genus Lepagella. The sequence continues at coordinate 3,245 of CAYQMV010000031.1, forward strand.
AATGCCTCGTTGAGCTTATACACATTCTCATCGGTGATGAAATCATTGTAGGAGGCGTAGCTCCCCGAGATTCCCAAGAGAGAGCGTACCTTGGCGCTCTTTATCTTTATCACCTTGCGTTCCCCCCAATTGTCGCTGTTGATGTACATATCCACCACCGCTTGTGTGGGCGACATACCCTCAAACTCCGCGCTTCCGTGGATTTTGGTCATCAGCGACCAGGAGAGGGATTCCATAGGCATGATTCTTCCGTTGTTCTCCACTAAAAGGGTGCTCAGCGCTTCCGCATCGGACTTGTCTATCATCTGCGCCGACGCTCCCGCGGTGCCTGCTATCGCCAGCAGCGCCATCATAGCCATGCGCGCCAGACGCTTGCGGATGCTGTTGAACTCCCCTCCGCGCCATAGCATCAGCGCCACCACCGCCGCGAAAAAGAGGTAGAAGCCGATGAAAGCCACCGTGCTTCCGCTGTCGTGGGAGACATTGAGCGTCACGCAGTCGTTGACGCTCTCAAACTTGCTCAGACAGAAATTATATCCCTGTATGCTGACGCTCTTGTTCATTGAGAGGTGGTATTCCTCCCCGGCGGCGTTGACCACGGCGCGGTAGTCGCGCGGGAAACTGCTCCCGGGGTAATAATCTATATCGTAGCGCGAGAGGGTGAGGGTGAAGGGGAGCACGGCGCGCTCGCCCCCGTCGGTGAGAAACACTTTCTCGCCCCTACCTTTTATTAGCGACACCTCTCCGCGTTTGGCGGAGATGAACGTCATTCCCGCGCCTATGAGTATCACCATCAGCGACAGATGAAGCATGAACGCCGGTAGCCGCCGCCATAGTTTCACGCGTGCGATATGCACCGCCGCCGACACTCCCATCGCCGCCCACAGCGCGAAAAACACCCATGAGCCATAGCATTGACTCAGCACGTAGTCGCTCCCAACGTACTTCTCCACAATCGTGAAAACACCTAATACTATGGTGATTACAGCCATAATCAGCATCGACGCTTTGCCGATGCCCCGGCGTGTTCCTTTTCCTTTATTTAAATTCTTAGTCATATCGTTATTATTTTCGTTGCAAAGTTATTCCGATATTTCAATGGCGGAAATACCAACATATAGGTAATTTTTGTTTTTCGGGGGTCTGATTACTAATAAGTAGGTATGACGCTGTTAATTTTACCTAATTGTGGTTATTTAGTGTCGCTCCTGATGGCAGTAACTTTGCATCGCTGTTTAAGCAACTGAATTTAGAAGCAATATTCAGAAGCAAAACGAAGAAGCAATAACAACAAAAGATATGAAGCATAAATTACTTTTATCCTTAGGACTCATGGCGGCGGTGCCCTCGGTTTACGCCGCGGAGGCCCCGTCTGAGATTCAGGCGGAATCGGATGCCACCATTGCGCAACCCTCATCTGAAGACAACGCCGCGTATGCGAAACCAAAGAAAGATGTGGTCGGCGCTCTCAGCAGACTCACCCTCGGCGGTTACGGCGAGGCGACCTACAACTACAACTTCTATAGCGACAACTTCAACCGCTATTCAAAACATGAGCAATATAAAAACGACCCCGGACACGGGCGTTTCGACCTTCCCCACGTGGTCCTCGTGATGGGCTACGACTTCGGCAAGGGTTGGTCCACATATATGGAGATTGAGTTTGAGCACGGCGGTTCGGAATCCGCCGTGGAGATCGAGTCGGAGGAATCCGGCGAATATGAAGCCGAGGTGGAACGCGGCGGCGAGGTAGCCCTCGAGCAGTTCTGGATTCAGAAATCATTCGGCAAGAAATTCAATATCCGCGCCGGACATCAGATCATCCCCGTGGGATTGACCAACGCGGCGCACCTCCCCACGGAGTTCTTCACCGTCTTCCGTCCCGAGGGTGAAAACACAATCCTCCCCTGCACCTGGCATGAGACCGGAGTGGAAGTATGGGGTAGGGTGGGCGACTGGCGCTACGAAGCGATGCTCGTCCCGGGGCTCGATTCCGACAGATTCGGGCGTGACGGATGGATCGCCGACGCTTCCGGATCCCCCTACGAGTTCAAAATAGGCAACTCCGTGGCGGGCGTTTTCAGAATCGACAACTACTCCGTCAAAGGCTTGAGAATCGGTGTCAGCGGATACGTGGGCAACTCCTTCAACAACTCCCTCTCACGCTCCACTGCCGCAAAATATAAGAACGTCAAAGGCACGGTCTCCATCCTTGCCGCCGACGCGACTTACAAAGACCATAATTTCCTCGCCCACGCGAGCTTCGATTGGGGACATCTCACAAACTCCGCCGAGATCACCTCGTTCAACCAAAACTCCTTCTCCACGAAGGACGACAACCTATGCCCGCGCACTCCCGTGGCTTCCGACGCCATGAGCGCGATGGTAAATGTCGGATACGATTTCTTCTCCTTCAGCGACAAACTCCGCAAATCGGGTCAGAAATTCTACGTCTTCGGTCAGTATGACTTCTACGATTCAATGTGCAGAACAGAGAAGAACGTCATCAAAAGCGACTGGTGCCGCAAAAACCGATACACCGTCGGCGTGAACTACTATCCCATGAAGCAAATCGTCTTCAAAGCCGAGTATTCCTACAGAAAATACTCCAAGCCCTACAACAATGAGCCGACAATAGCAATCGGCGTGGCTTATTCGGGCTTCTTCCTCTAATACAGGCAACTAATAAACTGAATAATTAAAAAACAAATAATTAAAAACATAATACAGAATGAAAACTAAATTCTTATCTTTATTGGCTGTAGCGGCAATGGGATTCTCTTTCGCCGCCTGCTCAAGCGATGATCCGGATCCCACTCCCACGGACGACAACACTCAAATGCAGACTGTCACCGAACACTATGTCAACAATATAGTGATTCCAATATACAGCAATCTCGCCGACGCGACCACCAATCTTCTCGACGCGATCGAGGCGTTGCAGGCATCACGCACCGACGCCAACGTACAGCGCGCGTGCTCGGCGTGGAAGTCAAGCCGCCAATGGTGGGAGTGGAGCGAGGCGTTCCTCTTCGGCGCCGCCACAAACTACGGCATCGACCCCCATATCGACACATGGCCCTTGGACCGCACTGAGCTTGAGAAACTTCTCAACAACCAATCACAGATAGAGTCGCTCACCGCTGAATCCGCCGGTAGCAACTTCGGTCCCGGTCTCCTTGGTTTCCATGGTTTGGAATACATCATCTTCCGCGACGGTGAACCCCGCAGCGCCTCCGCTATCTCCGACAATGAGATGATCTACGCCGTGGCTGTCGCCGGCGACCTCTGCTATCAGACTTACCGCCTTGAAGCCGCATGGGCGGGCATCGACAATATCTCTTCCAATAAACGCGAAGTCCTTGAGGAGCTTGAGATGGAACCCACCGACAACTTCGGAGACTATATGCTCAACGCCGGATTGGCAGGCTCTATCTATAAGACTCCCGCCGACGCCATCGAAGAGATGCTCGACGGCTGCGAGACAATCGCCGACGAGGTCGCTATGACCAAAATCGGTAAACCATACACCGGCGAGGATGTGAATTATATCGAGTCACCCTACTCATGGAACTCACTCCAAGACTTCGAAGACAACATCCGCGGTATCCAATTCGTTTACCTCGGCGGTCTCTCCGGAAAAGAGGACTCCGCGAAATCGCTCAGCACTCTGATTGCGTCGAAAGATGCCAAAGCTGACCAAAACGTGCGCGACGCAATCAGCAACGCCATCGCCAAGATTCAAGCGTGCCAGCATCCTTTCGTGCAGAACTACAACACCACCGCCGTTCAAGCTGCCATCAACGCTTGCTCCGAGCTCACCGATGCGCTCAACGCGGCTAAGGGTGTGATAAACAACTAAACCAAGTACGTGATCAACAACTAAAATTAGTACGTGATCAACAACTAAGAAATATAGACCTTTAATAGCATGGACCGGAAGGTGTTATAGCCCTTCCGGCTCTGTGCATTTATGAATTTTATATGAGAAAAATAGACTTCCTTAAGTATGCGGCGCTTATGTCGCTGCCTATGATTGCCATGACCGCCTGTTCCGATAAGGACACTCCCGATCCCGACAATGGAGAGGAAGAGGTGACTCTTGCTGATGAATGGTACGCCGGCGGTAAACTCGGCACTTCGTTCAATTATTCGGCTTCAGCCTACCAGCAGCCCACCCCCGCCATCGAAAACGAGGGTATGCTCTATGAGTTCAAGAGCGGCGAGCAGATTTTTGAACGTATCTTCAACACAAACACCGACGGCGCTTTCGGCGGCTTGGGCCCCACCTACAACCGCACTTCATGCGTCACCTGCCACCCCGGCTACGGCCACGGCAAACGCATCACGCAGTACAAAACCAACGAGTGGGGCAACGGTTGCCTGCTTATCGTGACCACCAAAGACGGTATGCCGCTATCTTCCATCGGAGTGGTGCCGCACACAATGGCGGTGGCTCCCTTCAAGCCCTTGATTGATGAGTCGCAAGTCTCCATCCAATGGCTCGCATACACCGACGAATGGGGCAACCAGTTCCCCGACGGCGAAACTTATTCGCTGATCTACCCCGAGGTGAAAATCCCCGAAAGCGCGATCTACGTACCTCTGATTCAGGATGGAAAGACCGTCAGCTACAGCGACCTTATCTTCACCCTTGAGTCCTCAATCGGCATCTACGGCACCGGACTCCTCGACGCCATCGACGACGACGATATAAAAGCGCAATATATCAGCGAGTCGGCGCACGCCACGCTGAACCCCGCGATCTGGAACGGCTCCGACTGGGCGGCGCTCAACACCGACGGTCATCCTTTCCGCTTCGACTACGCGCTCGACTCCTCTTCGGTGCAGGGCAACGCCTCGCACTGGGAGGTCACTAACGTGGTGCGCCCCGATTTCCCCTACAACTATTTCCCCACGGAATATGTCACCGCCTCCGCCAACGACCCCTACGTGCAGGCGAACTTCTATAAATATTTCCCGGAGTGCAACAAAACCGGCGATGTCAAAGCCGACATAACAGCCTACCTCGGAAATAAAAACATGACCCCCGAAATCAGCGAGGAGCAGGTCTACCACCTGATTCTGTGGCAACGCGGTTTGGCTGTCCCGGCAGCACGCAATGTCGACTCCGAGGAGTTCCAAAAGGGTAAGGAACTCTTCACTTCCATCGGATGCGCCTCCTGCCACCGTCCCTCCTGGACCACCGGAAGCGACTCCAAAAAGCAGGACCCCTACAAAATTTTCACCGCCGCCAACCGACAGCTCCCGAGCTATCCCAACCAGAAGATTTGGCCCTACACCGACTTGGTGCAACACCGCCTCTTCATGGAGAATGATATCCGCACGGGATGGTGCCGCACCACTCCCTTGTGGGGTAAAGGCTTGATGCAGAAATGCGCCGGACACGCCGACCGTCTGCACGACTGCCGCGCGCGCAACACCCTCGAGGCTATCATGTGGCACGGTAACGCCCAGAGCGACGCGCGTTGGAGCGTCCAAAACTTCCGCAAGCTCTCAAAGTCGGAACGCGACGCCGTTGTGAAATTCATCGATTCAATATAATCCCAAAGCCCCGCGGTATTAACCTACGCGGGGCTTTCTTAATTTTACCATAACTAAATCTTTATCGTAATGAAACAGATTAAATGCCTTGCCCTATGCTTCATGACCGCGGGTCTTCCCCTCATAAGCTGTAGCGACAAGAACGGAGGCTCAGACCCCGAAGACCCCAACGAAGAACTCTCTGAAGAATGGTACACCGGCGGAAAGCTCGGCACCTCTTTCAACTATTCAGCCACCTGCTACGAGCAGCCAACTCCCGTGGTGGAGGAGATGGGGCTTATGACCGAATTTAAAAACGGTGAACTCCTTTTCGAACGTGATTTCAACGCCAACGCCGACGGCGCTTTCCGCGGTCTCGGTCCCGTCTATGTGCGCTCCTCATGCGAAACCTGCCACCCCGGATACGGCCACGGCAAGCGTGTGAGCCAATACAACGCCAACGAGTATGGCAACGGTTATCTCCTCGTGGTCACCGACGCTGACAATAAATATGTCTCTTCGCTCACGGGTATGCCCCAGACTAAGGCTGTCGCTCCTTTCAAAGCCCCCATTGACGAGAGCGGAATACATATCCAATGGCTCGCCTACACCGACGAGTGGGGCAACAAATTCCCCGACGGCGAGACATACGACCTTATTTATCCCGAAGTGACGATTGACCGCTCCGCTTTCTATGTCCCCATGCCCGACGTGTATAATGTCTATCTCGAAACCACAATCGGAATCTACGGCACCGGACTCCTCGACGCCATCTCCGACGACGACCTCAATGCCGAATACCAAAGCCAGCAGAGCCGCGGCTACTGCATGGGCAGAATCGGCTCCATGATCACCGAGAACGATGGCACCTCCCACCCCGGAAGATACACCTACGGACAGACACGCGGCACGCTGCAAAACGGCCCCGGAGCCAACGCCATATGGAATATCACCAATGTGACGCACCCCTCACGCCGCTACCATTACATCACCTCCGCTTACGCCGAAGTGGCGTCGAAGGATAAGGACGTGCAGAACGCACTCGGTTGGTCGGAAAAGCAGATTTATGATTATCTTATGAGTCAGGACCTCGACGTGGAGATGACTCAGGAGGATTATGACGACTTCATGATATGGCACCGCGGTTTGGCGGTTCCCGCCGCACGTGATCTCGACAACGCCGAGGTGCAGCGCGGACGCACGCTATTCTATGAAATGGGATGCACCGTATGCCATAAACCCTCATGGACCACCGGCGACGACAACTACACCGGCGACAAATATCTCGTCAAGAAACTGCCGCGTTATCCGCATCAGAAGATTTGGCCTTACACCGACTTGTTGGCGCATAATCTCGACATGAAGAACCCCGGCTTGCGCCAATGGTGCCGCACCACTCCGTTGTGGGGCAGAGGTCTCTCCAAGAAAGCTTCCGGACATGAGGACCGTCTCCACGACGCCCGTGCCAGAAATGAGATTGAAGCTATTATGTGGCATGGCGGCGATGCCAAACGTGCCGTGGAATCCTTCCGCGCGCTATCCAAATCGGACCGCGACGCCGTAGTTAAATTCCTACAAGCGATCTAAGAAATCGCGCTGTGGGGGTATCCTTGCCCGCCACCTCTTCCGGGGTGCCCCGGGCGAGGATCCTTCCCCCATCGCGTCCCCCCTCGGGACCTAAATCTATCACGTAGTCGGCGCACTTCACCACATCAAGGTTATGTTCTATGACCACAAGTGTGTTGCCGCGTTCCACCAATTTATTGAACACTTCCAATAGCGCCCTTATATCCTCAAAGTGCAATCCCGTGGTAGGCTCGTCAAGGATGAAGAGGGTCTTCCCCGTGTCGCGCTTGGCAAGCTCCGTGGCGAGCTTCACGCGCTGGTTCTCTCCGCCGCTGAGGGTGGAGGAGGGCTGACCGAGCTTGATATAGCCGAGGCCTATCTCCTGAAGCACCTTGAGCTTGCGCAGTATCTGGGGGATGGCGCTGAAAAACTCAACCGCCTGATTGATGGTCATCTCAAGCACGTCGGCGATCGATTTCCCCTTAAATCTCACTTCAAGCGTTTCGCGGTTGTAGCGGTGCCCGTTGCACTCCTCGCACGGCACAAGCACGTCGGGGAGGAAATTCATCTCTATGGTGCGGTAGCCGTTTCCCTTGCACGTCTCGCAGCGTCCCCCGGCGATATTGAATGAGAAACGCCCCGGTTTGTAGCCGCGTATGTGCGCTTCGGGGAGTCCCACGAAGAGCTTGCGTATGTCGGTGAAGAGTCCCGTGTAGGTGGCGGGGTTTGAGCGCGGTGTGCGCCCGATGGGGGATTGGTCCACCGTCACCACCTTGTCTATATTCTTCAACCCCTCAATCTCGCCGTAGGGGAGTGGCTCACGCAGCGAATGGTAGAACTTGCGGCTGAGGATTGGCTGTAGGGTGCCGTTTATCAGCGACGATTTGCCGCTGCCGGAGACTCCCGTGACGCACACGAACATCCCCAAGGGGAGGTCGAGAGTCACCTCCTTGAGATTATGTCCGGTGGCGTTTTTTAATATCAGATGCTCCCCGTTCCCTTTGCGCCTTGCGGTGGGGACGGGTATCGTTTTCTCTCCGTTGAGGTATTGCGCGGTGATGGAATGTCGCTTCATCAGCTCCGCGGGGGTCCCTTGAAACATCACCTCCCCGCCATGCTTCCCGGCTCCGGGACCTATGTCGACGATATAGTCAGCCTCGGTCATGATATCCCTGTCGTGCTCCACCACTATCACGGAGTTACCCTCGTCGCGTAGCTCTTTGAGGGAGCGTATCAGCCGGTGGTTGTCGCGCTGGTGCAGTCCGATGCTCGGCTCGTCGAGGATATAGAGCACGTTGACGAGTTGCGACCCTATTTGGGTGGCGAGGCGTATGCGCTGGCTCTCGCCTCCGCTGAGAGAGGCGGAGGAACGGTTGAGCGAGAGATACCCCAACCCGACTTCGAGTAGGAATTTAAGGCGTGAGCGTATCTCCTTGAGTATCTCCTCCGCCACCGTGCGGCGTTGTTTGTCCACTCTCTCCTCCAGCCCCTCGGTCCATGCGTATAGGTCGGAGAGATCCATCGCCGACACCTCCGCGATATTCTTCCCGTCGATGAAATAATGGAGCGGCACTTTGTCGAGCCGCGCGCCATGGCACTCCGGACAGACGCTTTCGGAGAAGAATTGGTCGCTCCATTTGTTGGCGGAGACACCCGCGTCCTCGTCATGCTGCATTTCGATATAGCGCACAAGCCCGTCGAAGGTGCGTGCGTAGCGTCCCGGCTCCATCACCACCCCTCCCACGTTCATGGGGAAGTCCACCCCGAAGAGGATGGCGTCTACAGCCTCACGCGGCAAGTCCCTCACGGGGGTCTTCAGCGTGGCGGAGAAATGCTTGCATATAAGTTCTATCTGATTGAATATGAATGTGTTTTTATATCTTCCTATGGGGGCTATGGCACCCTCGTAGATGGATTTGGACGCGTCGGGGATTATTTTGGCTTCGTCGGCGCGGTTCACGTATCCGAGACCGCGGCACACGTGGCACGCCCCTTGCGGCGAATTGAAGGAGAACGTGTGGGGCGCCGGCTCGGGGTAGGAGAGTCCCGTTTTCGGATCCATCATCAATTGGGAGAAGTATTCCGCTTCGAGAGTGTCCGCGTTCATCACGAGCATCTGCTTGTCGCCGCGCTTGAGGGCCTCCTCCACGGTGGTCTTGAGCCGCTGAGGGTCCTTCGCCGACGCGCGGAAGCGGTCGACTACCAATTCTATGGTGTGGTTCTTATATCTGTCGAGTTTCATCCCGAACGCCAGTTGGCGTAGCTCCCCGTCGACACGGACGTTGAGGTAGCCCTTCTTGCGGAGGTTCTCAAACAGTTCCTTATAGTGACCCTTGCGGTTCTTCACCAAGGGCGCGAGAATATAAATCCGTTGGTTGTCGTAGCGGTTGATTATCAGCGAGATGATTTTGTCTTTGGTGTATTTCACCATGGGCGCGCCGGAGAGGTAGCTCCGCGCTTCCCCCAGACGGGCGTAGAGCAATCGGAAGAAATCGTAGATCTCGGTGATGGTGCCTATGGTGGAGCGCGGGTTTTTGTTCACCGTCTTCTGTTCGATGCTGATCACCGGGGCGAGTCCCATGATTTCATCCACGTCAGGACGTTCGAGCGACTCCATCATGTTGCGCGCGTAGGATGAGAAAGTCTCTATATAGCGGCGTTGACCCTCGGCGAAGATTGTGTCGAAAGCCAACGATGATTTCCCGCACCCGCTCAATCCCGTGATCACGGTGAGCTTATGGTGGGGGATGCTCACATCTATGTTTTTAAGGTTGTGGACACGTGCGCCGTGTACCTCCACGGCTCCCTCGTTGATTTCTTTTTCACCCATACCAATTCCTTGTTTTTATTATAACACCCTATTATGGATTATGGCGCGTGTTTCTACACCCATTTGGTTCTTACACTATAACACCCTATTATGGCGTATGTTTATGGCGCATGCTCTATTCCGTACCGCTGTTGAGTGAGGAGGAGCCGGTGGTCTTATAGCGGAGGATATTGATGTCGCCCGATTTCTTGTATCTCTTTCCTTCGGAGCCTACGGCTTCGATGACGTAGTAGTAAACCCCCGGTTTCACCAGCTTGCCGCGGTATTTGCCGTCCCATCCCTCGGTGGGGTCCTCGAAATAGAAGAGCTGGGTGCCGTATCTGTCGAAAATCCAGCATTTGAACTCTATCAGCGAGCGGTAGCTCACTTTCCATATATCGTTCACCCCCTCGGAGACTCCCGGGGAGAACGCGTTGGGGCATTTCAGTTCCGACGCTCCTATGGAGACGGTGTAGGTCTCTCCCTCCGTCTCGCACGTGCCGTCGGAGTTGCTCCCGATGAAGCGCACGTAGGTGGTGCCCTCTTCGGTGAAGACGTAGTTGAGCTCTTGGTCGGTGAAGCGCATGGTGATATCCTCGAACTCCGCGTCGGTGGCGAACTGCCATTCATTGTGGATCACCGCGTCGGTGACGTAGGCGCGGAAAGTTATGTCCGCGGGGGCGGATCCTCCGAGGTCGCTGTCGCCGCCGGAGCTTATCATGTTGGACTTCTCATCCGTCGACTGCACCTGCTCGGCGGTGGTGTGCGCCTCCACAGCGTTCGTGTGGAACGTGTCGGACTCCACGCTCGCCATCTCTCCCCATGCGGTGAGGAAGCGGTCGCCGGTGACGTAGAAAGTCGTGTTGCACAGCGGCGCCGGGGAGATGAACACCTCCCCCTCAAGGCTCTCTATGCTCTTCGAGGTCTGAACTTGGTTGTAGACCATCGCTTCGGAATCCCATTCCAGCGTCTGGTACTCCACCGAGATTTCGCGGCTGAGCACCTCCTTACGTCCGTTGATGGAATAATAGATGATTTCATCGCCGTTGCCGTTGATTTTCAGCTCGGTCATGCCGCACCCCTGATCCGCCGGAATCTCCACGTTCCGGAGCGTCAGCCGGTGGTTGGAGTAGTCCGTGAGCCACAGATAGTAGCGGTAGGTACCGTCTTCGATGATATAACCCATGTCGCCGGTGGGCTTGGCGAGGGTCGACTCATTGCCGGAATATTCCACGCCGGCGACCTCCCGGGCGTAGCCGCCCCCGAGATTCGAATAGGAGTACCACACCGGGCGTGACCCGGAGGTGCTTGATTTATAGGTGAGTTTCGCCCCGTTGGCGGAGTCCACAACTATCAGTGTGTTGAGTCCCGTGCTTTTGTCGGGAGTGATCGTGATCGGTGTTTTCGCCGTGCCGCTGACCGTCACCGTCTGGGCGGCGGCGCTCCCTACCGACACGCATACCAACGCGCATAGTCCGAGTAGCTGAATCTTCATCAATTTATTTTACGAATCTTTATCTTTAGAACGCAAAAACCGACCACTTATTTTAGAGATTAGAGGAAAGCCTCTCCCCCCTCCCCTTAAAGGAAGGGGGCAGCGTAAATCCGGTCCCCTCTTCTTCAGGAGGGGGATGTGGAGAGGCTTCTTCCTCTATTTCAGCTTGCACTGCCAGCGCCAGGCGTTTTTCATCGTTTCGGAGATGGGGGTTTCAGCTTTCCATCCAAGCACTTCGTTGGCTTTGGTAGGGAGCGCCCATATCTTCTCGATGTCGCCGGCACGGCGTTCGCCGATGCGGTGCGGCACTTTCACGCCTGTGGCTGTCTCAAACGCGTTGATGAGCTCAAGCACGGAGAGCCCGCGTCCGGTGCCGAGGTTGAATATCTCGATGTTGTCGTGATTCTCGTTGAGCATTCTGCCCATGGCAGCCACGTGCGCTTTGGCGAGGTCAACCACGTCGATGAAGTCGCGGATGCACGAGCCGTCGGGGGTGTTGTAGTCGTCGCCGAACACTGTCAGCTCCTTCCTCAGTCCCGCCGCGGTCTGCGTGAGATAGGGGATGAGGTTGTTGGGCACTCCGTTGGGGAGTTCTCCGATTTCGGCGCTCGGGTGCGCGCCAACGGGGTTGAAGTAGCGCAGGATGATGCTCTTCACCGGCGCTCCCGAGTGGATATAGTCGGTGATGATCTCCTCGGCGATTTGCTTGGTGTTGCCGTAGGGGGAGGTCGCTTTCTTTATCGGCGCGCTCTCGTCGATGGGGTTCACGTCAGGCTCTCCGTAGACGGTGCATGACGAGGAGAACACGAAGCCCTTGACACCATACTCCGGCATAAGCTCCAGAAGATTGATCACCGACACAAGATTGTTGCGGTAGTAGAGCAGCGGTTTCTCCACCGACTCGCCCACGGCTTTCGACGCCGCGAAGTTGATGATGCCCTCGATGCCGGGGTTCTCCTCAAACAACTTGCGCATGGTGGCTTCGCATTTCACGTCGCCCTGCACGAACACCGGACGCACGCCGGTGATATGTTCGATGCCGTCGAGCACCTTGATGTCGGAGTTGCTGAGGTTGTCGATAATCACCACCTCATACCCCGCGTTGATAAGCTCCACGGAGGTGTGGCTCCCGATGTAGCCGGTGCCTCCCGTGACTAATATTTTCTTTGCCATAATAACTCGCTGATTACCAAAGTTTCGAGGGGTATGCGCCCTGTTGAATTAAGTTGTTTATCTGCTCCACGGTGGCGGCGCGGTCGGCGGCGTAGGTCACTCCGAACCATTTCGAGGGGGTGGGGAGCACTTTCAGCGTGATGGTGCCGGATTTGATGAGGTCGTTGACTACCGAGGGGATGTAGAACTCGGCCTTAAGCTCTTTCGCGTTGGCGCGTAGGAACTCCACAAACGCTTTCTCCGAGTAGCCGAAATATTCCGGAGTGAAACCCCACATGTTCATCGACACGACTGTGCCGGCGGGGAACTCCTCCTCGGCGCCGTTGAGCTCATAGACCAGACGGTCGCCTTTGCGGCAGATGCCGTGGCACTCAACCACGTCGGTGAGGTAGTGGTTGCCGTCCACCTTGCATAGTCCGCGGCTGACAGTGCCGTTCTCGCTCAATGTGTTCTCCACTTGGAAGCCCACCATGCAGTATTCGTTCTTCTTCTCCGAAACCCCTTTGAGGAAGTCGGCGAGGATTTGGAAGCTCTCGGCGCCGTAGAAGTCGTCGGCGTTGATCACTCCGAAAGGCTCTTTGATGGCGTCTTTGCCCATCAAGACAGCGTGGTTCGTGCCCCATGGCTTGCTGCGTTCGGGGTTGACCTCAACACCCTCGGGCACGTTTTTGATATCTTGGAACACCACCTCCACGGGGATGTGGTTCTCATATTTCGATAGAATCTTGGCGCGGAAGTCCGCTTCAAAGTCATGGCGTATCACAAACACAATTTTACCGAATCCGGCGCGCATCGCGTCGAAGACGGAGTAGTCCATGATTGTTTCTCCATTGGGACCGAGTCCGTCGAGTTGTTTCAAACCTCCGTAGCGGCTGCCCATTCCGGCCGCAAGGATGAATAAAGTAGGTTTCATCTTAAATTGGTTTTTTTGTTTTTATCAATATTATCATTTGTAAGGCGAGGTCAAATAGTATTATCCTGGCGTTGCCGTTGGCTGCTATGTCCCTATTTGCCAAGTCTAATTCATTCATTATCTGAGCGATGTTCCCCTCGTGGATGAACGGCGCGAAGCGTTGGCTGAACGCCGCCTCGTCCGGACTGAGGCTCAACAGCTCCGGATAGCGCAGATTATAGAGGAAGTTCTCGCGCGCCATACGTGTGCAATAGCTCAGGAAGCGGCGCGATTTCTCCCGCTTCATCGCCGCCACGTCCTCGCTCCATTTCCTCAATGCCGTCACGTCGGCTTTGTAGGCGGAGCGCATAAGCTCCTGGAACGTCTTGAGAAACTCAGCGTTTTCGCCGCCGAGCTCCACCATCTCCAGTGCGCGCTGCACGTTCCCCTCGCTGCTCCGCGCCACGCTCATCGCCGCCTCCGCGTCCATGCTTTTAGTGTGCTCCAGATAGCCCGCTATCGCCTCCGCGCTCGGCGAGCCAAGTTCTATGCGCTGTAGGCGAGAGTAAATCGTGGGGAGGATGCGCTCCGGAGCGTCGCTCACGAAGATGAAGATGTTGCCCGGCGCCGGCTCCTCTATCGATTTCAGCAGTTTGTTGGCCCCTTCGAGGTTCAGCTTCTCCGGTAGCCACACGATGATCACTTTGTATTCGGCGAGATAGTTGGAGAGTGCCACCTTATTTATAATCTCCTGCGCGTCGCCCACCTTTATCTGCGGTTGGGCGTTGTCGCTCCCTATCAGCGAGAGCCATTTCTCGTAGGGGGCGAGGGGGTAATTGTCCAGAAACTCATACCATTGGGGGATGAAGTAGGTGATGGTGGCGGGTTTCCCGCCTTTGGTCCCCGCCACGGGGTAGGCGTAGTGCATGTCGGGGTAGTTGTGCTTCGAGTGCTGTAGGCACGACGGACATACTCCGCAGCTGTCGCCGTCGGGGGTGCGGTGGGTGCAATGGAGATATTGTGAGAATGCGCGTGCCAACGCCAGCTTCCCGATCCCTTCGTGCCCCGACAATAGCAGGGCGTGCGGCAGCTGATTGTCGCGCACCATGTTCCTTAACCGATTTTTAGCCTCTTCATGGCCTATGATATCCTTGAATTTCATGAATTTGCAAATTTAGCAATTTATTTTGAATTGCAGAAATTCCGTTTGTATCCGATTTTTGTAAACCGCGCCTATAATCCGGCGGCTCGCGGTTATCAGCGGCTGTCAGCTTTCGATGCCGCTGTAGGGGAGGGTCAGGGGGATGTAGTCGCCCCGTTCGGGGTTGGCGTAGGGGGCGAAGTCCACCGCGCGGTGGGTGAAGTAGAGTTGCTCGTCGAGGTCTTTCCCCAGCGTGAAGTGCATCGGGATGAAGTGGCGCACCTCCAGCTCCCTGACAAATATCGACGCCCCCTCCCAGAAGTCGCCCCCTATGCGCGCGTCTACGGGAAACATCGCGTAGTCGATCACCGGGAACCGCTCCTTTATCTCATCGAGGATTTTAACGTAGTCGCGCCGCGCCGCCGCGATCTCCCCTTTCGTCGACTCCTCCTTGCGCACCCATAGATTGAGGTCCCCGGCGTGGAAGATGAGCATCTCCCCGAGGCGCACCATGTAGGAGTTCCCCGTGTCCGTGGACCCGAACGCCCACGCCTCTATCGCCGCGTCGGAATACCCCTCGCCGCGTCGGAGGATGGTCACTTGCTCCGGACGCACGCGGTGGCTGCCGCGGTAGAGAGACTCCTCGTTGATGTAGTGGCGCGCCGACTTGTAGGTGTCGCGGCTGATGATGTAGCGTATATCCTTGAACCGACGGCTCCAGTCGAAAATCTCCGGAGTGTAGTGGTCTTTATGGTGGTGGCTCACGAAGACGTAGACAGGCTTCTCCGGATCCATCATCTCTATGAACCGCGGCTCCGTGCGCTCCACGTCTTTCCAATAATCAAAAACGACATGACAGCTCCCGGTCTCTATCCAAAAGCAGTCATGCCATATATAAGTGATTCTCATCGGTGGGGGAGGGCTTAGTCGTCGCTGCGCACAAGCGTCATTATCACGTTGCCGGAATCATCCATCATCTCCACGCGGTTCTTGGTGGTCGGGTGGGCGGCGGCGATCTCTTCCAACGCCACTATGAGGTCTTTCTCGTAGCTCTCGCTGTCGGGACACGACATCTTGGTGGTGATGATGTTCTGGAACGAGATGCTGTTGGGCACCTCCATGTCCACGTCCATGGTGCCGTTGAGGATGTTGCACCCCGTGTTGCCGTGGAGCTTGCTCTCATCCACGTCTATCACCAATTTCATGTCGGGCGACAGCTGCTTCTTCCCTACGTTGATGTTTACCCCGTTGAGGGTCTCCACAAGCCATGTGCCGTTGAGGAACTGGAAGTTCTGGTGCATGAGCGTCATCAGCCGGTGGCGGCTCGCGTCGTAGAGGTAGAGGTAATATTCAGAGTCGTTGTTCTCCCAGCTGTAGAACGCCGTTTGGTTTATCGCACTGTTGATTTCGTAGTCGGAGAGTCCGCTGGTGCCGCACATGCGCATGGTGGTGAGCACGTTGCTGAACGTCAGCGTGCTGTCGGCGGCGGAGTATTTATATGAGGCGTTGAGGGTGTTGCATCCGTTGTTGCCGTACACCAGCCCCTGCGTTTTGTCGAATTTGATGTAGGGCGCGCTCTCGCCAACGGCTTGGTGTCCGAAGACGCTCTGTATCGCCCAGTCGCCCGTGACAACCCCTTGTGCCAACTCCGCCGGAGTGTAGGTCGCGCTCTGTTTCTTCGGCGCTATCGCTTCGCGGTCGTTAGGTATCAACGCCTCCTGCACCGCCGCCCCTTTCTCCGTGGCGAGTTGTCCCTGTTTCGTGCTGTTGAGATTCAGTAGTGAGCACGATGTGGCTATCCCCATCGTCAATGCTCCGAGTATTAGTAATCCGGGCCGTTTCATTTTCTGTCCTTTTTTGTTTTCGCAAAGTTACGAAAAAATATCCATATCCTATAGCAGCGTCAACAAATGAATGTTATGAGAATATGCAGACTTCATCGCGGCTGATTTCTTTTATTAGAAATTTATCCACATACGGAGATTTGCGTACCACATCCACGGCTGTGCCCAAAAGTTCCTGTAGGTAGAGCTTGAGAGCCACCACTTGAAAGGCTTTGGGTGGCATGTCGACACATACATCCACGTCGCTGTTTTCCCTATTGTCACCCCTCGCCATTGAGCCGAACAGGCTCAGGGACTTCACACCGAAGTTGCGCTTCAGGTATGGAGTGGCTTCACGTAGTCGTATGATGCATTGTTCCCGCGTACACATATTTGTTTCCTTTTTTTATGCGAGGGTTTTCGCAAAGTTACGAAAAAAATCGAAGCCACAAAAAACAGAGCTACGAAAAACAGACGTGCGGAAAATAGAGCTGCGGAAATTCCAACGCAACCGCACGGCACTTTTGACAATGCATTAAGCCTTTATTATTTTGATAAGGAACTCAGAGCATTGATTTTCACAGCAGTGCAAAGATACTCGTGCGATGATGGAATTCCCGGCAGACTGGCAAGCTGAACCATTGCGGAAATAAGCCGCATTAAGGCACTTTGTGACCTGGATGGATTTTTTTGCCGTTGGCAAGATTTAATATCTTTTGAACTGATTGCTGCGCTTGCACCTTATTCCCTTGGGGTAGGTTTGTTACTGCCTCGATGCCTGGGATATATGCATCGCCGGTAAAAACTGCATCATCAGTCACAAATGTAAGACAACTGGGATTATGCCCCGGTGTTTCATACACCTTAAATGGTGCTATCTCTGTTGCATCTTCAATGATAACAACATTTTCGGGATATTGGAACTCAAATGGTGTTTCATGGTACTTCGACATATTCAGCTTTGCACTGACCAGCATCTGCGCGCCAAATTCATTAGTATAAACGGGAATGGTAGGGAATGAAGCCACGATATCATTCAATCCATATATGTGATCGAAATGACCATGAGTCAGTAAGATGCCTTGAGGGTTTAGTCTATACCGATCAATATCATTTATTAAAGGTTCACCATCACCAGGGTCAACCAACCATGCAGCTTCCCCAAGGGTGATGATGTAGCTCATTGATTTTAGCAATGAATTTGTGAATGAAGTTATTACCATTAGAGATTATCGTAACGGTCCATAAAGTGTGTTCCAACGCACCAAACGATCCATGAGAAAAACTCCATCCCACGGCATCTCGAAGTTGAGCATTCTGCCGATTAAGGGACACCGCGCCACCCCTTTGGAGGTAGCCCTGTCGGCGAAAGCCATGGCCCGTTCGAGGGGAGCGGCGACACCTATCGTCTGAATGTAGTCCTCAATATAATCGAGGGACCTATCCATGTCGTCGACGGGATGCACCATCAGCGTTCGTGAATAGACGGGCTTGCTTAAGCCGCAATCCTGCTCATCGCTAAGGAGTATAGACCACGACATTGTGTCGCTGCCCCACACCTTACCCTTGAAATCATACACGCCACGTATGGAATGCACCGCGGAGATCTGCTCCGGCGACACCGTAGGCTTAGGTATTTGCAGCTCCGTTTTTGGGAAGACATCGGCAAGAATCTCACAGAAACGTTCCGGCGACACCGCGCCACCCTTTTCAATATACAGATTATGCGGCGAGGCGCATCCGGCTTGGTCGAACACACTCACATCCACACTCACCCTGCGCGCGAGCTTCTTAACCTCCTGTTCCGACGACAATTCCTCCCGTGCAATCACCGCATAAGAGAGCTTGGGCCCGAAAACCACAGTCTCGCAATCCACGGATGACGGATACGATGCGACGGTCTCGACAGCCTCCTTTCCGCCCCATGCGATGCGCACTTTCGCCGCCTTCGACATAACTTCGCCTATCTTCACCGCATTACGAGAGAAATAAACCACCGCGATAGTCTTGAGCAGGTCGTCGCCATGGATAGTGTAACCATGCTCCGTGGTGTAGTCAAGTCCCTCGAAAGCTGAGATTAGTGATGCGAACACACCGCCATCCTTAGCAGCGACCTTGATGAGGTTCACATTTTTAGTGATAATGCACTGCACTAAAGCGAACATCCCGAGAATCTGCACATTGCCAGCCATCCAATGGCACACCAACCCTCTGGCGTTTGCTTTCAGAAAATGTTTGTCGCTGTCGGCGAACGGATGGAATCCGTCGGCGTATTCGATATTTCCACGCAACCCGTTGGTCGCGATTTGGCGTAGGTGCTTCTCTTCGCACCATTGGCTTAAAAAGAGAAGCCCCTTATCCTTGAGGAAACGATACCTCTCATCAGAGAGCCATATCTGAGAAGCCTTTCCAATCAGACCGATAAGGGCCTCGACGGGCTGTTTTCTCAACCAAGCGTTCTGTCGGTTGAGTTGGTCGATTATATTTTTTAGTGAAGTTTCGCCGGAAGAATCCCCTCCGATCTCGCCGCTGAAATATTGTATGTCGAGCGAGTCATCATTCACGACACTCTTGGCGGTCTTGGCGCCGAAATTCAACTTGGCGGAGAGGATATCGCCGCAACCGCGCACCTCGGCTTTCTTCAATCTGCCAACCACTTTGAAACGAGTGCCGGGGCGGTGGTATGGACATGGGGAGTCATCCACCACACCTAAGTCATCCGTCAGCACCACATTGCCGGGATAGCTGTGGGGTATGGGGGTCACAAACTCCAACATACCTTGCCGACCCGCCGGAAGGGGTTCGCGCGTCACCACATCGCGGACAACGACATTGACATAGGAGGAGGTGTGTTTGCAGCCACATTCGCAATCGGGATAGTTAAGGCCCATATGTTCAGTAAACCCATATATATCAATGACATCCGTAGGATTTAATCCAAAAGCCTCCGCAAGCTGGCTATTAAACAACGACTTGTCAATCTTCTCACTCTCAAGCTTTTTCCAACCCCCTATATGGATGATTTTCGACCCCCTTGGCAACTGAATCCCCGCACCCGTCTCTTTGATTTTTTTGAGCACATTGGAATAGAGAATGTATGTGAAACCGAACACCACCACAGGTTTCTCCGGCGACAAGTGGGAAACGTAGTCTTGAATCGCGTCTATGTCGAAGTAGGACACGCCATCCTTCGCTTTCAAGAAGTAACCCGCTTCGCTGGCGAAGTTGAGATAGCCGGTGATCGCGGCGAACCTCGCGCCCAACAAAGCTCTGAACTCCGAACGGGGGTCAATATCCATCACTAAGAATGGTTTCCGTTCCTTTCCGATAAATTCCTGGATGACCTTCACCATAGACTTCGCCTGGCGGCGTGAAGTTATTCTGTCCACGACGATGGTGCTTGGCGTTCCCGAAGTTGCCGAAGATTGCAGCTTGAGCTTGATATCCTCTTTAGGCACGGAGGATAAACCGAAACCCAACTCCTTGAACACGCTCACCGCCACAGGTGGGATACTTTCTATGTCGGAGATTTCATTGTGAGGGTCGAAGCCTTTGCGCTGACAGAATCCGCGGTATAGCTCATTGTTGTCGTAATGGAATATAAGCTCATCCCTAAGCGAGCTGAGGAAGAGCTCTTTAGTCTCTTTGTCGTCGGAATAGACATTTCGTTCAAAGAGCAAGTCGATATTTGATTTACTGTCAGACATATAATTGAAATACTTTAGAAGTATTGGTTATTAAACTTCGGTGCTTGATTAAAATATGGCGCTTAATTCTTTAATTTCAGACGTTGAATTTTGCCGGAGGGGGTCTTTGGAATCTCCGCGATTCTTTCAAACGCCACGGGAATTTTGTAGACCTCCAATTTATCGGTTAATTGAGACTTCAGATACTTGTTGATGACTTCATCGGTGAGTTCGTCACTGATGAAGTCTGTGAGTTCATCGGATGTCACGATAAAAGCTTTCACCACCTCGCCCATCACGCCGTCGGGGTCGGGGATGGCGACGCACGCGCTCTCTTTAATCCCCGGAACAGCATTGAGAATATCCTCCACCTCCGTAGGGGCTACTTTCTTCCCCCCCACGTTAATAATCTCTTTGATGCGGCTTTTGAGGTATATGTAGCCGTCGGGGCGCATCGTGGCGCAGTCGCCCGTGCGGAAAAATCCGCCATAGAAATCCTGCCGGAATCTCTCCGGCGTTTCGTTCCAATAACTTTGGCAGACATGCTCCCCTTTCACACAGACCTCGCCCTCTTCTCCGTAAGGGAGAGGCTTGCCGTGGGAATCCATGACCGCGATTTCCACGTGGGGGCTTGCCTTTCCGGCTGTCGCCAGATTATCGCGCTCGCTGTGGAACTCCATGAACGCGCTGCGCGACGCCTCCGTCAGTCCATAATGCATACAGATGCGCGTGTCGGGGAGCAACGTCATCAGCAGTTCCTTCTCCTCCACCGGCATGAACGAACTCCCTATCTCAACATATTTCAGTTGGTTGGCGAACTTGCCGATATATTTGCCGCTCATCTTCTTGATGAACGCCCAACTTGCCGGGACCATAGCGAATCCTGTGGCAGAATATTTCGACATGGCGGAGAAGAGACGCTTCACGTTGGCGAAAGTGCCCAATACCACCACCGTTCCACCCAGCGACAAAACGCACCGCAAACGCCCCAACCCGAAGCTGTGGCTGACAGGTAAGGCTAATAGTTCAACATCGTCTGACGCGTTGCGGATGAACTCATTGATGTTTCGTGCGGCGGCGGCGAGGTTCTTATAAGAGAGCGCCACTCCTTTCGGCGCGCCCGTCGTTCCGGTTGTAAACAGCACATCGGCGATCTCCTCTTTGTCCGGAAAAGTTACGTCTATAGGAGTACATTCATTTACGTTTAAACATTCAAACGCAATGGCTCCATCTTTAACTTTAGAGAGCGAGCCGAGTGTTACACTCGGCTTCGTGCTGTCCACAATATAATCGAATCGTGTCTGATTGGTATCAGGATCGATGGGTACTGCAATACCACCAGCCAAATGTGTTCCCAAATAAGCATAAATAAATTCAATGGATCCCGCGGCTGAAAGTATTACTCTTTCCCCATTTGCTACACGAAACGAATGCTTTAAGAGACTTGCCATTTTTCTGCAAGTCTCCCAAAGCTGTTGATACGAAATCGCTGTATCACCTTGAATTAAAGCGATTTTATCCGGTGTTGCGATGGAATGACGATATATCGATTCTTCAATGGTCATCCGTATAGATTGTTTTGATTATAATTTTTCTTCAACGGACTTGACGATGTCGTTAACATCCTCCAGTTCCATCATTTCTTCCGGCTCGAAGCTAATGTCGAACTTTTCTTCTACTTGTTGAAGGATGGCAAGCTGACCCATAGAGTCCCAACCGGGAAAATCTCCGATTGTGGTTTCACCATTGATATTTTCCACCTCTGTTTCACACACAGAAGCTACAATTTTGAAAACTTCTTCCTGTACGTTCATATTATTGTAAATTTTTAATGATTAATTCTGATATTTTTGGTGCAGATAAACCATTGTTATCCAGCAACCATTTGTATTCCCCGACTTCCGTGAATCGATCATTGATACCAATTTTTAACAATGCCGGGTGTTGTGCACTTGCGCTTAATACGTTGGCAACCGCATCACCAAGACCGCCAATAACATTGTGCTCTTCCATGGACACAATCATTTTTGCTTGGTAATCTATTGCTGTTTCATCCAAAGGTTTAATCGTAGGCGCATTTATAATGGAGGATTGAATACCATTCTGACTTAACAGATCAGATACTTCTATAGCCACATGAACCATACTGCCGGTTGCAACTATGTTTACATCCGCACCTTCACGAAGTCGAACAGATTGGCCAAACTTAAAATCCGGCAGTTCATTGTACACTATTGGCGAACTTGTACCGCCGAATAAACGTATATAAGTTGGACGATTTGAATTTATGGTTTGCTGTAATACTGCCACCGCCTCCATCGCATCACATGGCGCTACGACTTGCATCTCCGGAATCGTCCGCATTAAAGCAATATCTTCTGTGGCATAATGCGTATTGCCCATATAGGAAAGTGTGTAGCCTGAAGCAAATCCTACAATAATCAATGGGAAATGCATCAATCCCGCGTATTGGCGGATTTGCTCAAAGCAACGCATAGAAATAAAACATGCCTGCGCCACACAAATGGGTATATATCCTTCGGATGCAAGACCGGCGGCAACGCCGATCATATTTTGTTCGGCAATTCCTATATTGTAGAACTTTTCGGGATATGTTGTCCTGAACTTATCTAATCCCGTTGGCGTGGCATGGTCTGCTGATAAAACTCTAATTCTATCGTTTTCTTTGATTAAGTCAAGCAACGCTATTCCAAACATAGCACCGGCTTGTCCAACCATAGACATTAATTTCGGATTATAGTTTGCCATATGCTTTATTTATTTCTTCGATTGCTTGATTATATTTCTTCTTCGTAAGTACTGTGTGATGGGAAACTTTGTTGTTCTCAAGGAATGAAATCCCATTTGCCTTGATAGTATCGGCTATGATTGCCACAGGTCGATCGGACTTTCTATTCAACTCGTTATACAGCAATTCCACATTGTGCCCATTAACAACATGAGTATCGAATCCAAAAGCTTCAAGTTTTGCTTTCAGTGGTGCCATATCCATAACATCGTTTGTAGGTCCATCGAGCTGATACTTATTCCAATCAATAATGACAGTGATATTGTTAAGCGTATAATTGGCAATTGACATTAGCGATTCCCAAACTATGCCTTCGTTACACTCGCCGTCGCCTAAAAGTACATAAATCCGATTGCTCAAACTTTTGGCTTTGCAAGCCAAGGCTACACCAACAGCGAATGAGATACCTAATCCCAGACTTCCGGCAGAAAACTCCATGCCGTTACTAAGATCTCTATGTGGATGTCCGTGAAAGAGGGTACCATTCGTATCAAATGTATTCAGATCATCTTCAGTTATATATCCTTTTTGCCAAAGTGCCGTATAGTATGATAATACACAATGACCTTTGCTCACAATTATCCTATCGCGATTAGTTGCCGTTGGGTCATCGATGTGAGCAACTGCATACAATGCGGCAAAAATTTCCATTGAAGAAAATGCTCCGCCAATGTGGGCACCATTGCTGCCCACACTTAAAGCCATATCCAATGCTTTCAATTTCATCCGGTAGCATTGCTCGGTCAATTGTTCTAATAGTTCTTTATTCATAATCCGCCATCGACTCTAAGTGTTTGTCCTGTGATATAGGATGCTTCATCGCTCGCCAAAAATAATGCGGTATTGGCTATTTCCTCAGGAAGAGCTAAACGATGCATCGCTGTGTTTGAAATCATCCGCTCAAATGATTTCCGCTCCATTAATCGAGCCATTTCAGTATCTACTATATTCGGAGCTATTGCATTAACTCGTATGCCGAAGGCACCCAATTCTTTCGAAACAGACTTCGTTAGCAACGACACAGCAGCCTTGCTTGCTCCATAGGCAACACCTCCTTGGTATGAATCCAAGCCTAAAACGGATGACATAAAAATAATGCTGCCATGTTTTTGTGACATCATCATCTTGGCCACGTGTTGAGTCACCATCACTTGAGCAAAGTAATTAATCTGAAAAACTTTGCGAATCTCAGATAGTGGAGTCATAAGCATAAAGCCACCTGATGCGATTCCTGCGTTATTCACTAATACGTCAATAGGCAATTTTAGACTGCGTATCTGCTTCATTGCGATTTTTATAGATTTTTCATTTTCCAAATCCATAGAAATAGGAATAATCTTAACGCGAAAAGAAGATTCAAGTTCGGTGTAATAGTGCATGAGAGCTTCATCTACCTTACGGGTACACGCAATGATATTAGCTCCTTCAGAAGCGAACTTCTCAAGAATTGCTTTACCAATGCCTCGGTTGCATCCGGTAATCAGAGCGGTTTTATTCTGTAACAAACTCATAATCAGATAGTTTTACCCCCCCCGATAATCCGCCATCGACTCTGATAATTTGGCCGCTGATATACGAAGCCTCTTCGCTCGCTAAAAATAGCGCCGTGTTTGCAATTTCTTCAGGTGTCGCAAATCGTTTTAGAGACGATTGAGCCAAAATCTGTTCTTTAATTTCTGCGGATATTTGGAGAGACATATCAGTTTCAACAAAACTTGGAGCAATAGCATTTACACGAATGCCAGCCTTGCCCATTTCCGCGGACAATGTTCTTGTCCAGGAATTGATTGCGGCTTTACAGGCTCCATATGCAGAATTGCCAACATTCATATCTAATCCGGAAATAGATGATATATTTATGATAGAACCAATTTTGTTACTTATCATCAATGGTAGGATGGATTGTGCAATTTGCATAGGAGCAAATAGATTTACTTGCATCATATCTCTAACATCCATAATTTTAGTAAATAGGAATGATTGAAATTTTGCAATTCCTGCATTGTTGACTAAAATGTGAATTGGAATTTTAAGACCTTTGATACTCT
>CAYQMV010000032.1:0-27661 GCA_964418705.1 uncultured Sangeribacter sp.
GCGAATGCAACGTGCAGTATGCCTACGACCCCCAATCCAACGACTACCGCGTGATCGAGGTCAACGCCCGCTTGTCGCGCAGCTCCGCTTTGGCATCGAAAGCCACCGGCTATCCTTTGGCTTTCGTGGCGGCGAAGTTGGGACTCGGATTCGGACTATTTGAATTGAAAAATTCAGTCACCAAATCCACTTCGGCGTTCTTTGAGCCTGCACTCGACTACATCGTGTGCAAAATACCCCGTTGGGACTTGGGTAAGTTCCACGGCGTGCGCCGCGAGATAGGCTCGTCAATGAAATCCGTGGGCGAGGTGATGGCGATAGGCCGCACCTTCGAGGAGGCGATACAAAAGGGACTCCGCATGATCGGACAAGGAATGCACGGCTTCGTGGAGAACAAAGAGCCGAAAATCGACAACCTCGACCAGGCACTCAGCCAACCCACCGACAAACGTGTGTTTGCGATAGCGCAAGCCCTGCGCAAAGGATACGATGTGGAGAAAATCCACGACCTCACCAAGATTGACCGTTGGTTCCTCAACAAGCTCAAAAACATCACCGACACGCGTGACGAGCTTGAGAACTACAATGATATAAAGGAACTCCCCACCCCACTTCTTCGTCAAGCGAAGCAGCAAGGATTCAGCGACTTCCAGATCGCGCGCGCCCTCTACGGCGACCGCATGATCGAGGAGAACAATCCGCTCTCCGACGCTGTGAGGGAACACCGCAAGAAGGAGGGCATCCTCCCCGTGGTGAAGCAGATAGACACCCTCGCCGCGGAGTATCCCGCACAAACTAACTACCTCTACCTCACCTACAACGGCACCGAGAACGATATCCATTATCTCGGCGACAACAAGTCGGTGGTGGTGCTTGGTTCCGGAGCCTACCGCATCGGAAGTTCCGTAGAGTTTGACTGGTGCGGTGTCAACGCATTGATGACCGTGGCGCGCCAAGGCTACCGTCCGGTGATGATCAACTATAATCCGGAGACAGTGTCGACGGACTATGATATGTGTGACCGTCTCTACTTCGACGAGCTCACATTCGAGCGCGTGATGGATATCCTCGAACTAGAGAATCCCCACGGCACCATCCTCTCCACCGGAGGACAGATACCGAACAACCTCGCTCTGCGTCTCGACAAGCAAGGAGTGCCCATCTTAGGCACGCAAGCCTACGACATCGACCGCGCCGAGGACAGAAACAAATTCTCCTCACTGTGCGATGAATTGGGTATAGACCAGCCCCGTTGGCGCGAGTTGACCTCCATGGATGCCATCGATGATTTCGTGGCGGAGGTGGGCTTCCCGATTTTGGTGCGTCCGTCGTATGTGCTTTCCGGAGCGGCGATGAACGTATGTTCCAACACCGAAGAGCTTTACCGCTTCCTCAACCTCGCCACAAAGGTGTCGAAGAGCCACCCCGTGGTGGTGTCGGAGTTCATCCAGCAAGCGAAAGAGATAGAGATGGACGCGGTGGCGCAAGAGGGTGAAGTGAAGCTCTACGCCATCTCCGAGCATATAGAGTTCGCGGGAGTACACTCCGGCGACGCGACCATCCAATTCCCGTCGCAGAAACTCTATGTGGAGACCATCCGCAGAATTAAGAAAATCGCCGGGAAGATCGCGAAAGCGCTCCATATCTCCGGACCTTTCAACATACAATTCCTCGCCAAAGACAACGATATCAAGGTCATAGAGTGCAACCTCCGCGCGTCGCGCTCGTTCCCGTTCGTTTCCAAAGTGTCGAAGCAGAACTTCATCGACGCAGCCACCCGTGCGATGCTGGGCATGAAGCTCGACAAGCCGAACAAATCGGCGTTCGACCTCGACTACGTTGGCATCAAAGCGTCGCAGTTCTCCTTCTCACGTCTGCAAGGCGCCGACCCGGTGCTCGGTGTGGACATGGCATCTACCGGAGAGGTGGGATGCATCGGCGACGACACCTCCGAGGCGATACTGAAATCGATGCTCTCCGTGGGCTATAAAGTGCCCAAACGCGGAGTGCTTATGAGTTCGGGCAGCATGCGCCAGAAAGTGGATCTTCTCGAGGCGGCGCGTCTTCTCTCGAAGCATGGTCTGAAAATCTACGCCACCGCCGGCACACGCCGCTTCCTCAATGAGAACGGTGTCCCGGCGATCCAAGCCTACTGGCCCGGCGAGGAGGGAACACCCAACGTGCTCGACCTTATGCACTCCAAGGAGATAGATATGGTGGTCAACATCCCCAAAGACCTCACTCCGAAGGAGCTAAGCAACGGCTACCGCATACGCCGCGCCGCCGTAGACCTCAACATCTCGTTGATCACCAACGCCCGACTCGCTTCGGCGTTTATCAAAGCCTTCTGTGAACTCCCGATAGACAAAATCGCTATCAAGAGCTGGGAGGAATATAAATAATAGATCAAATTCATGTCTAAGTAAGCGGGGAGTGGCGCAAGCATGTGCCACTCCCCTATTGTTTATAAGCCTGTTTTTGGAAAGGCGACACGCTGTTTTTGGAATATCAACGCTCAGTTTTTGGGAAACCGACAAGTAATTCGGAAAACGAAGTGAGAAAATTGGCGCAAAAGCAATGAATATTCAATAAAAATATTTACCTTTGCCCTAAATACCATAGACTCGATGGTAGAACGATAAAACTAAAGAACCAAATCTAAAAAAATTATTTAATGACCATAGATTAATGAGACACAAGAAAAAACTACTGACCGCCGCCATGGCAATGGCAATGGGCATGGGATTTTCACACGCTCAAAGCATGATGGCGATCCATTGGTATGATTCGGGACGGGAAACCGTGGAGAATCAGCTGACCACAGCCACCAAAATCACCTTCTCCGAGAAAAGCTTCTCCGTAGATATCAACGGGAGCGGCAGTGTGGAAGAATATGCTTACGGCGATGTGGAAAAAATCTCTTTCTCCACCCCGAACTACGTGAACGCCGCCACGATGAAGGTGTCGGAGCTTTCACTGAAAGAGAACCCCGTGGGCGCCACCCTCGTGCTTACCGGCTACAACGACACCCAAGAGTACACCCTTGGTGTCTACAGCATGTCGGGACAGCAAGTGACGCTGCGCCACCAATGGAAGGGTGAGGATATCGACGTTTCGTCGCTCCCCTCCGGAGTTTACTTATTAAAAATCAACACCCAAACCTTTAAATTTATCAAGAAATGAAAAAGATAGCAACCCTCTTCTTGGCATTGGCAGCCACCTCAACAGTCTTTGCTCAAGGGGTGAGCGAACCCAACCGCTTAATCGTCACCGACGCAACCAACTCACAGTCCGTCTACGTATTGGGACATGTGAACGACATAACATTCGACCGCATCAACGGGGAAGTATCCACCAAAATCGCGGTCTCCGATGTGAGCACCTCCAAATTGGTGCTTTCTGTGACGCGTACCGAAGAATGTAAGGGCTTCAAAATCGCCGTTATTCCCACGCTGATCGCCAAAACCTTCACCTCCGACCTCTCCGCGATCAAGTATCTCGACAGTTCACCCTATATCTCGGAAGCATACTACCAGGATTTCAGCGCCGCCGAGATGACAGGCATCTCTCTCTCCGCCGGAACCGACTACTCCGTATGCACCATCAACCTCGACAAATACGGCGTTGAGGCGAGCTTCACACGCGTAGACTTCTCCACTCCCGCCGCCGACGTGGTGGGCAACCCCCAAGTGAGCGCCGAAGTCACCGACACGCAACTCTATGAGTTCACCGTATCCTTCACCCCCAACAGCGACGTGAAAAGCTACTATTTCGTGGCTGGAGAGGCAGGAACGATGCAACAGCAATATGAGTCGTTCGCACCCATGTTCGGCTTCGCCAACTTCGGTGAGATGATTCAATCATGGGGTGTGGAGACCACCGGCAAGTATTCCTACACATGGAAGAACATGGCTCCCAACACCGACTACGAGGTGTTTATCCAACCGCTTGACAAGAACGGCAACTTCGGAGCATACCAAGTGATCACAGTGCGCACTCTCGACCTCGGCGGCAGCGGCGACGCTAAAGTGGATATCACCCTTGGCGATTATGTGCTCAACGAATGGGACGGCGGAATGAAACCGAGCCAGTTCATCACATTCACCCCCAACGACGATGCCAGCTGCTACCGCTTCGGTGTTTACTTGGAGAGTCTTTACACTCCGGCAAGAGAGGAAATCATCCAGGAGCTTTGCAGCGATCCCGACCAAGCGTATGCTTACTGGTTCTTCTACGAGCCTCTGACCACCGACTACCAGATTGATCCGGGCACCAAGGCAGTGGCTATCGCCGCCGCTAAGAATGCCGACAACGTATGGGGCCCGGTGAACGAATACTTCTTCACCACTCCCGACCAAGTGCAAGGAAAACCCTCGGCATTCACCTCCACCGGCACTTTGGCATCGCGCATCCACGCCGCCAAGGTTAACAACAGCGACAGAGCCGGCATGATCCCCGTGCTCACACCCGTCAAAAAGCCGGTGTTGAAACAATAGACTGATCCAATCAGAGATAACACCCTCGGGCGACATTTAGCTCAGAATGATAATTCCAACATTCGCAGCCGAATGTCGCCCTTTTTTATTACCTCTGCAAAGTAACACAGCGTCAATTCCGTTAAAATCTAACCGAACACAACATTTAAGTTGGCAATATTTTGCGTAAATGGGAAGAAAATAGCAGCCGCAAATAGGACTTTTTCAAAGGATATGCGTCCTCAAAAAGTAGGGCTTTATCATCTAAGAATAGATCTATGACAATCAGAGAATTTGAAACATATTTCAGACAACTATATTTGCCTTTGGGTATGTACGCACTCCGTATCGTTGACAATGCCGACGATGCAGAGGATATTGTGGGAGAAACTTTCATGAAGGTATGGCAATCCATCTCATCAGGCACAGAGATTGAACATTTCAAATCCTATATCTACCGATGTGTAAGAAATGAATGTGTGAGTTTTATTCGTGGGAAAATGGAATCTGAACGTATAGATGCCATTCCGGAAGTGTGTGAGGAAATAATTGATACTTCTTTCAGGGACGCAAGAATATGGAAAGCGATTGATGAACTTCCGGAGAAATGCCGCGAGATATTCTTAATGAGCAAGCGAGATGGTCTTTCAAATGCAGAAATTGCCGATGAAATGAATATATCAATAAAGACCGTCAAAAATCAGATGACCAAAGCTTTTACTCGGCTCAGAGAGTCGTTACCAACCGGGCATAAACCATTTTTTCTACCTTTTTTATAAAAAGTTTCATTCCAAATAGGACCTAAAGGGGGTGGTTGCGTCATAAAAGTGAACGGAGACAAATTCCGATTCATTTTTATTTAACAACCATAATGAAAGAAGAAGTAACATATATAGCAAAGCGATACAACAAGGGGAAATTCTCTGTTGAAAAAGGTTGGAAACGATTGAATATTAGACCGACCTTCAAGTATACCGGTCTCAAAATCGCGGCAGCCATTTCATCCATTGTTGTCCTCTCCGCGGCAGCTGCCATCATATATCAACAATATGAGGTAAAAGGCTCTCCTCAAAAGAGTGTTCAAGAAACAGCTCAACCCACTGCGTCTCTGGTGGTTGTGAAAGTTATTGATTTTGAAAACACGCCGCTTCCAACTGTCATTTCCAAAATTAAAGAGGTGTATGGCGTAGAGGTTGTCAATGTCCCGGATAATGCGTGGGAATATCATCTTTCACTACACTACGAAGGTAACGCTGTTGACCTTATAGCCACAATCAATGAAATTCTTGAAACGCAAATGTCCGTAAAGAGATGAAGCGTCTTTTGTCATTGCTTATCGGCATTATCTGCTGTGTATCGGCGGTGTTGGCACAGAATGTCACCATACGCGCAGTAAACCAGCCCGCCGCAACGGTGTTTCGTTCTATTGTGGAACAGACGGGAAAAAACTTTGTCTATTCATCCGAACTGTTGATGGATGTCCGTGTCACTGTCAAAGCCAAGAACAAACCTCTGAATTATGTGCTATCGGAAATGTTCTCAGGCACTCACATTGAGTATAAAATCAAGGGGAACAATATAGTCTTGAAGCGAAGGAAGAAAGAGGCAAAGGCTGAACGGATCAAACCTCAGGTTGCATCTGCTCCGGTGACAAAGGTATGCGAATCCTCGATTAAATCAACGATGCTTGATGAAGTGGTTGTCGTATCACGCCTCGAAGCTCCACAAATCGAGACTGCCGAAATCGGAGCAAAAAAAGTCACCGCAGAGGAAGTACGCAACACACCCGTGCTTTTCGGAGAGGCAGATGTGATAAAAGCATTGCAGACCCAGCCAGGTGTGACTGAGGGAACAGAGGGTATGGCAGGGATGTATGTTCATGGCGGTAACGCTGATGAAAATCTCTATATGCTTGACAATGTTCCGCTTTATCAAGCGAATCATTTTGCCGGATTATTCTCGGCGTTCAACACCGATATAATAAGATACATTGACTTTTTCAAGTCTTCCATTCCTGCGAAATATGACGGTCGTCTGTCTTCATTTATGGATGTGCGTCTGCAAAACGGCAACCGTGAGGGGCATCATGGGTCAGCACGTCTCGGACTCACATCAGGAGCTTTCAATATCTCCGGACCGATAGGTAAGAAGACAACCTATCTTGTCGGATTACGCCGTTCTTGGTTTGATGTGCTCACCATTCCGTTTGTGGCTATTGCCAATTCGCATAGCACGGATGAGAAAATACGCTTCAACTATTATTTCATGGATTTCAACGCCCGTGTGCAACATCGGTTCTCACCAAAGGCCACCGCTTTTGTCAGCTTCTATTTCGGAGATGACAAACTGAAAACCGGCACAGAAGACAAAGGCTATGACAAGCCTAATTATTTCGGGTCATTTGAAGATGACCGCTTTGACATGCACTGGGGAAACATACTTGCTCAAGCCGGACTCAATTATCGTTTCAATGATAATCTTTCATCTGAGTTCACTGCCGCATACACGCAGTTTTTTTCCAGCATGAGTCATAATTCTATCAGTAGAGAAAAAACCTCAGACCATATGAACAAATCGCATACTGTTCTCAATACTGATAATAACATCAACGACTGGATATTTCGCGGTGATTTCGATTGGCGTCCGGACGGAAATAGCCATGTGCGTTATGGCGCCGGATATACGCGTCATTCGTTCCTCCCGGCGCGTACATCACGCTTATACGAGGTTGGGACGACACATTTGTCAACCCGCGATTCAACATGGGCTTATGGCGCAAATGAGGTCAACGCGTATATTGAAGATGATTGGAAAATAAACAATCGGTTCAGAATGAACGCCGGTTTCCATGGCTCACTGTTTAATATCAGTGGAAAGACAAGATTAGGATGGTCTCCGAGGTTGTCATTAAGTTATCGTCCTCATGTAGATTGGGCGGTGAAACTCGCATATTCCCGGACAATCCAATATGTACACCAACTCAACCAAAGCTATCTTGCGCTCCCTACTGACCAATGGATACCTATTAGCGGCAAGTTTAAGCCGTCAATAGCCGACAAACTTTCACTTGGCGGATATTATCAAACTACAGACGGGACATACGCCATCTCGGTGGAAGGGTATTACAAATGGATGAATCATCTGCTTGATTACAGAGATGAGTATTATTTGCGCCCCCCGCTTGATTTATGGAACGCTCAACTTTGCAGTGGTAAAGGTACAGCGAAGGGCGTAGATTTCAAATTCGAAAAAGTATTCGGAAAGGTGACCGGACACATATCCTATTCATTAGCGTGGGCAGACCGCACGTTTGCCGACAAAAACGGGGGACGCACATTTCCAGCCAAATTCGATAATCGCCATACGATAAATATAATGGTAAATTGGAAAATCAGCGACAAGGTGCAACTCAACGCTTCGTGGGTGGGACATTCAGGCAACAGATTTACTCTGTTGAATCAAGTGTGGGATGACCCTGAATTTGATGTCACCGATTGGTCCGGAAGCGGAGAGTCTCCATTACGCACTGAAATCAATAGTTATAAGTTGCCATTTTACCATCGTCTGGATTTAAGCTGTACTGTCAAAAACAAACGCGGGTACTGGACATTCGGCCTCTATAACGCATACTGCCACATGAACACCGTTGCAGTGAAACGTGGAACCCAAGATATTGTCGTGTCGAACCCAGGCGAATACTATATCACCAGTGAACCGGTGTTCAAACGTGTTAAACTTCTACCTGTCATCCCCTCAATTTCATACACATGGCTATTCTAAAAAAAATATATCCACTTCTTGCGTTACCGCTCCTCTCAGGATGCGAAGAGGTATTCACCCCTGATATGCCTCATACTCCGGTATTGTGCATTAACTCCCTGATAACTGCCGAAGAACCTATTGAGGCTCAAATCTCAAAGTCAAGGCTTTACGCCGACAGTTTCCAAAAATCCGAAGTCAATGATGCCGATGTTAGGATTTATGCCAATGGAGAGTTGCAACTTGACTCCTATATACCGAAGGAAGGCGACAATATAAGAATTGTTGCCGAAAGTCCTACGGTGGGAAGGGGTGAAGCTGATGTCTCGATACCAACATCAATACCCACTCCGACTTCGACATGGGAAGCTTTTGATATAAGTTGTTGGGAATCGGACAATGATGTGGTTTACATACAGTTCAAACTAAAGATTGATCTTCGGATTGAAGACCCTGATGGCGAAAACTATTATAAATTTTCATTCAACAATGAGATTCAGACCGATGATGATTCGGACGACTTTGACGCAAGCGGAAATTATGGGTTTACGATAGGCTCGTCGCTATATGATATGGAACCTATTTTTAGTGAGCACATCAGTATCTTTGAATCTATCATGGGTGGCGATGCAAATGGATTCACATTCTTCTCAGATAGGCAGTTTGCGGGGAAGGGGTATACGTTGCATCTTCAGTTTGACAATTGTTGGTTCTGCTATCCGAAAGGAGAGATACCCAACTGCGAAGTCAATCTGATCATCAGTTCTGTATCGCCATCGTATTACAACTGGGCCAACTATATTTGGCAGCGCGACAACGGCACTCTGACCGAACTTGGCGACTATGGACTCGGAGACCCGATATGGGGATACAGCAATGTGTCATCAGGAGCCGGTGTTGTCGCAGCTCAATCGAAATCAGTATGCACTATTGATTTTACAGACTTTATTCGAAACACTATAAACGAAACAATCAAGTAAAACCACACATTCAAACGCTCCGGTAATAATGTGACGACCAGAATATTACGCATTGATAAAAATGACAAACTTTTATAACCACATAAATATGAACAAGATTAAAACCCTAATCGTCGCTTTCTTAGCGGCACTCGCGTTCGCCTCATGCAGTGAGGATGAACCTGCGCAAATGTTGTGGGAAGTAACCTCCACTTCCACAGAGAATGTTAAAGCTGCATTCGATCCAAGTTTTTATCACCAAATTCAGATTACATCTAATGGTGAGGGAGGCGAAGTGACTCTAAAATGTACCAATTACAAATCCATCAACCTTATTGATGCTCCAAACGGCAGGGAATATGTCGATGATGATTGCCACTTTACAGCTAAAGTAACTGAATCTGGTGTGGTCAAAATTACTCTGGACAAAATGCCTGATGATTTCAAAGAAACCAAATCATTTCTTCAAATTGACGGAACTGATGGCAAGGACACCAATACAACAACAATTGATATTACTCGCAAGCCATAAAGTCACTTCATTTGGGTTGCAACGAAAAATTCCAAATAATCAAAAACCTGTAAAACAATGAAAAAAGCCGATGTTGAAATGTCGCCCTTTTTTATTACCTTTGCAAAAGAACAAATAAACGGGGCGACGCTCCCGGAGAACTGACTCTATGCCAAACGACATCGACATAAAAGAAAACGATATATACGCAATCTCGCCCGAATTGCTTCGACTCCTGCTCAAAGACCATACTATGAGCAAGCCGGACAAACAGGTCAATATCTTTTGGGCGACAGACAATTATGCGACGCTCGGCAAGGGTTACCAATATCATGACCAAATACTCTGCGAGGCTATCACCGGAGCGAATGGAGAATTAATCAAGCCCCGTTCACAGAAATGCCGTGAACAGCGGCTACAAAGGTCGAGGGAGATGGCGGAAGTGTTCACACCCTCATGGATATGCAACAAGCAAAACAATCTTGTTGACAACGCATGGTTCGGACGCGAAAACGTGTTCAACACCGAAATAAACAATCCCGACGGCACACATTCTTGGGTTGCCACGACAAATAAAATCAGTTTCCCGGAAAGGAAAACGTGGATGGACTATGTCTGCGACACCCGTCTTGAGATCACATGCGGAGAAGCCCCCTACCTTGTCAGCCGCTACGACACAGTCACGGCGGCACCTATCGCCATAGAGCGCCGCATAGGCGTTCTTGACCGCAAACTGCGAGTGATAGGAGAAAACACCGACACCGCGGAAGAATGGCTCAATGCGGCGCAAAAAGCCTACCAGAACACATACGGATATGAATGGCAAGGCGACAATCTCGTGCTCGCGCGTGAAGCACTTCTATACACGTTCATAGACTACTATGAAGCTAAGTTCGGCGAACGCCCACAACTCGAATCACTCATGGAGACAGCCTATATCATTTCATGGAACATTTGGCAGATGGACGGGCTGAAAGGTGTGGTGCCGGATTCATGCGGTAAAAAAATCAGACCCATAGCAAAAGAGCGATCCTTGTTCGATTACATGGAGGAGCCATTGCCCGAATACGGGCATCATGTAGAGGAATGTCCGGGATGCAGAAAAAGAGGATTAACGGGCTTCCTAATGCACAACGGCACTTATTGCAAGATTATGGATTGGGAAACAAAGACCCCTATCACTTTCGCCCAACTAATAAACCATGGAAAAAATGAAAAATAATAGCACCCTAAAAAAGACAAAAAAGGAAGCCTCTCCCTAACTCGCTCCTTAAGGAGAGGGGGCTAAAACGCACCCTAAAAAAGACAAAAAATCGAGATAAAAAGATAGGAATAGAAGTGAATATTTTTGCGAATCTTATGCATCACTAAAAATTGCAGCATAGCGATTTTCCCATAAAATTCACACCTTTACGCTACTCACATACGCCGCACCATTACGCTACTTCCAACACACCACTTCCCTGCGCTGCTCCCCTCTCTTTTAGGAGAGGAGGTGAGGGGGAGAGGCTGCGGTGGGGTTTCGGTGAGGCCGCGGTGAGGTTTCGGTGAGGTTTGTAGTAGTCTGCTCTCACCTAATCCGACGGGAGGAAGGACTCGTAGCTGTTGTCATCGTAAAAAACGGTGATCCGAACCACCTTTCGGGGCTTTTTTCGTAGAAGCTCCTCATTTTTCGCCAAAATTTCAGCTAATTTACGTTTATAATCTATCTCATTTTCAACGGATTGAGGTGCATGATTTTGCGAAATTCGGGCATTCTCCTTGCCATATTTGGAAGCTGCCGACCCATTATAGGGAAAATCGGAGGGATTTTTCACAAAATCCGTTGACTGATTCGCCGAGCCGAAGCTGGAGAGGGGCGCGTCAATATCACCGAAGGAATCAAAGAGCGAAGAATTGGAAAAATCGTCACCACTACCCGAAGAGGGGAGAGTAGGGGTGGCTGTCGAAGCGTCGTCAGCGGACAACGCGTCCGCGGCAGTGCCGGAAGTGGAGAATGGCGCCGAAAGCATCTCACCCTCTCCAAACATCAGCCACACCATAGAAAGCTCAGGGAATCCCTTGTGGATCTGTCCGAGCAATATATCACTGACCTTCTTATTGCGTCCGCTGAGGAGCTGCGAGAACGTAGGACGCGGTATTTCGCACTTGTCGGCGAACTGTGAGTTGGAGAGACCGGTGCGGTCCAAAAAGAGTTTTAGACGAATATTCAAAGCATCATCTTCCATAAGGCAAAAATCATTAAAATTTACACTTTGCAAATGTAACACTTATTTTCGTATTATGCAAATTTTCATTTCGCATTTTTAAATTTTCAATTCAAAACAATCTATTTGCAATTTGTAATTTAGCGATAAACACAGAAGCAAATAGCTTAAACCTTATTACCGACTATAACAGCGTAATATCTATATAATAATCAGTTACAACCTACAGCAAACACTATCTACCACTATTCGCAAAAGAAAACCCTACATTCCAAAGAAATCATCATAAATAATAGCTATATAACTATTTATTAGTGTGTTATCTTTAACTTAAACGAATGTTAATCAGTTAGTTTTAAATTTGCAAACAAGGTGTTTTTGAAAGAAAATTCCACTATTTTCAATTTCAAATAGTTGAATAATTTGCAATTCAAGGGGCAAAAGTTTGCAAAAGCGATGTTTGCAATTTACATTTAACGTATTTGCAAAGCTAAACCACATATTTTGCAAACTAACGGAAACGCTGAGCGACATTTTAGTTTTCTCAATTTGCGGACGGTTCGAAAAAGTAGAATTTGCAAATCAGCAAAATTTTCGTGAATTTACAATTTTCCAATATTTGCGAGAGATTGGACACGAGAATGCAAATATTGGATTCTCATGGAAGCCTCTCCCACTCTCTCCCCAGCCTCTCTCACCACAGCCTCACCCCCTCACCCCCTCACCCCCTCTCCTTAAAGAGAGGGGAGCAGCGAAGATATAGGATGAGGATAGGGCAAGAGATACAGGATGGGATGGGATGGGATGGAATAAGACAAGGAAACAGATGAAGCGGAGATGAGAGTTTAGGGATGGGAATGAAGATTGGAGGTTGGGGATTGGAGGTTGGGGATGAGATGGGAATGAAGATTGGAGGTTGGGGATGGGATGGGAATGAAGTGGAGGTTGGGGATGAGATGGGATAGAGTTTGGAGGTTTTTCATGATTTTGTAGGGGGAGGGTCTCCCCTACTATCAAATTCGCATATTTTTTAATTTTCACGAGAATCGAATATTTAAGATGAATCGTAATCTAATCCACAAATATTCAATTTTCGCAACAGGGGATTTTTTAGCTTCTAAAAAATTTCGTTGTCAAAATCATGTAGTCATCCCCCACACACTGCTCCCCTCTCCTTTAAGAAGAGGGGGCGAGGGGGTGAGACTTTTAGAACGGATCTTCGAGATGCTTGAGGATGTCGGAGGGGAGGGAGGCGATATGGTCGGCGGCGGCTTTACGCAGTTCGGAGACGGGACGGAAACCCCAGGTCACACCGATGCACTCCACTCCGGCACGGTGGGCGGTCTCCATATCGACTGCGGAGTCGCCCACATAAAGCACCTCACGTTTGGGGGTTGGATGCTGGCTGAGGATGGAGAACACAATTGATGGATCCGGCTTCACCGGACGCTCCTCCACCTGACCGCACACAGCCACAAAAGGCACATCAGGGAAATAATGCTTCACAATCTTCTCCACGGCGGCTTGGTACTTGTTTGACGCCACCGCCACCGCCACGCCGCGTTTTACAAGCTCCCGGAGCAACGCTTCAATCCCCTTGTACGGAGTGGTCAGATCGCAATTATGCTCATCGTAGTGCTCTCTAAAACGCCCCAAAAGGGCGTTGAGCACCTTTTCATCCTGTGCGTCCACCTGGGCACGCATGATAAGGGCTTTCACACCGTTGCCCACCATAAAAGGATAGGAGGATAGCGCATGTTCGGGATAGCCCATGCACTTCAAAGCATAGTTACATGAGTTGCCGAGATCGGAGATAGTGTTGAGAAGAGTGCCGTCGAGGTCGAAAATTACAAGTGATTTCATAACTGCGATTGTTATATTGTTAATGGTGATGATTGACTGAAATTTAGGGGCTGAAACGGGTTAGAATGGGTATCCGATGGAGAAATGGAAGCTGGAGTCGCGGTGCCAATTAGGATGCGCGAGTGGCCATGGCTCCTGTCCCGCGGCGGGGTTGTGCGCCTTCATGCCCATATCCAAACGGAGGAGGAAGTAATTGAAATCCATACGCACGCCGATGCCGTAGGCTCCGGCGATTTCCTTATAGAAAGAGTTGAAATGGAACATACCCCCCGGTTGGTTCTCGTAGTTGTGGATGGTCCATATATTACCCAAATCCACGAAAGCGCCGAGTTCGATGATCCAGAAGAGTTTGGCGCGGTACTCCACGTTCAAGTCAAGACGTATGTCGCCGCACTGGTTGATGAAGCTGGAGACGGAGTTGGCGCCGTCGAACGAGCCGGGACCGAGGGTTCTCACATCCCAACCGCGCACGCCGTTGGCACCCCCTTGATAAAAACGTTTCTCGAAAGGGATGATCGAGGAGTTGGCATAGGGCATCGCCACCCCCACCCCGGCATGAAACGCCACGGCGTTGCGCGTGTCGAAGATATGCAACAGGGAGTAGTCACCCTCCACCTTGAAATATTGGGCATAGTTAATGCCGAAAATCTTATAGGGGTCGTTGTGGAAATTGGATCTATGGTTGAAGATGCTGTTGACGGCGAAAAGTAGGTTTCCGGCGGTTTCAGCCTTCACCCTGACGGTGTAGATGTCTTGCTGGAAATAGCGGCTTGAGAGCGTCGTGGAGGGCTTATTCGTGTGGTAGAAAGAGTATCCGAGCCTCATGATGAAATGGTCCTCGTAGCTATATCGGAGAAGAGGGTTGTCGGGGGCGATTTCATCAATGAAATTGTTGGTGCTCTTGGGGAGATAGATATAATCCACATCGAAAGGCGTGAAGACATGACGTGTGGAATTATCCGTCTCGGTCCAACGGTAAGACCATCCGGTGTTTGCGATCACACGGGTGTATTCGGGGCGTTCCTGATAGTTCAGCGACGCTTTGAACTCCGTCGCGGCTTTGATTTTACGTTTGAACTCGTCGGAGAGGAAAGGGAATTTGAACTTGGGGAAATTGAGATTCACGTCCAGGGAATACTCCATATACCTGTTGTTGACGAAACCGTCGAGGTCGCCGGAGAGAGACTCGTAAGCTCCGCGGAACTTGGTGGTCAGCGTCTCCGACCCCCATCCCACATTCCGGTGGGAATAAGTGACGGCGGCAGCCACGCCGAGGTCTCCCTCGGAGTTAGTGCCCTCAAGCTCAAGCGCCAGCGATTGGTTTTTGCCGGGGGTCAGCAGCACCACCACGTCTATCCATTCCTTACCGTCCACCTCCGCCACGGGCTGGCTCTTGACGTTGACAAACTTAAGAATGCCGAGGCGGCTCAGCGACTCGTAAGTGCGGTCCACCTCCTTGGCTGACCACTCCCCTCCCGGATGCACGAAGCAGTTTTCATAAAGCACCGAGGGGCGCAGATAATGGCTGTCGCCGTAGAGGATCTCTATGTCGCGGTAGTAGACGGTGTCTTTCGACTGATATTTTGAGCTGTCGAACATGGTCGCGGCGTCATAATCCATCACGAAAGTGACCTTTCTGACGAACCACGGTTTGTCGGCGTTGAAGCCCTTTTGCACTATGTCTTGAGGCACGGCGACATTCATGGTCAGATCCACCGAAGATGAATTTTCAGTGGTGTCCGCCACGAAAGAGATGAACTCCTTTGAGAAACCGAAATAGCCTTTGTTGCGCAGTTTCTCGGAGATTAAAGCCCGTTGCGATTCCAGCCGGTTCCTATCCAACGGATCCCCTATCTGCACGGGGAAGTAGATGGAATCCGTGAGAATCAACGAGTTAAGGGTGTCGTTAGGGATATTGTAGTTCACCGATTGCACCATATAGCGTTCACCGGGGCTCACACGGTAGTTCACGGAGGCTTTCTTTTTCTTCGCGTTGAGGAAAGTGTCCGCCACCACGTCGGCGTGGAGGAAGCCCTGGTTTACGAAAGCTCGCTGGAGCTGGCGTTGGGATTGCGCGGTGAGTTCCTCATCGAATATCACCGGGGCTTCGCCGAGGCGGCGCGCCAGCTTATTATACCATTTGGTGCTGTCTTTGCCGCTCATGTTGTAGACACCGAGCTGCATCTTCACTTTCCATAGCAGCTTATGGTTAGGGAGCTGGCGGAGGTAGTTTAGCAACTCCTCCTGAGTGAATGTGGATTTAGACCCTGAAGAATCATTTACGGAGACAGCGACCTTGTCGAGGAGGTACTCTCCGTCGGGCACGTGGCGCACGGGACTACAAGCGCACATAAGCGAGAGCATCCCGAAGGTTGCTCCCGCTATGATTACGCTTTTAGGAGAACGTTGCTGTCCGCGCAGCGTGCCTAATTTACGATGCCGCTTGTGCGGCGTGATTATTTTTCTATGCGGTTTGGACACCGTATATCACTGTCTATTACTAAATTACTTTTTATTCAAAGCGCATGCGCCGCAAGTGGGTTTGAGCTGCTTAAAGAAGTCGTTGCCCTTGTTGTCCACGAGGATGAACGCGGGGAAATCCTCCACTTCGATTTTCCAAATAGCCTCCATGCCGAGTTCGGGATACTCAAGGCACTCTACGCTCTTGATGGAGTTTTGGGCGAGGATCGCGGCGGCGCCGCCGATGGAGCCGAGGTAGAAACCGCCGTGGCGTTGGCAAGCGTCGGTGACTTGCTGGCTGCGGTTGCCCTTGGCGATCATGATCATTGAGCCGCCGGCGGCCTGGAATTGGTCAACGTATGAGTCCATACGTCCGGCAGTGGTGGGACCGAAAGAGCCTGAAGCCATATCCTCCGGTTTCTTGGCGGGACCAGCGTAGTAGATGGGGTGGTTTTTGAGATACTCCGGCATAGCCTCGCCGTTGTCGAGACGCTCTTTGATCTTGGCGTGTGCGATGTCGCGGCCCACGATGATTGTTCCTTTGAGCGACAGACGGGTGGAAACGGGGTATTTGTCCAACTCGGCAAGCACCTCCGCCATAGGTCTGTTGAGGTCGATTTTGACTACTTCGCCCTCACCTTTGTTTCTCATCTCCGCAGGGATAAGCTCCGCGGGGAACTCATCGAGTTTCTCAAGCCAGAGACCCTGGCGGTTGATTTTGGCTTTGATGTTTCTGTCGGCGGAGCAGCTGACACCGAGACCCACAGGCACGGAAGCGCCGTGGCGCGGCAAGCGTATCACGCGGATATCGTGAGCGAAATACTTACCCCCGAATTGAGCGCCGAGGCCGATTTCCTGAGCGGCTTTGAGGAGTTCCTTCTCCAATTCCACATCGCGGAACGCGCGGCCATATTCATTGCCGGTAGTGGGGAGGTTGTCGTAGTATTTCACAGAAGCTTTCTTCACGGTGGCGAGGTTCATCTCCGCGGAGGTGCCGCCGATTACGAAAGCGATATGGTAGGGAGGACACGCGGCGGTGCCGAGAGTCTTCATTTTCTCAATAAGGAAAGGCACCAAGGTTTTGGGGTTCAGCAGGGCCTTAGTCTCTTGATAGAGGTAAGTTTTGTTGGCGGAACCGCCACCTTTGGCTACAAAAAGGAACTTATACTCGTCGCCCTCTTCGGCGTGGATTTCAATCTGCGCGGGGAGATTGCATCCGGTGTTGACCTCCTCATACATTGTGAGGGGCGCGTTTTGAGAGTAACGAAGGTTGTTTTCAGTGTAAGTTTTATAAACTCCAAGAGCTATTTTCTCTTCGTCGTTGCAACCGGTCCACACACTCTGACCCTTGTAAGCGGAGCAGATGGCGGTGCCGGTGTCCTGACAAACGGGGAGTACACCTTTCGCGGAGACCTCGGCGTTGCGCAACATGGTGAGCGCGACAAACTTGTCGTTTTCGGAAGCCTCGGGGTCAGAAAGGATCTTAGCGACCATCTCGTTATGTTCACGGCGAAGCAGGAAAGAGTTATCACGGGTAGCGGCATTAGCTAACACAGTGAGAGCCTCGGGCTCCACCACAAGCATTTCATGACCGTTCCAATTCTCCACTTTTACATACTTATCAGTAATCAAACGATATTCCGTAGTGTCGGGGCCAAGTGGAAAAGGCTCCTGGTAGTGGAATGGTTTTATTGACATAATTGCTCTAATTTTTGAGTTAGAATTAAGTGGTGCAAATTTACTAAATTTTAATGAAAAGAGAAAACAAATTGCTATCTTTGCGGCATGGAAAAGGAGTTAGAAAAACATTTTTACGTCTCCGCGGCGGAGGGAAACGCCCGGGGTGAGATATCGATGGTGATGCTGGTGTCGCGCCTTATAGGGATCGCCACCGACCATGCCAACTCGCTGGGGATAGGTAATCCGGCGATGGAGGGTGCGGGATGGGTACTGTCGCGGTTGACGATAGAGGCGGCGCGCTACCCCGCCGTAAACGAAGAATACAGCATCATCACATGGATAGAGGGATGGAACAGACACTATTCGGAACGTTGTTTCCACCTTCTCGACAAGGAGGGGCGCGTGATCTGCCAAGCGCGTTCGATATGGATGGTGATAGACCTTAAACACCACACCAACGTCGGACTCAGCCACCTCACTTTAGGCGAGGATATGATCTCGGCGAGGGTGTGCGACATGGCGCGCCAGCAACG
This sequence comes from uncultured Sangeribacter sp., assembly GCA_964418705.1. GTDB lineage: Bacteria > Bacteroidota > Bacteroidia > Bacteroidales > Muribaculaceae > Lepagella. The sequence continues at coordinate 18,448 of CAYQMV010000032.1, forward strand.
CCACCGCGGCGACAACTGGGACCGGGAGGCGACCTACCGCTTCGCATACACCGACATTGATTTCTACCGCCATGTCAACACGTTGAGATATATCCAGCTGCTGCTCAACCAGTTTCCGCTGTCGCTCTACGACCGCCACCACGTGCAGCGCTTCGAGATAGCGTTCATCAACGAGGGGCATTACGACGAGGAGGTGAAGATATTGTCGCGCCGCGAGGATGCCGGCACCACGTTCCTCATCCGCGGCGAAGAGAAGGAGATTGTGAAAGCGCGGATACGGTTCGAGGACGCGGCGATATAAGTCGCGTTTTCGAGTGTATAGCTTCGAAAACACATAAGAAAGAAATAAAAAGAGGCTCCGCGTCGTTGATGACGGAGCCTCCTTTATGTCTAATTCATCGAAATACATCTACTATCCGAGATGGTTGTCATAGCGACACATGAGCGGGCGAACTGACGGATGAACTCCACCGTGCTTTGCCGCGGTTTCTTACCTGATATTACCTTAGATGTATTCATAAAGTCAAATGTAGAAGTATGTGTCATAGGCAAATAACTTTGTGATTACAACTATATAACGCACGATTGTGTAAATTATTTTTCCTATCGCATAATTTATTTATAACGCCCCATAATTTACGTTATAACGCCTGTATAATTTTATTTATAACACCTCATTATTTACGCTATAACGCCCAAGTAATTTATTTACAAAAAAGGGGCGTCCTCACGGGCATCCCCTATTATTATCAGATTTTTTAAAAACGTCGTTCAATGGTAAAAGGCGCATACACAAGGGGGTAGGGCGTGCGACCGCTCCCCTATCCCAAGCTGTGGAAAAACACGGCGCAGGCATCAGACGGTGAGAATCACCGCGTGTTCCGTCGCCAATCTCCTCAGATTGAGGATACCATAGCGCATACGTCCGAGGGCTGTGTTGATGCTGACATCGGTGGCTTCGGCGATCTCCTTGAAGCTCATGTTGCGATAGTATCTCATGGTGAGCACTTCGCGCTGCGAGTCCGGAAGGAGTTCGAGAAGGAATTTCACATCCTCCATCTGCTGGCGAGAGACAATGATATCTTCGATTGTCTCCTCGGCAAGTTCCTTTCTGTTAAGCAAATCCACATCGGCATCATCCGCGGATTGCAGATTCTCCGATTTCTCCTGACGATAGAAGTCAATGATTAGGTTATGCGCGATGCGTGTGATCCAAGCCGGGAATTTGCCGGATTCGGTGTATCTCCCCTGCTTGATAGTCATTATCGCTTTGACAAAAGTATCTTGGAAGATATCGTTGGCGATATCCTCGTTCTTCACAACTCTGATAATGTAGGCAAAGAGTTTCTCCTCGTATTTTCTTAAGAGGAAATCAAAAGCCTCGTTGTTGCCTTGCGCATAAGCTTTGACCAATTGCTCGTCGGTCATGCTTGTAATATTTACCATTTCTTGTTCTTTTATAATTAAAAGTACTGGTATATCTATAGGCAAATCTGTTTTAAGTTATTAATCTGTTTGGAAGTTCCACATCGACTTCCAAATTCAAAATTAGTAATAATCCGCGATATGCGCAAAAAAAATTGCGTATTCATGCGAAAAAATTTTCATCGGCGGCGGAATACAGCCCTTGTCCAGTTCTCCCTCACAGCTTTATCTACAAAGTCAAATCCCTCAATATCAGCGGCTTTAATTATCATATCAAGGTCTGATTCATAGAAACCGCTGACCACGAGGAGTCCGTTGCTTTTTATTCGTTGGGCATAACGGTCAATGTCGGCGAGAATGATATTTCTGTTGATATTCGCGAGGAATATGTCGGCGTCGGGGAGCTGATCGAGTGCGGAGGCGTCGCCACAGATAAGGTCCACGTCCACGCCGTTGAGCGCGGCGTTTTCAAGGGCGTTGGCGTGCGCGTCGGGGTCTATTTCGATGCCGTGCGTCTCCGAGGCGCCGCGCATGGCGGCGAGGATGGCGAGGATGCCGGTGCCGGTGCCCATGTCAATCACGCTTTTCCCTTGTATGTCGTTGTCGAGCAGGAATGAGAGCATAAGGAAAGTAGTGGCGTGGTGTCCGGTGCCGAACGCCATTTTAGGATCCACCACGATATCATATTGCGCCGCGGGCACGTCATGATGGAAAGAACTGTGCACCACACAGCGCTCCCCCACCACGATCGGTTGGAAATAATTCTTCTCCCATTCGGCATTCCAATCCTCACCCTCCACGAAAGAGGTGGTCAGCGAGAGCTTCACCCCGGGGAGTGGGAATTGCGCTATGGCGGCGTCGAGCGCGGCGGCATCGAAAGACTCCTCGGCGATGTAAGCTTTGACACCCTCCTCATCGGTAGTGAACGAATCATAGCCTATGTCGCCGAGCCATGCGGTCAGAAAATCACATACACTCTCTTTATCACATACGCCCTCACCGGAGGGAGCCACACGCACGGCGGCGCAATAAAAATTTTTCATTCCTGGATAGTTTAAATTAAGAGCCGTCCTCGTCAACATCGGTGTCGGCTGCCGACATCGGGCGGCATGGGTTACATTAAGATTTCTTTTTGAAGAGGGAGATAACTTTTCTCGTGCCCTTGAAGAGGGCTATTCCGATAGCGATATAATCGGTGTAGGAGAAGACTTTCATGACCTTGCCGAGCATATTCCCCGACACGGCTTTTCCGCCCTTTTTCCCGGCACGCAGGGGGCCCACGCCGTCGCCCACGAGGCGCGACCATTCGCTCTGCATCTTCTCCTTAATATATGTGCGTTTCACGTCCACCACCGCTTTGCGGAAGCGGAGTTCCTCGATAGTGTATCCGTCGAATTTATCAGCTTCCCCCACCTTCATGAGCTTTGAGGCGAGGCGCTCTTGTTTCTCTATCATAGTCTACGGGGTTTTGTGTCTACGTTTTTATTTGTCGCCAGGCGTGTCCATGCCTGGCGTGTCCGCTACTTATCCTCAGGACGTTTGTCGAAGAGAATCGCGGTGATAAAACGGGATATGGGGTTCAGAATAAAAGTTTTTTTCACCATCACTACCACGATAGCGGCTACGAGGAATATGAATCCGGTGGCGAGGTATGCGAAAGCCGGGTGCATGATTGATTTCAAGGCCTCCACACACGCGAGCCCGAAGAACACGAGCATAAAAGCCACGCACATAAGGAGGACGACACCGACCGCCAGGGCACCGGCGAGGAGCGTGAATTTCTCGGCGGCGCTAAGCTTGGCGTACTCTATATGCGCCGAGGCGTAGCGTTTCAGGAGTGTGAACAGAGTCCTGAGACTCTCCATTTTTTTATTTTTCATTTATGCCTGACGATGTTGATAGCGGCGAGAGCCTCCGGATGCCTGTGGGCACACCGGAAACTCAAGCGCGGTTCAGTATCTTCTAAATTAGTCCTCCACGGCGGCGGAGAGTTCAGCCACGAGGGCGTCTACGTCGGAGTCGCTGATATTGAGGCCTCTTTTTTTGACCAAAGCCTTTACTTTGGCGCGCACATCCTCACCCTTCTCCGGGGCGAAGAGAACGGCGGCGGCGCAGCCAACCACGGCACCGCCAAGGAAAGCGTACAGTATGTTCAATGCTTTCATTTTGCTACTCAAATTAGTTAATCACAAATAAATTAATCACGAATCAGTTAATCGCGAGTCAGTTAATCGCGAGTCAGTTAATCGCGAATGAATTAATCCAATTGATCTTCAATCTCTTCGGCGAGTTCATCCATCTTGTCTTTTTTCAGACAGATACCCTTCTCCTTGAGGAGATCAACAATCTTTCTACGCGTTTTGCTGCCTTTGTCGGGAGCGATCATAAGGCCCACGGCGGCGCCGGCGATAGCTCCGCCAATCACGGCTGCGATAATCGGGAATGGTTTCATCTTTCTTTTCCTTTAGGTTTATTAAAATGTTTCACCAAATGGCATGTGTCGGCGGAGAGCGCCGTCATAGAGGGCATCCGTTCCGCCACACATACTAAACATCTAACGGCGATGTTTGGTTTAACAATTCAAAGTTAACAAAAAAATAAATAACCACAAAAAAAAAGAAAATAATTGGCGAAAAATTTTGTGGATTGGAGGAAAGTGTGTAACTTTGCGCCATAAACCTCCCGGGGCATTAGCTCATCTGGCTAGAGCGTTTGACTGGCAGTCAAGAGGTGACCAGTTCGAGTCTGGTATGCTCCACAAGTTTTCATGTTTTTTAAATGTTAAAGGTTTGACACCGCTTCAGGGAATGAAGCGGTTTCTTTTTTTAGGCACGCCTAACCGTAAGCCCAACCGCAAGCCTAACGACGGGGCACGCATCATGGAGCATTAAACCTAACGCTTCTAAGGTTGTCAAAGGAGGAAAGAACGAATTAGCAACTATGAAATGTAGATTAAGAAAGCTGATGCTGAGCGCGGCGATGCTGTTGTCGCTGCTCCCCATATACGGGGCGACCACGTTCCCCAACGAGACACTACGCTATGTGATCACGTATAAATGGGGCGTGGTGGTGAAGGACGCCGGGGAAGCCACAGTGACTCTCCGCCGCAGCGGAAAGAACTACCACGCGGTGCTCGCGGCGCGCACAAAGCCATGGGCCGACAACGTGTTTATGGTGCGCGACACACTCAAATCGACCATCCTCGCCGACCCTTTCCGCCCGGTGCGCTATGAGAAAATAGCACACGAGGGGGATAAATACGGACGCGATGTGATCACCTATAATTACTCCGGGCAGAACATCATCGCCAAAGCCGACCGCACCAAAATAAAGGACGGGAATGTGAAGAAGAGCAACAAGACATTCTCCTCGCGCCAGGAGGCGTTTGACATGCTCAGCATCTTCTACTACCTCCGCACCGTGGATTATTCCGCGATAAAGAAAGGGTATTCGATGAAGAAAATCATCTTCTCCGGATCAAAGTCTGAAACCATTACTATTCGCAATATGGGAGTGGAGACTCTAAAACTGCGCAGCGGCAAAAAACGCCTGGCGTACCATATCCGATTCAACTTCACCTCCGACGGTGGAAAGAAATCCTCGGACGATATGGACACGTGGATAGCCACGGAAGCGCCCTACATACCACTCCAGCTGGAGGGAAACCTCCCTTTGGGCAAGATAAAATGCTATCTGATTGAATAGTCAGTTTATTAAGCCATTGATAAAGGGGATGCGCAGTCATGAATGAACCGCGCATCCCCTATTTCATTACGTCGCACCCCTATTTCATTACGTCGCACCCCTATCGGGGGGGGTTACGTTACGTTGTATTATCAATCCTTGATCGCCTTGAACGACATATCGAGGCCCTTGACGGAGTGAGTCAGAGCGCCCACGGAGATGAAGTCAACCCCTGTCTCACCATAGGCGCGGAGGTTCTCCATAGTGATTCCGCCGGATGATTCCGTCTCCAGACGGCCATCGACGAGCTTCACAGCCTCACGTGTCTTCTCGGGGGTGAAATTGTCGAACATCACCCTGTCGGCGCCGCCATGCTCGAGGATGCGCTTCACGTCGTCGATACTTCGCGCCTCAATCTCAATCTTGAGGTCTTTGCCATGCTCGACGCAATAGTTTTTCGCGGCGTCGAGGGCTTTCTCCACGCCACCGGCGAAGTCGATATGGTTATCTTTGATAAGAATCATGTCGAAGAGACCTATTCTGTGGTTTTTGCCGCCGCCGATAGCCACCGCGTCCTTTTCGAGGATACGCATACCGGGAGTTGTCTTGCGGGTGTCGAGCACCTTGGCTTTAGTGCCTTTGAGCAGGTCTTGGTAGGAGGCGGTCATGGTGGCGATACCGCTCATGCGCTGCATGATATTGAGCATGGTGCGCTCGGCGGTGAGGAGCGAACGCTCCGGACCCTCGGCGACAAACGCCACGTCCCCCACTTTCACGCGTTCACCGTCGTGGATCATCACCTCCACCTTGATTGAGGGGTCAACCTTATGTAGCACCTTTTGGGCGATATCCACACCGGCGATTACTCCCGCCTCTTTCACGAGCAAACGCGCTTTGCCGATGATGTTAGCGGGGATGGTGGATAGAGTGGTGTGATCGCCGTCGCCGATATCCTCGGCGAAAGCCAAGTTCAATAAGTCATCTATTAGCTTCTGTCTGGTTTCCATAAGTGTTGTTTTATATTGTTGCTTTATAAGTGTTGTTTTACAACGTTGTTCTATAACGCCGCTTTATAGCGTTACTTTGTAGCGTTGCTTTATAATATTGCCGAGATTTATTAATTTTGCTGCGAAGTTACTAAAAAAATATGGAAATCGTAGTACTTGCAATAGGCAAAACCAACTCCGCCTATCTTTTGACGGGGATGGAGGAGTATAAGAAGCGGCTGAGCCGCTATGTGAGTTTCCGCTTCGAGACCCTCCCCGACCTGCGCAACACGAAATCGCTGTCGGAGGGTGAGCAGAAGAGCCGTGAGGGGCGGATGTTTATGGACTACTTCCAGAGTTCGGACCATGTGGTGCTACTCGACGAGCACGGCAAGGAACGCACGTCGATGGAGTTCGCCTCATATTTGGAGAAGCGCATGGCTGCGGGGAAGAAGCGGATAGTCTTCTGCATCGGAGGGCCTTACGGTTTCTCCGAGGAGGTACACCGCCGCTGCGATGAGAAAGTGTCGCTCTCCAAGATGACGTTCAACCATGAGATGGTGCGTCTCTTCTTCATCGAACAGATTTACCGCGCCTGCACCATCCTCCGCGGCGAACCCTACCACCACGAATAGCCCCAATCACATATTTCACCCATCCACCGCCTTAATCACCAAAGAGAGGAGTAGTATTCCTCCAATGAGGTGAATTTATTTTCAAATTCGACCGTGAGCCGGGAAATTCTATCCTCAATTTTGACGACAATGCTATCCATACCGAGGAAAGAGACCGCCACCTGCTGTATCTTAGCCATAAGAATGTCGTGGTAATCAGGATTTGATGTGACATAGTCCCACAACTCCTGGCCTATAAGGGTGCGTTTATCCCATTTAGGCAAGTAATTTTCAAGAAGACCTAAAGAGACCGACTCATCGCCGCGCCTACCATACGTTATGCCAATGAAGCCCTTGTATCCATGTTTTTCGACTTTCTCAATCTCCGTCTTATAGTGTTTGATTTGAGCTACATCCAAGTCGTTGGGACCACTCTTGACCTCAATGTAGGAACGCACTCCGTTAAGAGAATCAACCACAATGTCGAATTTAGTCTTATCTCCCTCCTTATAATTTTTACCGTCGAAAACATATTCACTCGAATATAGGAGTAGATTCTGTATCAGGAATCCCATTGATGTGACGATACTGCGAGAGACAGCCGCATAGGCGTTGTATCTCACCATCTCGCCGGGGGTTTGGAAATTCAACGCCCTACACAACATTGGATTTGCGTTAAGCCTATCAATGGAGAGCGATTCAAGCATCCGCATCTGTTTATCTATAAAATCAGATGTCAAAATGGCAATGAAATTCTGTTCAACAGTTTCGTTGACGGAGATTTGACGTTTCAGCGAGTTGATCGTTTCCGCCTCCTTATCCGTCAGTTTCTTAAAGCAAGGTTCGCCCTCAACGGTCTTGAAAGCGTTGTAATCATCTATATGGGCATTTACAAAGCACTCCAATGTGCTATAATGAGAGCCTATAATACGCAGCTTCTCTCTAAAGCTGTTCCTTAGGGAGTTCTTCATAATGAGAGAACACCCTTTTTCAATTAGATCGGAAATCGATGCGGGCATAATAATCAGTTAATCAAATAGTGAGGGTTGAATATTGAGCTTTTGTCTAAAATTTGCGAAGAATTCAGAATCCGTAGTGCCTTTATAGCGAGAATATGGGACACCATTACGAACTTCCGTACGGTTGCCATTGATGAAATTAATGATATTGTTGGCAGCCATATATCCGAGGCCTACCGGGACGGCGTTGCCTATCTGCTTGTATATGTCGATAATTTTACCTTGGAAATTCCAACTATCAGGGAATTGCTGGATTCTGGCATACTCCTTGATGCTGAGCGGACGCAACTCCGTCGGGTGGCAAAGCAGGGTCGCCGGCATCGTAGGGCACGTCACAAGAGTCGGGGATGGTTTTGCGAAAGAGAGTCTCCTCAAGAATCCTGTTTTGCCTCCGCTCAAATCGAAAGCTTTACCCATTGCCTCCTTAGCGGTTTCCACCGGCAATGATGTCCAATTGCCACCTTCCTTTATGAGCTTCATAACCTCTTTATTCTTCTCACGGAGTGGCAGATATTCGGTGTCGTCAGGCTCTTTCAAATCGCCAATGGCATCCTTCAACGTCACCCATTTGGATGTTCCGTTAAAGCCGTCCGCACTATGGGTGGGAGCAGGCAATGGAATCCTCTCCTCCCCTCTGTTGCCGAATATGATCATTCGTTCACGTATCTGTGGGACGCCATAATTTGCGGAATTAAACAAAGCGAAGCTGATAGTGTAGCCTAATTCTTTAAAACGCTCCGACAGATAGAACAACACACTGCCGTTCTCTTCAACGATATGGGCGTATTTCTCAAATTTGGGAGGTACGATATTCAGCTTTGCGGATAATAGACCCCGCACATTCTCCAGGATAAAGAATTTGGGTTTAATTTCTTCGATTACACGGAGGTATTGAATTATCACGTTACCCCTCAGATCAGCCAAACCACGCTGCCGTCCCGCACTGGAGAAAGCCTGGCACGGGGGACCGCCGACAACTAAGTCCACATCCTCAGCGGACAAATTCGCTGTCCTAAGTATCTCATCAGTAGAGACAGACGTTATATCTCCCTCAATGACCGGTATATCTGAGTTCTTACGTATGGTTTGGCATGCGACCTTGTTCATTTCACAACAGACACGGATGTCGAAGCCTGCCTTTTCCACACCAAGGTCAAGCCCCATCGCACCTGAAAACAGTGATATTGCATTCAATTGTTTCATATTATTCTGTCGGTTGGTCTATTAAGCGAGGACGCGCCTCTATGTAGGCACAAAGTTAGCATTAATTTCTGAAAATGGAAAATAAGGGACAAATGAAAAACGGAGCCCTGCCTCGGCAGTAGCTCCGTTTTTGTCGCTGAACATTGTTTTATTATTTGCAAGATAATGTCGGCGACAATCACCTTACATATAATAGACACCGCGAAAGGGTAAAAGTTTAAGCGACTATCTCAAATTTTTATTTTTTTGCGACCTTTTTATTTGATTTGGCTTTAGCTGTTTT
>CAYQMV010000033.1:0-26534 GCA_964418705.1 uncultured Sangeribacter sp.
AGAGCACCTGACTGTTAATCAGGGGGTCGTTGGTTCAAGCCCATCTTGAAGCGCCGAAGAGGAGACAAGCGACAAGCTGTCTCCTTTTTCTATGTAAATGACTTTTGTTTGAGGATATTTTTGTATTTTTGTAGGAAATTACAAGCCATAGGAATACTATGACTCGACAAAATAAAGATTTGAAATGGATATATCCGTAGTCGTACCATTATATAATGAGGAGGAATCCTTAGGAGAACTCTATGATTGGATTCAAAGAGTGATGCGCGCCCATGGCTTCACCTATGAGGTGATATTCATGGACGACGGCTCCACCGATGGGTCATGGAGCGAGGTTCAACGTCTTTCCAAAGCGGACAGCGCGGTGAAGGGTGTCTCCTTCAAACGCAACTATGGAAAGTCGCCGGCTCTTTATGTCGGCTTTCAGCACGCCTCGGGGGATGTGGTGATAACCATGGACGCCGATCTCCAAGACAGCCCCGATGAGATTCCGGAGCTTTACCGCATGATTATGGAGGATGGCTACGATTTGGTGTCGGGATGGAAGCGGAAAAGATATGATCCTCTCAGCAAAACCCTTCCCACGAAGCTTTTCAACGCCGCCGCACGCAGAGTGAGCGGCATAAAGAATCTTCACGACTTCAATTGCGGCTTGAAGGCATACCGCAAAGAGGTGGTGAAGAGCATAGAGGTCTATGGCGATATGCACCGCTATATCCCTTATTTGGCGAAGAACGCCGGCTACGACAAGATCGGCGAGAAGGTGGTACACCACCAGGCGCGCAAGTATGGAAAGACAAAGTTCGGGCTTGACCGCTTTGTGAACGGATACCTTGATCTCGGCACATTGTGGTTCCAAACAAAATTCGGGAAGAAACCTATGCACTTCTTCGGACTTCTTGGCTCATTGATGTTTTTCGTGGGCTTTGTCGCCGCAATGGTTGTGATAGTGCTTAAGATAGTGAGCATGTGTGTGGATGACTATTATTTCTATCTCACTAAGTCGGTCTATTTCTATTTGGGATTGGCGGCGATGGTGATGGGCATACAGTTTTTCACCACCGGCTTTGTCGGGGAGCTAATCATGCGTAATTCCGGAGAACGCAACACGTACAACATTAAGTCGGAAATCAACTTCAATGAATAAAAGAAGCATGAGATATTGCATGGCGGTGTTGACGGCATCCATCGTGGTCCTATGGACGTTGGTGGGGTGTACATCGCATGAGTGCTACGATAATAAAAACTCGCTTCCATTGGCGGGTTTCTATAGTTCCACGGAGAGTCCGCGTGAAGTCTATATCGATTCTGTGGCTATACGTGGTGTGGGCGCTCCGGATAGCTTGTATCTCGCCGCCGGATACTATTTCCAACAGGTCTATATGCCTTTGGAGTTGGAGAAGGGTGAGACAAGCTATGTGTTTGAGTATCTCACCGAGTCACTCGCCGGCATCACCGATACCGTCACTTTCAGATATAATGAGGTGCCATACTTTGTTTCCGAGGAGTGCGGCGCTATATATAAATACGAAATCAAGGAGATTACCACCACCGGCAATGTGATAGATTCGGTGACTTGTCCCCGTGGAGTGATTGATAATATTTCGGAAGTGAACATAAGGATATATTTAAATGATAATGTGGTGGGAGGATTTGAATGATGAAAATTAAATTACGCATCATGATCGCCGCCATATTATTGGCATGTGTCGGTATAGTTTCGGCGCAAGACCGCAAGGTCACTCCGGTGGAGAATGAGGATAATAAGACCGCGGCTCCGACATTGCACTACTATGATAAGCATGGCAATCCGCTGAAGGAGCCGGTGCTTGTGTGGGAGGAGGATACCCTCGCCACGGTGAAACGTGGCTACGACCATCCGTTGTACTCCGGAGTGTTGGTGGGAGTGAACTTCTGCGATGCGATAATGAAGCTCGCCGGGCAATCCTACGGCAGTTACGATGTATGGGCGACTGTCTCCCTTCACAACAGATTCTTCCCAACGCTGGAGCTGGGAATGGGATATGCCGACAGCACCCCCAAGACGGGCAACTATACATATAAGGGTAAGCCCTCGTTTTATGCCAAGCTCGGCATTGACTATAATTTCATGTTTAACAGTAATCCCGACTATGCCGTTTTCATGGGTGTGCGCGGCGGTTTCTCTTCGTTCAGCTATGATGTGAAAAATGTGAGCGTCACCCCTGAATATTGGGGCGTCACCCACACTTATGATATATTAGGAGAAAAAGCGTCGGCGCTTTACGGCGAGATAGTGGCGGGATTGCGGGTCAAGCTCTTCTCCCGTGTTTCCATGGGATGGAGCGTGAGGTATCACCTTAAATTCAAGGTTAATGACGCCGATAACTCATCGCCATGGTTTATCCCCGGATTCGGTGGGAAAAACACCCCTATCGCGGCGACGCTGTCGCTTATTTACACCTTGTAGAATCTCAGAGAGTGGTGTCAGAGTGGAATCGGAGAGGAAGGAATCCGTATGGAATCAGTCGCGCTTGAAGATGTCGCGTGAATAGACTTTCTCCTTCACGTCGTCGAGCATGGAATCGTAGCGGTTGGCTATGATCGTCTGGCATCGGCGTTTAAATTCATCAATATCGTTCACCACTTTGCTGCCGAAGAATGTGGATCCGTTCTCCAATGTAGGCTCGTAGATCAAGACCTCCGCGCCTTTGGCTTTGATGCGCTTCATCACTCCTTGGATAGAGGATTGACGGAAGTTGTCGCTGTTGGATTTCATTGTTAGACGGTAGACTCCGATGGTGCATACCTTTTCAACGTGAGGATTGAATTCCCCATGTTCACAATAATCGTAGTATCCGGCTTTGTTAAGCACCTGGTCGGCTATGAAGTCCTTGCGTGTGCGGTTGCTCTCCACGATAGCTTCGATGAGGTTCTCCGGAACATCGGCGTAGTTTGCGAGGAGCTGCTTGGTATCTTTTGGAAGACAATAGCCTCCGTATCCGAATGAGGGGTTATTATAGTGGTTCCCGATTCTGGGGTCAAGGCATATACCATTGATGATGGCTTTAGTGTCGAGACCTTTCATCTCGGCATATGTGTCAAGTTCATTGAAATAGCTCACGCGCAGTGCGAGGTAGGTGTTTGCGAAGAGTTTCACCGCTTCCGCCTCAGTCAGACCCATGAATAGCGTTTCCACGTCAGGTTTCAAAGCCCCTTCTTGGAGCAATGACGCGAATGTGTGCGCCGCTTCATCGAGACGGGAATCCCCTTCCGGACGGCCTATGATGATGCGCGAGGGATAGAGGTTGTCGTATAGCGCCTTGCTTTCACGCAGAAACTCCGGAGAGAAGATGATGTTGTCGGAGTTGAATTTTTTTCTCACACCTTCGGAATAACCTACGGGGACGGTGCTTTTTATCACCATGACGGCGTTTGGATTCACGCTCATCACCAATTGTATGACCTCTTCGACGTGTGATGTGTCGAAATAGTTTTTCACGGGGTCGTAGTTGGTAGGTGCGGCGATGACCACGAAGTCAGCCTCTTTATACGCCGTCGCTCCGTCGAGAGTGGCGGTGAGGTTCAACTCTTTCTCTTTGAGGAATTTTTCAATGTATTCATCTTGGATGGGGGAGACGCGGTTGTTGATCATCTCCACCTTTTCAGGAATCACGTCCACCGCCGTAACGTGGTGGTGTTGCGACAATAGTGTAGCTATACTTAATCCTACGTAGCCGGTGCCTGCCACTGCTATTTTCAAATCCTTCTGTATTCTCATTCTGTCGGTTATAAAAAAGGCGTTATACACCGAAGTGTATAACGCCACAAAATTAATATTTTATAATTATATTAGCAAATTGCGTGAACGCCGCCGCATTATTTGTCGAGGCCGCGTAGGCGGAGCAGAGCGGAAGCGTCGGGATTATGTCCGCGGAAGCGTTTGAAGAGCACTGACGGATCCTCGGTGTCGCCGGATTCAAGGATGTTTTTCTTGAACGACGCGGCGGTTTTAGCATCGAAGATTCCCTTTTGCTCAAACAATTCCCATGCGTCTGCTTCAAGCACCTGGGCCCAGAGGTATGTGTAGTAGCCGGAAGCGTACTCGTCGCCGCTGAAGATATGTTTGAAGTAGGGGGAGCGGTAGCGGAAAGTGATCTCTTTAGGCATTCCGATTTTGTCAGCCACGGCTTTTTCAAACTCATGGGCATCCACATCTTTGCCGTCGCATTTGCCCCATTCAAGGTCAAGAATGGCGGCGCCGGCGAGCTCGGTGGTGACGAAACCTTGGTTGAATTTGGAAGAAGCCTCCATTTTTGAAATCAAAGAATCGGGAATCACTTCGCCGGTTTTGTAATGTTTGGCATATATCTTAAGCACTTCGGGATCTGTGGCCCAATGCTCATTTATCTGAGAACACATCTCCACATAGTCGCGGTCCACGTTGGTGCCGGCGATGGATCTGTAGGGAGCGGTGGTCAACATTCCTTGCAGTGCGTGTCCGAACTCATGGAAAGTTGTTTCCAACTCGTCGAGGGTCAGAAGCGAGGGAGTCTCGCCGGAGGGGCGTGTGAAGTTGCCTACGTTGTAGACGATGGGACGGCGGTATTGACCGTCTTCGTATATTCCGGCACCTTGGAGTTGCTCCATCCATGCGCCTTGGCGTTTGGAAGCGCGGGGGAAGTAGTCGGTCATGAACACGGCGATATGTTTGCCGCTTTTGGCATCCTGTACGTCGTAGACAGTCACCTCATCCATATATTTGGGCGCGTCGGGCATCTCCACAAGCTTAATGCCGTAGAGTTTCTCGGCGCAGTAGAAGAGACCTTTGAGCACGTTGCTAAGTTCGAAGTAGGGGCGCAACTCATTCTCATCGAGATTGAATTTCTCACCTTTCACTTTCTCGGCGTAGTAGTAATAGTCCCACGGTTCGATGGTGAAGTTGCCGCCATGGTTGTTGACGTATGCTTGCATATCAGCCACCTCTTCGGCGCTGCGGCGTTTCGCCGGTTCAAAGACTTGGTATAGCAGGGCTTCGGCGGCTTCGGGAGTCTTCGCCATAACGCGTGAGGTCATCATTTGGGCGAAATTGTCGAAGCCCATGATTTCAGCTTTTTTCTTACGGAGGGCTACGATTTGCTCGATTACGGGAGCGTTGTCGTATGCTCCGGTGGAAGCCAATGAGGTGTAGCCTTTATACATGGCTTCGCGCAATCCGCGTGAATCGGCGTATTGCAGCACCGGGAGACGGCTGGGAGCATGGAGAGTGAACACCCATAGACCCTTTAGTCCGCGTGCTTCAGCCTCTTCGGCAGCCACAGCCACGGAGGATTGGGGGAGCCCGGCAAGATCCTCTTTGTCGTAAACAGTGATATAGAATGCGTTGGTGGCGTTCAGAAGATTGCGGTTGTAGGTGAGGAAGAGTTTCGACAATTCATCGTTCACTTTCACCAATTCCGCTTTCTTATCAGCGCTCAAAGCGGCGCCGCGCTCGCAAAATTCGCGGTAGTATTTCTCCACCACGCGTTTTTGCACCGCGGTGAGTTTCGCTTTGTCGCGTGTGTCGTAGACCTGTTTGATGCGTTGAAATAGCAAGTCGTTGAGGTAGATGCTGTTGGAAGCGTCGTTGAGCATGGGGATGGCTTCGTCAGCCACCTCTTCTAACTCCGCGGAGGTCATGGCTTCGGTGTAGTGGTAGAATATACCTTTCACGCGGTCGAGGATAGGGCTCGCGTTCTCCAACGGAAGGATTGTGTTGTCGAAATCCGGAGTGGAACGCACACGCACGATGTTGTTGATGATTTGGTTTTGTTCCTCCACGCCCGCTTTGATGGCGGGAATGAAATCGGAGATGCGTATCTCCTCAAAAGGAGGGATACCGTAAACCGTCTCGTATGGTTTCAAGAACGGATTTTCTCTCTCTGCGGCTTGCATGGTAAGAGGATTTGTAGCGGTGCCAAGAGTTATTGCCACCGCGGCAGTTAATAGTGTTCGGTTCATTATCTCTATTAATAGTTTATATTGTTTTTAATTTATGTTGTTTCTGATTTCATTGGCTTTTGGCCGCCTTGTCGGTGAATCTGAAGTGCGTCAACACGGGGTAATGGTCTGAGGCTTTCAGATTTCCCCTCGACACTTTCAAGGCTTCGAGATTTCCTCGGTAAAGCACGTGGTCTATATGGAAATAGAAATTGTGTTTGTTGAAAGTAATCATAGGCCCGAAGCCGCAATGACCGTAAGCGTCAGTGAAGTCGTCGCCTTTGAGTCGTCGGTACGCCCACGAGGCTGGCACATCGTTGAAATCACCGCAAACAATGGCGGTGGCGTCGAGATCGTCCACCACGGACCGCACCAATTCCGCATTCACGCTACGCTCCTGAAAAGCGGAGGTGAGCTTGTGGAGCACGTTATGTTTGAACTCCGAAGCCTTTTCCTTTGCTGTGTGTACGGAGTTGATATCCTCTATCACACCCTTTTCATCGTCTGACAGACGGAACGAGGTGAGATGGACGCTGAGGATATCGAAAGATTTGCCATTCACGCGCACCCTATAGCGTGCGGCGCAGTTATGCATCGGGATTGATATATCTTTTCTCACCGCGGGGTATTTGGAGAGTAGCGTGAAATCTTCGTAGTCTCCGTTGATTATGAAAGGATAGATGCTCTTGAGAGTGTCGAGTTGCGCTTTCATCTCCTCGGAGAGATGGTTCCTGTCGGGGAGTGAATATAGTTCCTGCAGGCATATAATGTCGGCTTTGGAGTCTATAAGATATTGCAATGATCGTTTATATGGCGTGTCGGGGTCCTCTTGATCCCGCATCCCCAATATATTGTAGGTTAGGAGAGAGAAAGTGGTGTCGTTCTGTTTTGGGGTCTTGCTCCACGCCATCGGGAACGCCACTCCCGCCGCCGGCACGGATGCCGCCACCGTCACCGCCGCCAATATCACCGGCATATAGGTGCGGCTGATGAGCCATAGCAATCCCACAACCACCGTGGCAATCAACAAGTAAGGATAAACCAACGTCAGTAGCGCCGGGATGCTCCATAGGTATGGCGGCACGTAGCCTCCGTATGCCGCCGCCACGGTGAGCGCGAAGAGAAGAATGGACGCTATCTTCGCACACAGCCTGAACGCTATCTTTATGGGGTTGAATGTCATAGTGTTATGTAGTAAATCTTATTTGTTTCAGTTATTCATCCTTTTTTAGACGCTTGGTAAGCTCCGAGAGTTCACGCTGCTCTTTAACGTTTAACGATTGATACCCTGAAATTCGTATCTTATCAATCAATTCATCGAGCCGTTGGTTATCGGCGCGGTGTCGTAGCATGGCTTGTTTGACTTTCTTTACTTCGCGTTTTTTCTGTTTTTGGAGTTTGCCGTTTTTACGTCGCGGTGTACGTATGAAGAAGTAGGCGTAGCATCCGCCTCCGGCAATCACGCCCCCTAAGTGTGCGAAGAAACTTCCACCCCCGATGAAGAGGATAAGAATTGCTACCCCAACCACCCATTTCAGACGTATATTTCCGAGCAGAAAGAGCGACACTTCCATATTTGGGGAGCGTAGCCCCGCCACCACCATTAGCGCGATGACCGACGCCGAAGCTCCGCATAGCGACGATATCCCCCCCGTCAGTTGGCTGCCGCACAAATAGAGCAGACCACCCACCAACCCACCGGTGATATATACCGCCCATAAAATGTGGTCACGCACCGTGAGGGCGAGGATACGTCCGCACATAAGGAGCCACAACATATTCACAAGCAGATGCCACAGGTTGAAGTGGACAAACATATATGTGACCAGGCTCCACGGACGGCGTACCGCGAGAGCGATATCCGACGGCAACGCCACTATGTCGCCTATATGCGCCGTAGCTCCCCCTATCATCAAGCAGAGCGCGAGAATCAGAAAAATCGCCGCGTTCAGGATGATCAGTTTCGCTGTGGCGGATAATCGTTGGTAGGTTATCATATCTTCCTAATGGGTAAAGGAATGATGTTTATCTTATGATTCTTCCGTTGAGAGTGCCCTTTTTCTTCCATATAAGCAGCAATACCAAGCCGAAAATCATACCTCCGAGGTGTGCGAAATGCGCCACCGTGCCTCCCACTCCTGGGGTCACTCCGAGGAAGAATTCGAGTACGGCATAGCCGATCACCATATATTTGGCTTTGATGGGCACCGGGATGAAGAAAAGGTATAGTGGAATGTTGGGGAATACGAACGCGAACCCCAAGAGTATTCCGAATACTGCTCCTGACGCACCGACGCACACAATCATATTTTTGTATGATTCAATTGCGTTGATGAACTCCACATCGTGGACCGCGATTGCATGTTTCACCACGGAAGCCATCTCTCCCACGCTTATATTGTTGAGCGGAGCGAGGTTGCTTATGTACTCCTGCATGTACGTGAAGTGCCACACAATCTCTTGAATAGCGGCGGCACCCACACCGCATACCATGTAGTAGATGAGGAATCTACGGCTCCCCCATACCATCTCCATCAATCGCCCGAACATGTAAAGGCTGAACATATTGAAGAAAATGTGGGTGATGCCTCCGTTGTCGTGTACGAACATGTACGTGACCACTTGCAGCGGATTGAATCTCTCCGCGCCCCAATAATGCAGTCCTAAGAAGTTCACTATTTTATCTCCCATTGAGGGGAAGATAAATTCCACCAACCATACCAATACGTTGATGATTATAAGATTCATAGTCACTGGAGGGATGCTTTTCCAACCTCCGGAAGTTCGATTGTAATTCATACGGCAAAGATACAAATTTCTCTCCGTATAGCTAAAAAAAGGACTTAATATAAGGAAAAATTAATGATTTAGACGAAATTTCGTTGCAAATCCTTTGCATAATAGAGTAAATTACTTAAATTTGCGCCATGTAATTCTACTCTAACTAAATAGATAGTATGAACAAGACAGATTTAACCAATGAAATCGCTGCCAAGGCAGCACTCAGCAAGACCGCTGCAAAAGCAGCCCTCGAAGCTTGTTTGGAAGCTATTTCCCAAGCTCTCGCTAAAGACGACAAGGTAGCCCTTATCGGTTTCGGCACATTCCAAACCGTACAAAAAGAGGCCCGCACAGGAATTAACCCCATGACTAAGGAGAAAATTCAAATCCCCGCTAAGAAAGTCGTGAAGTTCAAACCCGCTGAAGGCTTGGGCAAGTAAAATGTTTCTTATGGCATAAGAACTTTTTCGTCTAACAAAGAGCGGCCCGCGAGAATCTCGCGAGCCGCTTTTTGTTAAAAAGCTATCTGCATACGCATCTGCAAAAAGCTGACGCTTGAGCGTGGTGCGTTGGCGTTGTCCCAGCGATGGGTGTAGCCATAGCGCAGACGTGCCAATATATACTTGTTGAAGTAATAGGTGAACGTACACGACACATCGTTGAGCCTTCCTCCATAAATTCCGGTGCGGCTGTCGGATAGGGTGGTGTAGTTGTAGTTTACCGCACATTCCAATGACCCTTTGGTGGGTTCCGCCAACTCGCCGAGCACATCCGAGTATTTATAGCCACGTCCTATAAGGAGTCCGCGCACGGTGGCGTATGCTCCTTGCGCCCTGTATGCCTGGAGGTTGTCGCGCCTGTTCACTTGTGCGAAATAGTATTGGCTCTCCAGAGCCACGTGATCCTTTGCCAACAGAAGTTCAGGGCTTAGCTTGAACATATTCATGGCGTGGTCCACGGTGGCGGAGATGGCGGAGACGCGTTCTATCCTTGTGGGGAAGCATGCCGATAGGGTCACTATCTTATGGTTCTCGCTTTCCACTTCGCTATATTGCGGGGTGGCGAATCCTCCGGAGATGCCCACATGAACCACGTTGCCGCCGCTACTTATCGGATGGTAAGCCGCACGCGACAGAATTCCGTAGCCCTGTCCGTCGGATTGGTTCGGTGTCAGTGTGCTTGCGGTGGTCTCCAGGTGTACGCTGGCGGCGGCGAAGAGCTGCGCCCCGCTGTGTTGGTACATTACGCCTAATTTCCTCGGAATATTGAATGTCTCATTGCTGAGCGGTTCTTCAAACGTGCTTTTGCGCGATGCCGCGTAGGTGGTGTTCATTCCGAATTGGTGGATGAGGTTTCCGGCGATTACGAAGTTTCTTTCATCGAAATTGTATTTTAGGGTTATATTTTTTAACCCCACTTTTCCGTAGGCGTAGCCCACATCTATCTTCGCTTCCCAATTTCCGTAGTCAGCCATGACGCCCACGCGTACATCGGGCAAATCCGCTCCTCCCTTGAGGAGTTCCGTATCTTTCCCGGTGGCGAATCCGGCGTCCATCTCTATTAAACCTGTGGGACGAACGTGGATTTTCGGTTCGTCATTCTCTTGTGCATTTAAAAATAATGGCGACAAGAGTGATGCCGCCATTATGATTTTAAGTGTTCTCATCTATATTATTTGTATCCTGATTTGGTTGTAATGCTGATTTAGTCCTTTTTAGAACGCCGCGAGTCGGCTTTCCAAACTGGAGAAAGAATCGGCGCGTGCGCTCAGTTCACCCTTGGCGTTGTAGATATAGAATGCCGGGAGGGTGCGGACGTTGTAGCTTAACGCGGTGTGCGACGAGGTGCCCTCTTTGTCGAGCACCACCACCCACGGAAGTGCTTTTGACGCTTCGTGCCATGCTGTGATGTCGTTGTCGAGGCATACTTGGTAGAAATTTATTTTCCCCTTGTATTTTTCGTATAGCTTTGAGATTTCCCGTGTGATCTCCGGAGATTTGTCGTCGGAGAGAAGGGAGAAGATAAGGAGTGTGGGCCGTCCGTTGGATGTGTATGATGATAGACGGCGCGGAGTGCCGTTTGCATCGTTGAACTCCATATCTATTATTGAGGTTTCGCTCGCTTCCACCACATTCTTCTTGCCTTTGATTTGGTTTTTGTGACGGCGTGCTTGGAGGGCCATGCTTTCAAGCATCGTGGCGCGTGGGTCGGTGGGATGGTACTGCTTGTATGCCGTTGCCACAGCCGCAAAATAAGGTTCGTCGGCGGGATTCTCCGGGTTATATAGGGGTTGGTTGTCCACCACGCGTGTCAAGACATAGTACGACATTATGTCGCCTTTGCCGCCGCGTATTATCTCACCATATATTTTGCGTTTGAATATGGAGTCGCATTGAGCGAGGGAGCGTCCGCGGAGTTCGTTTTCAAAGATTGTCATCTTCTCCGCCCCCGGAGTTCCGCTGAGGGTGTATGTGCCTCCTACGGAGGAGATGTCCGCTTTCACTGTCACCACATCGATGCTGTCGATAGGCACATATATATAGCTGCCCTCCATGTTCAAACGGTAGATTTCCGGAGATTCGGGGGCTGGGTATACGATACAGAAGGTCCCGTCGGCGTCGGTGCGTGTGGAGTCCACTTCGATCCATCTGCCGCCGAAGTCCGCTTTTTCCAAAATCACTGATTTATCATCCGCACCGCTGATCTCTCCCTTGATTTTAAACGAGGGGTCGGAGCATGATGCCATTCCGGCAATAATTAGTCCGAGAAAGGCTAATCTGGCTATTTTGCCACCTTTAAAAGAGTGTGATTGCATAATTTATTTAAATTGAGGTGCAAATATACAACAATTTTCTGGGAAATGCCGCCAAAGTTTTGTAACTTTGCACGAATTTAAGAAGGAAAGAAAAATAAATTTTATGTTAAAGCCAATCAAGAAGTCCATTGAGCTTAGCGATGGTCGCGTGATAACCCTCGAGACCGGCAAACTTGCGAAGCAAGCCGATGGCGCAGTAGAAGTACGCATGGGCAACACCATGTTGTTAGCAACAGTATGCTCGGCACAAGACGCCAACGAGGGCGTTGACTTCATGCCTCTTACTGTGGAATATAAAGAGAAATACGCCTCCATAGGACGCTATCCCGGAGGTTTCTTGAAAAGAGAAGGACGCGCCAGCGACTATGAAATTCTCACTTCCCGATTAGTGGACCGTGTGCTGCGTCCCCTTTTCCCCGACAATTACCATGCAGAGACTTTCGTAAACGTCACTCTTTACTCCGCTGACGAAAACGACGCTCCCGACGCTCTCGCCGGTATTGCGGCATCCGCGGCTCTCGCGTGCAGCGACATACCTTTCAACGGACCTATCTCCGAGGTGCGTGTGGCGCGTGTCGAGGGACAATGGGTAATCAACCCCACATTCTCGCAAATGGATAAAGCCGATATCGAACTTATGGTCGGCGCCACATACGATAACATCATGATGGTGGAGGGTGAGATGAATGAGGTGTCGGAGGCTGAACTCCTTGAGGCCCTCAAAGTGGCTCACGCAGAAATCAAAAAACATTGCCTTGTCCAAATCGAATTGATGAAGGAAGCGGGCAAAGAGGTGAAACGCGAGTATTGCCACGAAGTGAATGATGATGAACTCCGTGCCGACGTACACGCTAAATGCTACGACAAAGCATACGCGATAGCACGCACCGGCAGCGCCGACAAACATTGGCGTGCCGAGTCATTCGACGCTATCTGCGAAGAATATATCGAAGCTCTTCCCGAACTCACCGAGGAGCAACTTGAAAAATATAACGAGGACCAACGCATCGCAATGGTGAAACGCTACTACCACGATGTGGAGAAAGAGGCTATGCGCCGCTGTGTCCTTGATGAGGGTATCCGTCTTGACGGACGTAAAACCACAGAGATACGTCCTATATGGTGTGAAACCGACTATCTTCCCGGACCTCACGGAGCGGCTGTGTTCACCCGTGGTGAGACTCAGGCCCTTGTGACTTGCACATTAGGTACCACTCTTGACGAGAAAATCGTGGACGACGTGCTCAATCAAAGCAAAGAGCGCTTCTTGCTCCACTATAACTTCCCCCCCTTCTCCACCGGTGAGGCGCGTCCGGTACGTGGTGTCGGTCGTCGTGAAATCGGTCACGGCAACTTGGCGCACCGCGCTCTTAAACGTATGTTCCCCGACGGGTTCCCCTACACTTGCCGCATCGTCAGCGATATCCTTGAGTCTAACGGCTCCTCTTCAATGGCTACCGTGTGTGGCGGTACACTCGCACTCCTTGACGCGGGCGTGAAGATGAAACGTCCTGTGGCTGGCGTGGCTATGGGTCTTATCTCCGACGCCGGAAATGTGAAATACGCCATTCTTTCCGATATCCTCGGTGATGAGGATCACCTTGGTGACATGGACTTCAAGGTGACAGGTACTGTGAACGGTATCACTGCCACTCAGATGGATATCAAGTGCGACGGTCTTAGCTATGAGGTTCTTGAGCAAGCGCTCAACCAAGCACGTGAAGGCCGTCTCCATATCCTTAATATAATAAATGAGACAATCCCCGCTCCGCGTGAGGATTACAAACCTCATGTTCCCCGATTGATTACAATAGAGATACCTAAAGAGATGATCGGTGCGGTAATCGGTCCTCAAGGAAAGGTTATCCAAGGCATTCAAGAGGAGACCGGAGCCACTATCTCCATTGATGAGGATGAGGAACTCGGCATCGGAAGAGTGGAGATCGCATCCAAAGACAAAGCCTCTATCGATGCGGCGTTGGCACGTATCAAAGCTATCGTTGCGGTGCCTGAGGAGGGAGAGGTCTACACCGGCAAGGTGCGTTCTATCCTCGACTTCGGTGCGTTTGTGGAGTTCATGCCCGGCAAAGACGGACTTCTCCACATCAGCGAGATTTCTTGGAACCGTCTTGACTCTATGGAGCAGAGCGGCATCAAGGAGGGTGATGAGCTTACAGTGAAACTTATTGAGATTGATAAGAAAACAGGTAAGTACCGCTTGTCTATGCGCGCTCTCCAACCGAAACCGGAGGGATATGTGGAGCCACAGCCCCGTCCCCGTCGTGAGGGTGGTGCTCCCCGTCGTGACAATAATGGCCCACGCCGCGAGGGTGGCGCTCCCCGTCATGATAATAATGGTCCGCGCGGTCCCCGTCGTGATGGTGGAAACCGCGGTCCCCGTAATTAGTCAATAGGCTTTAACAATAATAGATGATGAATGTCAGCTCCGCCGCATGGCGGGGCTGATTTCTTTTTATACGCCAAATTAATAGTAAATTAAGAACAAAATAAACCCCACTGCACGGTAATTGCGCAGCGGGGGTTATTTCGGTGTTATGTGGAAGTGTAAGTTGATTTGTTGCTATTCAGCCGCACCGTTGAAAATGTGGCGTAGACGGCTGAAGATGCGTGAGACGGTAGATTTGTTGGGGGTGACGTTTGGAGTGCCTCGGAGAGCCTCTATGGCTTTTTTCTCCTCCTCTGTGAGTTGTTCCGGGACATACACCATCACGTTCACGAGCAAATCGCCGCGTGTGTTGGAGTTAAGCTTTGGAAGACCTTTGCCACGCATACGTAGCACTTTGCCGGGTTGAGTGCCGGGGGCTATTTTTAAGCGTGCCATACCTCCCACGGTGGGTACCTCGGCGGTGCCGCCAAGTGCCGCGGTGGGGAAGTCAAGCATAAGGTTGTATATCAAATCCTCGCCGTCGCGGATAAGTTCGGCGTCACGTTCCTCCTGAATGAGGATTCGTAAATCGCCATTGACACCCCCGCGCACCGCATTGCCTTTGCCGCGGAGCGACAGCTCCATGCCATCCTCCACTCCGGCGGGAATGTTGATTTCTATAATTTCGTCTTTGCGTATCACACCTTCGCCATGGCAGTGTTCACAACGTTCGGTGATGACTTTACCTTCGCCGTTGCACTCTGGACAAACGTTTTGTGTTTGCACAGTTCCGAAGATGCTTTGTTGCACGCCGATCACGTAGCCTGATCCATTGCATCGCGAGCATGTGTGCATTTCTGTGCCGTTTTTGGCACCGGTGCCTTTACAATCGGGATCCGCCACCAGGCATGGCACTTTTATCTTTTTAGTGACACCATTGTTCACGTCCTCAAGCGTCACTTTGATTTTAACTCTTATATCAGTGCCTTTGCGGGTTCTGCGTGCGCCTCCGCCGCGGCTGCTGAAGCCGCCAAAGCCGCCGCCGCCGAAGATATTGCCGAATTGTTGGAAAATATCCTCCATCGACATACCTCCGCCGAAGCCTTCAAAACCTCCGCCGAAGCCCCCTCCGGCAGATCCCATATTGTGTCCGAATTGGTCGTAGCGTGCGCGTTTGTCGTGGTTGCTAAGTACGTCGTATGCTTCCGCCGCCTCTTTGAATTTTTCTTCAGCCTCTTTGTCGCCGGGGTTCCTGTCGGGGTGGTATTTGAGAGCTAACTTACGATAAGCTTTTTTAAGTTCTTCATCGGTGGCGTTTTTCTCCACACCGAGCACTTCATAATAATCTCTTTTCGTTGCCATTGTCAAGCTTCCTTATTTTTGACCTACCACCACTTTTGCGTGACGTAGCACTTTGTCGTTTATCATATATCCTTTTTCTACGGTGTCAATGATTTTCCCTTTCAGTGATTCATCGGGAACCGGCACCATAGCCACTGCTTCGTGGCGGTCGGTGTCAAACTCCATTTCATCGCCGAATTCTTTCACACCGTTTTGTTCGAGATATTTTTTGAGTTTATTGTAAATGAGTTCCATCCCCTCCACTACTGCGGAGTCGGCGTTGGATTCCTTATTGGCCTTCAGCCCGCGTTCGAAATCGTCGATGATGGGGAGAAGACCTTTAAACGCCTGCTCTCCGCCATTTTTGATAAGTTCCGTTTTTTCTGCGATGGTGCGCTTACGGAAGTTGTCAAACTCCGCACGGAGGAAAAGATATTGCTTCTTCTCCTCAGCGAGTTCCGATTTCAATTGGTCTAACTCCGACACCTCAGCCTCTTCATTGGCTCCGGGTGCCTCTTTCTCAGTGTTTTCAGCTACGTTTTCAGCGTTTGCAGACTCCGCTGATAGTTGCTCCTCTTCTTTTTGGTTATATTCTTGGTTGCTCATTGTCATTGAATTATAGGCATTGTCAGACAGGCATTGTCAGAGCAATGCTGTCAATCACCTTTTAGCAAAAATTGCGCCAGTTTTTATGTTTTATAAGTGCTATGGCTCCACTTTCCGATCGCCATGGGGAAGAATCGTGTTCACTTTCCAGTGTGAACTCATGAAGATGATATACATGTATATCATTGAGAATGGAAGAATCACGAAGATGTTCTGATAGGGTATCAGAAGGATTGTCACTATTCCCATGTACCATTGTATGCGCATTTCGCGCTTGGCCCTTTTCTTGAAGATTTGAAATACGAAGAGGAGGTAGCATACTATCCATGCGGTGCCGATGATTCCCAACTCTAAAATCCATTGGAATCCTGCCATGACAGTTCCGGTGATTAGCCATTCGTATTGTTTTGCGAACGGAGTCAGGTCTGTCATGCTACCCCCTTTGAATTGACCTATTCCATAGCCGAAAAGCCATGCGTGCGGCTTATCGTCCATGATGGTCGGGACTGCCATGAATTTAATGCCGCGAGCGATATCTCCCTGTGTGGGATCGATATTGTCATCTTGGAGGAAATATTCCAATATATACTCTTGTGCGTCTTCATCGCCATACATATAATATTCCATGTACTCTTTTGAGAAAATATCCTCACCATGGGTATTGACCAAGGAGAGGTATAGAAATCCAACGAAGAAGAGAGCTGCCATTATAAGCGGAATTGCCACGATGATTAGTCGAACGAATTGCTTATACATAGGGATGAGGAGAAGGAAAAATAGTGCGAGATAGATAAACGAGATTTTAGTCTCGTTGAGATACGATGGAAGCAGTAAGAGAATCAGTTTCCAATTCTCCTTAATATTATTTCTTATGGAGATACCATAGTCCCAATTGCGGATGATTAGATAGAAAGATGTGATGTATAGGGTCGTTGACACCACAGGCGACATCATCCATCCGTAAGATCCGCCCACGTTGTCAAAAGCCCCGTAAAGAATGCACTGATATATCGTACAAGGCACCTGTACCCAAAGGAACGCATATAGCGTCTTGTCCATAGAGGTGATGAAATACTCGGCGCGTGGCTTCGTGGCGGTGAGGAAGCGGATTATTGGGATTATAAAAAGAAACGGGATATAGTGGCGCATACCATTCGCCCATACCATGATGCCGTCTCCGTTGAGATTGTTGGAAATGAGGGTGATTACCACAAACCCGGCGAGGAAGAGTATATCAAACTTATTGCGCATCACCGCTATGCCCATCATCACTATGATTGCGTCACCGATGAGACGGAATGTCGGAGCGAGTGATGACTGTAGCGACGGCATTGTCTCTTGGATGGGGAATAGGTACGTGCCTAAAACCCATATCACTCCAAGAAAGAGCCATGTGAAGAATTTTGTTTGATTGTACGTCTTATCCATTAGCCGATGATTTCATTCATCTCCTTTTCCATCTCTTTGATGTGTTGCTTTTGCTCTTTGTCAACAAGGCATTTGCGGTTTCTAATGTAAAGTATTGTGGAGGGAACTGCCACAGCGAGGAAAATCATTGCTGCGATTACAAGCCCCTTTTTAGGGGATTCCTGTTCCGGATCCACGTATGCTTCATCGATGATTTTACCGGAGGGGAGCACGCGTGACAGCTTGATTTCTGTCTCTTCGCGTTTTTGAAGAAGGTATGCGTAAACTTGGTTTTTTATCTCTTTGTCGCGGTAGAGATTGGTAAGGTCTTGCTCCATTTTCGGCATGGAGGTGATGCGTGATTGTATTTGACCATTCTCTCCGGAAATTCGTTTCTCTGAGATCTTGGTGGCACTGATGGTTCTGTCCACGCTGATTATGAGGTTTTTGCGGAGAGCGTCCAATTGGCTTTCTATCTGTTTGAGGACGGTGTTGCTCCCTTTGGCGTTGGATTCAAGCTTCATGTGTTCCAATGCCAATGTGTTGTAAGCGTCGATGGATGCAGTGATGCCGCTCCCTTGTTCAAACACCTTGGCACCTCCGGCGAACGGGATGAGCGCATAGCGGTTCTGTTCTCCGTCGAGGAACTCCTTCACCATGCGTAGTATGGCCAATTGGGCTTCAAGCTCTATCAGCGAGCTGTCTGCTTGTTGCTTGAGGTCGAAGATATACTTCGCTTCCACGTCAGGATCCACGATATTGTTGGTCCTTTTATAGTTGGCGATGGTGGTTTCTGAGCCGTCAAGGTCTTTATAGAGTGCCACAAGACGTTCCTCAAGGAATTGGAGGGTTGCGCGTGATTGTGCTTCCCTATCCTCGATTGTACCTTTATTGTAGATGTCCATCAGGTGATTGATTATCGCCTTTCCCATTTCAATGTTGCAATTCTCTGTCTGGAGCGTGATTGCGTTGGATTTCTTCGATTCCATAGCCACACCGAAATGTTCCCTGAAGTCTGACACGTAGAAGTCCGCACTGCATAGGTTGGCCCTGAAATCCAAATCCTCTTCGGGCTTGAAATAGGGGGTTGTGGTGATTGTGAACATTCCCAAAGGGGTCTGTATGTTGTGTGGAAATCCTTTGATATCATCGTCAAAGACAGTCCTGTATTCTCCTTGTTTTACTTTCACATGGATTTCCTTGCCGTTGTCCGAGATTTTGATGCGGAAATCAGTGGCATAGGTCATGGTGTCGAGCACCTCTTCGGGAATCTCTATCTTCAGCGGCGAGTCATTAAAGTGGTATATTTTCTTTTTGAGTAATCCCGGTTTGGTGACATAGGCCCTATTTAGTCCCAATTCGATGGTTAGCTTCTTCAGAGTGGAATGTGCTTGGATTTTGAATATTTCGTCCTCCACCGACACCCATGAGCTATTCCCCATGGAGAAACTTGACATAAGAGAGCCGAGCAGCCCTTGTTGTGCGCTCTCATCTTCATTTTGGTTGAACATCATGGTTCCGTACACATTGTAGAGCGGTGCTTTCACTTTCAAGTACAGAAATCCCACGCCGAGGAAAAACACAAGTGATATTGCGAACCAATACCAATGTTTCAATAATAATTTTTTAGTTAATTCCACGGGAATCTGTGGCTTGTCAGCGTCTTTGAGAGTTGCCATTTTATCTGTTTGATTGAAGATGTTTCGATTAATTTAATGCGAGTGTTATATTGCGATGTGTTATTATGCGAGTGTTATTTCGCGAACGCGATTACGAGGGATGCGATCACGGATGCTGAGCTTACTAAAATAGATGCAATTGACACATTGAAGGTGCGGCGGGGGGAATAGGTGAGTTCATCCTTTTTCAACTGTCCCGGTTCCACATATATCACATCGTTCTGACGGAGGTAGTAGTATGGGGATTCCAACGCTTTGGAGTTGGAGAGGTCCACGCGGTGGTATTTCACTTCGCCGTCCTCTTCGCGTATCACAAGCACGTTGTCGCGGCGTCCGGAGACATTGAAGTCGCCGGCGGCGGCTATTGCGTCAAGTATGGTGAAGCGTTCGGAGGAGACTTTGATTGTTTGCGGATCCTTCACGTCGCCGGTGACCTGCACTTTGAAGTTCACCAATTCCACACGTACTATGGGGTTCTCAACAGTTTCGCCGATTCTCTCTTTGAGATATTCGGCGAGTCCGGAGGTGGTCATCCCTGCGGCATGTACTTTGCCGAGGATAGGGAATTGAATATCGCCGGTGCTGTTGACGATATATGTCTGGAATTTTATCTGAGTGTTTTGTAGGGGTATCTCCTCCTTGTATGTCGTGTTGTTGAACGGCAAGTTATACACAGTGGTGGCTGTGGGTACTTCGGAGGATACATTAATCACCAATTCATCATCCACTTGAATGGTCAGCGGTTTATATTTCACCCCCAGCACCCCATCGTTGGATTCGGAGAGGTCACTGAGATACGTTATGTTCTGTTTTGATGCGCTGCACCCGGTCAATAGGAGAGTAATGAATAGAAAATAAAGTATCCTTTTCATATTGTTTTTTTTTCTTTGATATAAGTCAAAATAGTTGTCTTTATAACGAATTACGACGGTTAATATTATGCTTTGTCGTGAAAATTCAAGCAAAGTTAGCTATTTTTGTTAACTTTGCAACGTCATTAAATGATATAAGGATAATATTAAGATGAATATAATCTTTATTGTCTAAATATTTAATATAAAAAACACAAAAACATTAGTAGAATGATCACACAAGAAGTGCTAAAAGAGACGATAGAACGCAAGCTCGCGTTGAGGAGGTATCTTTGACATCGACAGTAAGAAAATAGAAGTCGAGGAGGAGGAGTTGCGCACCCACGTGGCGGATTTTTGGGATGACCGTGCCAAGGCGGAGGCGCAGATGAAAAAGATTAAGGATTTACACTTTTGGATAGATAGCTACGCCGAGCTTGACAAGCAGGTGGAGGAGCTTTCCCTTGCGTTTGATTTCGTGAAGGAGGGCTTGGTCACTGAAGAGGAGGTGGATGCCCAATATGCTGTGGTGGCTGCCTCGTTGGAGAATCTGGAGCTGCGCAATATGTTGCGCCGTGAGGAGGATAAGCTTGGAGTGGTGCTTAAAATCAATTCCGGGGCCGGAGGCACCGAGAGCCAGGATTGGGCGCAAATGCTTATGCGTCTGTATCTCCGTTGGGCGGAGAAGCATGGCTATAAGACCTCGATATCCCAACTTTTGGAGGGTGATGACGCCGGCATAAAATCAGCCACCATCAATATTGAGGGTGATTATGTTTATGGCTATCTCAAGAGTGAGAATGGAGTGCATCGTCTGGTGAGGGTGAGCCCTTACAATGCTCAAGGCAAGCGTATGACCTCCTTCGCCTCCGTGTTTGTGACCCCCTTGGTCGACGACACAATTGAGATTAATGTGTCGCCGGCATGTGTGTCGTGGGATACTTTCCGCAGCGGCGGCGCCGGTGGTCAGAACGTGAACAAGGTGGAGTCGGGAGTGAGGTTGAGATACCAATACAAAGACCCCTACACCGGTGAGGAGGAGGAGATTCTCATTGAGAACACTGAGACGCGTGACCAACCTAAGAATAAAGAGAACGCCATGCGACAATTGAAGTCCATCCTCTATGAAAAGGAACTTCAGCACCGCATGGCGGAGCAGGCTAAGATCGAGGCCGGGAAGAAGAAGATTGAGTGGGGTAGTCAGATACGCAGCTATGTCTTCGACGACCGTCGTGTGAAAGACCACCGCACAAACTATCAGACCTCCGATGTCAATGGAGTGATGGATGGCGACATAGATGATTTCATCAAGGCTTATTTGATGGAGTTCGCCGCCACGCTGGAGGATTAATCCCCCCCTGTAGATGCCTGCGCGTCCGCGAACATTTAGTAGTCTCCGTGCGTTTTAGAAGAAAATCTTAATCTTGTAGATTATGCATGTATCGGACGCATTAATTTCACCTGCTGTGGCAGGGGTGACTACTGTAGTGGCAGCATCGATGATGGCACTGAGTATCGTGAAACTTCGTCGCGACACTCGTGCCGACATCGTTGAGACATACGCTTATATGGCGGTGTTCGGAGCCTTTATTTTTGTGGTGCAGATGTTTAATTTCGCTATTCCGGCGACCGGGAGCAGCGGACACATTGTGGGAGGAATACTCCTTGCGGCGTTCCTCGGTCCGTGGGCGGCGTTTCTCACGCTTACCGCAGTGATTCTTCTTCAAGCCCTTTTGTTGGGTGACGGCGGCATCATGGCTATGGGATGCAACGTAATCAACCTCTGTGCCGTTTCCACATTAATCGTTTATCCGGCGGTGTTCCACCCCATAGTGAGCCGTCGAAAATCTTTCGCCGGTGTTTTAATCGCATCTATTGCGTCGAGTGTCACCGCGTTTGTTGTGGGCGCTTTGTTGGTGACGTTGGAAACCACGCTCAGTGGGGTGACGGCGCTCTCTTTCAGTCGTTTCTCCATGTTTATGATTCCTATTCATATTGTGATAGGCGCAATCGAGGGTGTTGCCACTGCGTTTGTGATATGGGTGGTGATGCGTATGCGTCCTGAAATTCTATATGACGGGGCGGTGAACCCCGCCACCGTTAAGAAGGCGCACCGCCGTCGGTTGGATTCGATAGGGATAGTGGCGTTGGTGGTAATAATAGCCATTATCGTGATAGCTATATTCACTTATTTCATGACGGACTCCCCCGATGGGTTGGAGTGGTCGATTCGTAAGGCGATGGTATAGAGTATGTCGTCGTTGGAGCGGAACCTCCTGCAATTATGTGGATTGCAGGAGGAGAGGGCGAGGTGTGTCTTCTTGGGAGGGGTGGATGTGCGTGCCAAGATTATCGTCACTCTTCTTTATATGTCGGCGATACTCTCCACATCCTTGTATGAACCTACGCGTCTGCCGTTGTATTTTATTTATCCGGTGGTGGTCTCCACCATGGCGGGGGTGGGGTATAAACGGATTTTCGTGGCATCCATGATGGTTCTGCCCTTTGTCGCGATGGTGGCTATGTTTAATCCCATGCTTGATAAGGGGGTGGCGTTTTATGCTTTTGGAATATCGGTGTCGCGTGGATGGGCATCCTTTATTTCATTGCTTTTGCGCGGCATTCTTTTGGCGCAGGGCGTGGCGGTACTGATGATCACCTCTTCGCTCAACGCTGTCTGTGCCGGATTGTCACGGTTGGGAGTGCCGGTGTTTTTCTCCACACTTATAGCGATGATAGCGAGGTATATATCCATCATAGCCCATGAAGCGATGCATATCCGGCGTGCCTGCGTTTCGCGTGGTTATGGCAGGACGCGTTTCCCGATTCGTCTATGGGCGATGATTGTGGTGCATCTTCTGCTGAGGGGTGTGGATAGGGCGAAGCATATATCCTTTGCGATGAAGGCTCGTGGCTTTATCGGAAGATTTCATTCCCCGTCCGGTGGCGGTTGGCGTTTGTCGGACACCGTATATCTACTCCTTTGGGCATCCTTTTTTGTCGCCATCCGTTTTTTATCTATTCACTAATATCTATTCTCTAATATCTACTAACTGCTCTCTACTCTCTACTAACTAATGGCGCTTGAATTTAAACACGTTTCATATTCGTATCCAATGGGAGGTGAAGCCCTTTGCGATGTGAGTTTCAGAATATCCCCCGGTGAGAAGGTGGCGTTGGTAGGCTGCAATGGCGCCGGGAAGTCCACACTTATGCTTCATACCAACGGGTTGCTGCTCCCCTCGTCGGGGGTGGTGACGGTGGATGGCGTGGGGGTTGACAAGTCCACTGTACGCATGGTGCGTCAGCGTGTGGGTATTCTTTTCCAAAATTCCGATGACCAGCTTTTCATGCCTACGGTGCGGGAGGAGGTGGCGTTCGGTCCGCGTAATATGCATCTTTCCGAAGAGATGGTGACGGAGAGCGTGGCGAGGGCGTTGGCGATGGTGGATGCGTCGCACCTCATAGATAAAGCCCCATATATGCTCTCTGAGGGACAGAAGAAAAGCGTCGCGATAGCATCGGTGCTCTCCATGAACCCCTCCATATTAGTGATGGATGAGCCTACGGCGTCGCTTGATCCACGGTCGCGGCGCAACCTTATAGCGTTGGTGCGGAGTATGCCCCATACAGTGCTTGTAGCCACGCATGATATGGAGATGGTGCGTTCCCTTTGTCCTCGCACAATAGTGATGGGGGCGGGGAGGATTATCGCCGACGCTCCCACCGACTCTGTTTTCGCTGATGCCGCTTTGCTGGAGAGCGCGGGTCTTTGATTTGCCGGAGATGTGGCTATGGTAACGTGGGTCTTTGATTTGCGCTGACGCTTAAAATTTAGTAACTTTGCAATATCTATGGAGTGATTCCATAGACAAAAATAAGGTAATGTAGGAATATAGGAAGTTATGACGCTACAGAATAACACGAAATCAATGGATAGAATTAGGGAGTTGGGTAATGCTCCTGTGGGTAAGCTGCTGATGAAATATAGTCTCCCCGCTGTGGTGGGCACGGTGGTGATGGCGATATATAATATTATCGACTCCGTGGTCATAGGTCACGCCATCGACGACCCCAATGTGGTGAGCGGTATCGCGGTGACGTTCCCGGTGATGAATATCGCCACCGCGTTCGGTATGCTTATAGGTGCCGGCGCCGCCACACGCATCTCCATAGTGATGGGGCAGAATGATATGCACCGTGCGGAGATGGTGCTCGGCAACTCCTTGTTGATGACTATCATCATAGGTCTCTCCTATATGACATGTTTTGCGATTTTCTTGGATCCGATACTTCGTCTTTTCGGTGCTTCCGACAACACTATACCCTATGCGCATGAGTTCCTTATGTGGGTGCTCCCGGGCATGGTGCTTATGAATGTGACGTTCTCCTACAATAACGTGATGCGGGCCTCGGGGTACCCTGGCAAGGCTATGTACACCAACCTTATCGGAGCGGGATTGAACGTGATATTGGCTCCGTTGTTCCTTTTCGGTTTCGGATGGGGCATCCGCGGCGCCGCGGTGGCTACCGACCTTTCGATGGTGGTGACGGCATTTTTCGTGATGGGGCACTTCTTCAATAGCAAACATACGTTGGCGTTCCGCAAAGGGATATTTCGGTTCAGTTGGCCGGTGGTGAAGTCGGTGATTTCCATTGGTATGGCGCCGTTCCTTATTAACGTCACAGGCGCTTCGATCAATGCCATTGTCAATACTTCGTTAGTGAAGTATGGTGGCGACAACGCCATCGCGGCGGTTGTGGTCTTCAACCGCTTTGTCACAATATTTGTGATGGTGGTGATTGGTATATGTCAGGGAATGCAGCCGATTTTAGGATATAACTATGGTAGTGGCAGACTCAACCGATTGTTTAAGACGTTTGGATTGGCAGCCACGATAGGTTTTTGCACCACCACTGTCGGTGCGGTGGTGGGGATGGTCTTCCCCTATCAGATCGCGGCGATGTTTATGCAGGATCCGGCGCAGATAGAGTGCGCGGTGAACTGTTTGCGTATCACCACTTTGGGATTCTGGATGGTGGGATTCCAGATTGTTTCCACCAACTTCTTCCAATCTCTTGGAATGGCGGGTAAGGCCATGTTCTTGTCGTTGACGCGTCAAGTGCTCTTCATGATTCCTATGCTGATGATACTCCCCCCGTTCTTCGGACTTGACGGAGTGTGGAGCTGCTATCCTATATGCGATGTGGTGGCTACGGTGATCACTACGTTAATGCTTGTATGGCAGGTGCGCAGAATTAAGGAGAAAGCGGCGTTGGCGAATGGCTCTGTGAATGTTGGATAGGATTGAAATCAGATAAGCAAGTATGGCGGTTGTAGAGATCAAGGATATGTGTATGGATGGTGTGGCGGTGTATTCATCGCTCACTGAGGCTCAGTTGCGCCGTTCTCCGCTGGCGCTGCAAGGTTTGTTTATCGCGGAGAGTCCCAAGGTGATTAATGTGGCGTTGAATGCCGGCTATGAGGCGGTGTCTCTGCTCTGTGAACGCAAGCATATTGAGGGTGATGCCGCTGAGATAATACGCCGCTGTGGCGATATTCCCGTTTATACCGGGGATAGGGAACTGCTCTCATCGCTCACGGGATACACGCTCACACGTGGTGTGCTTTGTGCCATGAAGCGTAAGCCGATGCCTTCGGTTGCGGAGGTGTGCCGCGGTGCCAAGCGCGTGGTGGTGATTCATGGGGTGGTGGATACCACCAATATAGGAGCCATATTCCGTTCGGCGGCGGCATTGGGTATTGACGCGGTGTTGCTGACCACTGACTCGTGCGATCCACTGAACCGTAGGGCGGTGCGTGTCTCCATGGGTTCAGTGTTCCTGCTACCTTGGACATGGATTGATGATGCCGCGCGGTTGAAGGAGCTTGGTTTCACCACTGTTGCCATGGCCCTCACTGATGATTCTATCTCTCTGGATGATCCGTCGCTCGCCGCGGTGGATAGGCTCGCCATAATCATGGGCACCGAGGGTGATGGACTCCCCTCGCGGGTGATTGCCGATGCCGACTATACTGTGAAAATCCCCATGTCGTACAATGTTGACTCCCTTAATGTGGCTGCCGCCTCCGCCGTGGCGTTTTGGCAGTTGCGTAAACGCTGAGGGTAGAATGAATTGTCGGAGCAAACATCACTCCCCGATCACCCAGCGGTCTACGGTGCGTGTGGAAGTGGAGAAGTTCACGCCCACTTTGAACACCCTTCGTTCGTCGGAGAGGTAGGGGGCGGCGTAGCCGCGTTCCTCAATCTGGCGCAACGCCTCCTCCGGGGTGGAGTCTATCTTGATCTCTATGACGTAAATATACTTCCACGTCTTGACCACAACGTCCGTAGCCCCTTTTGCGCTACGCACCTCGGCGGAAACCTCCTTGTGCAGCAAGTGGAAGAAGAAAAAGAAGAAGCGGTGGTAGTACGCCTCCGTTTTCTCGGCATCCTCCAAGATATTCTTGTCACCGCGCATATAGGGTATGGAGGCGAGTATTGACTGAAGCAGCCCCATAGCCTTGTCTATGTCACCTTTGCGCAGAGCCGCCGAAGCCAACGCGGAGCTGCTGTCCACATCAGTGGACTCCACATCAACGTACAGCGGCAGAAGATTCTTCATCAATCCGACACGCACTTCGCTGTTCGGCACGCCCAAATAGTAGAGGTCGGAATCGGAGTCGTATCCCGTAATGGTCACGTATC